>JBAPOM010000195.1:0-18487 GCA_049279635.1 Candidatus Acidiferrales bacterium
GCCCGGGGCCCATGAGTGCGCCGACAGAGGAATCCCCGAAGCCGGTACCGCCGCCGGAACCGGCACAGTCACCCACGACCGTGCCTCCAATGCAAGGAGCCGAAGTGTAGGCACTGGCGTTAATCCATCCATTCACCACGCGTTGTTCTGTGCTGCCGGATGTCGCGGCTCCGATGGTTTGGCAAACACCGTACGAATTGCACTTCCCCGTATTAGCCGACGCCAATTCAGCTCGGACACCGCCTCCACCGAATCCGCCCGCTCCGAAAATGGTACCTGCATTGCCGTCGATCACGGTAAACGGTTCGCCATCCTGGATGGTAGTGACGCCCGAAACGGTCCACCCGCCCAGCGCCTTGCCAGAAAAACCTTCCGTGTGGTGATACGGCAGGTCGTAGCTGTACGCAATCACCAAGCGCTGCGGGCGGTTGAATGCCGCCAGCCCGTATTGCTGCGCGAAGTCGAGTGGGTCGTTGCTGGAAGCGCCACCCGAGAGAACGTTGCCGGGGGCCGAGATGCCGCCGCCAGCTTCGGGAGAGTTGATGTTCGTCATCGACTTGCTCCAGGTGTACGAGGCCTGGAGCAAAAGGCCGTGAGAAAACTGATGTTTCAGACCCACCTGGAGGCTGTTGTACAACGAATCGCCTTGCGTCGTGGTTTGCGAGAGCCCGGTAGTAGCAAAGCCAAGGTAGGGAACGCGACCGAGCACGTTTCCCGGAGCACCGGGGGCGTAGTACGTGTTGGTCGTAACCTGGGTAGCAGGGTTCGTGTTGCCGACATCGTTAAACACGAAGGAATTGGGCACGCCCGGTGCGCCGGACCCCAGAATCATGCGGCTGTCCTGCTTGTCGCTGGGCAGCGGCTCGTTCGGAGCGCCGGGCGCGAGGTCGGCGTAATTGATGGTGTGCGCCCAATCGTAGAGGTGCGTGCCGTGCGATCCAACGTAACCAACATCCACAACCCAGTCGTGAGCAACCTCATACTGAAGGTCAAGGTTGTACTGCTGCACGAGGGGAACGCCAATGCCCTCGTAGATCGACGTGGGGCCGATGCCCGTCCCGCCGCTGTTGTCGAGGATCAGAGTGGCACCGGTGCCAGCTGTCCCAGAAACCACGTGAAGGGTGCGGGGCGTCCATCCCAGAATGCCACCTGTCGCACCGGCAGCAACGGGTATGTCCAACGAGTTACCCGGAAAAGAACCGTTGATGTAAGCGTTGTACGGAGGGTTGCCGCCGTTGTTGTTCGCCAGCAGGTTCGCGTACACGGCGTCGTAAAAGATGCCGTAGCCGGCCCGGACCACCAATTTCTCGCCGATGGGCTGCCAGGCCAAACCAACTCGCGGCCCGAAGTCACTGATCGGCGCTCCATGGACCAAAGTTTTGTTCGTGTTGCGATAGACTCCAGTCGCTCCGCCTGGGTAGCCGGGGAAGATGCCGGCCGGTGCGATGAGTCCGCACGCTGTCGGTGCGAGCGGTGCCCCGCACTCCTTGATATCGGGGTTGTAGTTGGATTGAACAACCAAGCCGGCGAGAGTGCCAATTGGATTGTTGAGAAAGAAAGAACCCGTATTGACCAAGGCAGCTTGCGAGGCCCATCCATTGGTGAACAGTCCCGTCACGTCGGAAGGATATCCGTCGTATTCCCAGCGGAGTCCTAGGTTCAGCGTGAGCCTGTTATTCACCTTGATGTCGTCCTCCGCGTAGGCGGCGAACTCGTTCGTCCGCTGGTCGTGCTTGTTGCCATTCGTCGTAGTTTCTCCGTAGAAGTTGGCGAGGATGGAGTTCGTGGTCGGCCCAGGCGTCATGGTGGCTGCCGATCCGCTCGAGCTGGTCAAGAAATCCGAGACGGTCGGGAAAATCATTCCGCCTCTGCCGGGCAGGGTCCAGTTGTACTGAAGGCGGTCCACCTCAGCGCCAGCGCGAATGGTGTGCTTGCCGTGGTTCCAGGAGATGTTGTCCTTCGCCTGGAAAGTGTTGAAGTAATTCGTTGCCGACGAGAAGAAATTTCCGCCGGTGTTCAGCGCACCGGTCGCATAGCCAACGGCCCCGACGCCGGCTGGCGCAAGAAGCGGCAGACCCGCGATAGAAACAGTGGGAATCTGCAGCTGGATCGGATTGATACTGTTTGTACTCGGGATGTTGGAGCAGTTGCCATTCGCGAGCGGCGGAACAACCCCGATCGAGCAGGCCGTTATATAGTTTCCAGGGACGGCAACCGTCGTGGTCCGTACGAACGAGAACAGGGCCTCGTTGACGAGGTTGCTGGTAGCGACCGTGGTGAGCTTGAGTGTTTCGTTCAAAGACGTGTAATTCACATTCTCCGGCGCGCCCGGCGCGCAGCTATTCACCAAGTTGCCGATGCCGTCAAGACAAGTAAAGGACTGGAGCTGTGGATCCTTGGAATAGAAAAACTTCTGAAAGAACGTGTTCTTGGAGTCGACCACGTACTCGACGTTACCCAGGTACTGATCTTCGTTCGCGCGGGTCGGCACGGCCGCGACAGCTAAGCCACTAATCTGGGGCAGTCCATTACTTTGAAAGACGGCACCGGGAAAATAATAGCCCTGGCTCAAGCCGCCCTTGGGGCCGGGTAATTGGAGGGCGTTAATGGCCACCTGATTGATATTCGATCCATTCGTCGCTACGGGGACGCCGTCACCAAGGCCAATGAATGAAAGAAGACTGGAGGTCCCGCCAAACGCGCATCCCAGATATTGCCGATAGGACGCATAGGCACAGGTCGGGTTCGTGGCGACGTAGTCCAACGGGATGCTGCCGCTTACGCTGTTGCCACGGCCTCCGTTTGCACCCGGCGCGGTAAACGGATAGAGGCTGATGCCGGTGCTCAAGCCCGTAGCGAAGCCGTTCGTGCCAACAGCGTTGAGCTGGCGGAAACCCTGGTAGGAACCAAAGAAGAACAGCTTGTCTTTCATGATCGGACCGCCCAGCGTGCCGCCGAACATGTTCTCATTCAACGTCTCGGGCTTGTTGGCTGGACCAACTCCAGATGCATGAAGTTGCGCCTGGCTCTCCTTGTTGAAGAAGTCGTTGGCGTCCAAGGCGCTGTTCCGGAAGAACTCCCAAGCATCGCCGTGGAGGGTGTTCGTGCCATCCTTGGTGGTGACGTTGACGCTGGCGCCCGGGTTGCGGCCGTATTCGGCGTCGTATTGCGAGGTCTGGATTTTGAACTCTTGAATCGAATCCGGATTGGGAATGGCAATGCCAGGGAAGTTGCCGGACTGTGCCGCGCCGCCGCTTCCGTAGTTCGTGAGCGTCGCGCCATCCATCATGTAATTGTTCTGGTCGGAGCCCATCCCGTTAACGTTGATATCTTGCGTGCCGTTGCCGACCGCGGCGGCGCTGGCGACGTTGGCCACCACGCCCGGCGAAAGATCGATGATGTTGGTGTAGTTGCGCGAGCTGAGCGGCAGGGTGGTTACCGTCTGCGACCCCACCAAGGTTCCCATGGTCGCATTCTGCGTCTGCAGCCGCTCCGTGGTGGATTCAACTACAATTTGTTCCGATTGGGCACCAACGGCGAGAGGCTGGTTCAGCACGGCGGTCTCTGTTGCGTTGACCGTAATCGATTTGACTTCGGAGGTCTTGAATCCCGCAGCGGAAATTTTCACGCTGTAATTTCCGGGAGACAGCAGCGAAAACTTATAGCTCCCGCTGGCGTCCGTCGTCGAGGTGCGTGCCTGGCCGGTGCCGATATTCGTGGCTGTGACGGTGGCTCCGGCGATGACTGCGCCCGAAGGATCGGTAACGGTGCCTGTCAACGCACCCGTGGTGCCCGATTGGGCCAGCGTCACGGAGATGCAGAGCAAGAAAACTGCAGAGCAAGCAAGAAGCGCAGACACAAATCCACGCAGAGACAATCGTGTGTGTATCACTGGAATCCCCCCGTAAGTCATTTCACATCCCACCCACGCGCGAAATTGCCGCGCGCACCACCGAGATTCGCTCCACCACAGAGCGTAAATCTACTTGGCCCGTTGAAACACCACCCTGCTACGTGGCCGTGGGATATCACAGCGCGAAAGTAAATGTCAAGGAAATATAAGAGAGGCTACTGAATGGGCCGGGCTTCCGCGGGACTTCCCGTGCTGGAGCTCAGCGCTTCTGGCCGACCAGGCCGGCGATTGTGTCCATCAGGTCGAACTTGGTGAGCACTTCGAGCTTGCCGCCCTCCATCTCGACGAAAACGGCCGGGCTTTCGTGGCTGAGGAGATGCGTGACGCGCTCGATGGGCGCGTTGGAAGGCACTTGCGGCAGCGGTGGGCCCATCACTTCGCGAACGATCAGCTTGCGCAGGTCTTTGCCTTGCAGCGCGAGATTCAGGATCTGATCTTCGAAGATGGTGCCGACGGATCGTTCGTCCTCGAAAACGGGGAGCTGCGAAATATCCTCCTGCTGCATGGTATGGAGCGCCTGAAAGACGGTGCGATTCGGCCCGACCACCACGGGCTGGCGCGTTTTGCCGTTCTGATGTTTGACGCGAATCACGTCCGAAGCGGTCAGCGTCACTTCCGCGTCGGCGTAGCCGTGCTCGCGCATCCAGCCGTCGTTGTAGATTTTGCTGAGATAGCGGCTGCCCGTATCCGGCAGGAACGCCACGACGAGATCGCCCTTCTTGCAATTCTTGGCGACGCGGATCGCCGCCGAAACGCATCCCCCGCCCGAGCCGCCCGTGAAAATCCCTTCGCGTTTCGCGAGCCTGCGCGCCCAGAGGAAGCATTCCTCGTCGTCCACCTGCAGGACGTCGTCGAGCACCGAGAAATCCATCGTCGACGGCAGGATGTCCTCGCCGATCCCCTCGACCACGTAGGGGTGCGCGGTGCCGATGTTGCGCGTCTTGAAATATTCGTGGTAGAGCGAGCCGAGCGGATCGACGCCGATGATTTTGATCGCGGGATTCTGCTCCTTGAGGAAACGGCCAACGCCCGTGGCCGTGCCGCCCGTCCCCAGGCCGCACACGAAGTGCGTGATCTTGCCTTCGGTGTCTTTCCAGATTTCGGGGCCGGATGTGTGGTAGTGCGCTTCAGGATTGTTTGGATTCTCGTATTGATTCGGGTAATACGAATTGGGGATTTCGCGCGCGAGTTTTTTGGCAACGGAATAGTAGCTGCGAGGATCCTCCGGCTCGACCGCCGTGGGGCAAACGATCACCTCGGCGCCAAACGCCTTGAGCGAATCGATTTTCTCGCGGGACTGCTTGTCTGTGACCGTGAAGACGACCTTGTATCCGCGCACCGCCGCAACGAGCGCCAGGCCGATTCCTGTGTTGCCCGAAGTCCCTTCGATGATCGTGCCACCGGGCTTGAGCTGGCCTTTGCGCTCGGCCTCGTCGATCATGCGAACCGCGATGCGGTCCTTCATCGACCCGCCGGGATTCAGATAATCGGCTTTCACGAAAACTTCGGGCGGCACATCCTTCGCCACGCGGTTCAGCCGGATGAGAGGCGTGTGGCCAATAGCTTCCAGGATGTTGTTGCATTTCACGGGAGGCGTGTCTCCGATAGCATTTTCAGCGGAATTAGCTTAGAGACTTCGCGAAACTCTGTCCAGAAGGAGTTTCGGTTCGGCAGACTGCCGCGGGAAATGGCTGGATGGGCCGGCGTGTTATGCTTTTGCGAGAGTGCCGCAGGACGCGCCTACTGCCGAGATGCTGTTTTACGACGGACACTGCGGATTGTGCCACGGCGCGGTGAAATTCGTGGTGAAACGCGATCGCGCCGGGCGCGCCTTCCGCTTCGCGCCGCTGCAGGGCCCTACCTTCGAGGCGCGTGTGCCCGCGGAGCGCCGCGCCGGCCTGCCGGATAGCATCATCGTGCTGACGAATGAAGGAGCGTTGCTCGCGCGCTCCGACGCGGTGCTGCATATTCTTCAGCGCCTGGGCGGCGGATGGAAAGTTCTCGCGGGCGTGCTCAGCGTGGTCCCGCGCGGGTTGCGAGACGCGGCTTACGATTTCATCGCGCGCATTCGCTATCGTATCTTCGGCAAGCGAGACGAACTTTGCCCGATTGTGCCGCCCGACTCGCGCGCGCGCTTCGACCCCTAAAGGAGAAACGATGGAACGGCAGAACATTTCATCCGGCACCAAGTGGGAACCGATCATCGGCTATTCGCGAGCGGTGCGCGTTGGCCCGTACGTTCACGTTTCGGGCACGACGGCCACCGACGCGGAAGGCAAAATCGTGGGCGCGGGCGATGCGTACGCGCAGACGGTGCAGGTGCTGCGCAACATCGAATCGGCGCTGGCAAAGGCCGGCGCGCGAATGTCCGACGTGGTGCGCACGCGCATGTTCGTGACGCACATCGCCGACTGGGAGCAAATCGGCCGCGCGCACGGCGAGTTCTTCGGCGAGATTCGCCCGGCGACGGCGATGATCGAGATCAGCCGCTTGATCGATCCGCAGATGCTGGTGGAAATTGAAGCGGAGGCGATTGTCGGCGGCTGATAGATAGCGGGAGAAATGCCGGAGAGATCCTTCGCCCGGCAAAGAACAACGGCGCCAGGCTCCCTTCCTTCGTCAGGGCAGGCAGGATGACGATCCCTGCCTGCGGCGGGCAGGCTCGTCGGATCGTCAACTGCCTTTTTCGAGTTCTTCGATCAGCGCGGGAACCACTTCGAAGAGATCGCCGACGATGCCGTAGTCGGCGACCTCGAAAATCGGGGCGTTGGGATCTTTGTTGATCGCGGCGATCGTGCGCGAGCCTTTCATGCCGACGACATGCTGAATCGCGCCGCTGATGCCGAGCGCGAGGTAGAGTTTCGGCGCGACTGTCTGTCCCGAGCTGCCGATCTGCCGTTCCATCGGGAGCCAGCCCTCGTCGCAGATCGGGCGCGACGCCGAAATTTCGCCGCCCATCAATTTCGCGAGCTTCTCGGCCATCTGAATATTTTCCGGCGCTTTGATCCCGCGGCCCACCGAAACGAGGATCGGAGCCTGCGTCAGATCGACCGCCTGCTTCGCTTCCCGGAAAAGTTCGAGCGGCTTCGTCCGGATCTGCTCGGGCTTGAGATCGACGCTCACCGCTTTCACGGGCGCCTTTCCGCTCGCGTGTTTTGCCGCGAGATCGGCGCGAAACGCGCCCGCCTGAAAGGATGCGATCCACGGCGGCTCGCCGGCGAAAACGACGTCCGCAGCGGTGCGGCCTTGAAACATCTGGCGAACGAAGACCAGTTTCCCGTTTTCGTAGCGATACGCGATGCAATCGCCGATCATTCCTTTTTGCATGGAGGCGGCCAGCTTCGGCGCGAAATCGCGGACCTGATACGTGTGCGGTAACAACACGAGATCCGGCTTTGCCGCCTCAATCACCTGGCGCAGCGCGAGCGAAAATCCATCGGGAGTGTACGCGCCGAGTAAGTCGTGCTCGATGAGCAACACTTCGTCGAGCTGGTAGGCGGCAAGTTCGCCGGCAAGCGCGGCCACGCCTTTACCCACGACCGCGGCGGAAAGCGATCCCTTGGTCTGCTGCGCGATCTGCTGCGCCGCGGCAAGGGTCTCAAAGCTGACTTTGTGCCAATTGGCGTCGCGCTGTTCGGTGATGAGGAGAATTTTCATGGCTTAGAGCACCCTCGCCTCGTGCCGCAGCTTCTCGATCAGTTTCGCAGCGGCCTCTTTCGGCGAACCGGTGATGAATTCGGTCTTCTTCGTTTTCTGCGGCACGTAAATGCGCTCGACCTTTTCGGTTTGCGCATCCGCCACGCCGAGCGACGCGCGATCGATGGTCGCAATCTCTTTTTTCTTCGCCGCCATGATGCCTTTGAGCGTGGCGTAGCGCGGCTTGTTGATGCCGGACTGGATCGTGAGTACGGCGGGCAGTGGCAATTCGACCCACTGGAACCATCCTGCTTCGAGCTCGCGCTTCAGCTTCATCCGGCCGTCGGTCACTTCGATCGACATGATGATGGTCGCGTGCGGCCTGCCGAGAAGTTCCGCGAGCAGGACGCCGGTCTGCCCGAAGCCCTGATCGTCGCTCTGGAGGCCGGTGAGGATGAGGTCGAAATTTTCTTTTTCGATTGCGGCCGCAAGCGAACGCGCAGAGGCTAGCGGATCGAGCTTGTAGAATGCGTTGTCGGCAACGTGAATGCCGCGTTCGGCGCCCTTGGCGAGAGCCTCCTTGATGGTTTGCTTGGCGCGCTCGGGGCCCATCGAGATCGCAACGACTTCGCCTCCGTGCTTTTCCTTGAGGCGGAGCGCTTCTTCGAGCGCGTACGTATCCGGCTCGTTCGTTTCAAATCCGATGTCGGATTCGCGAATCCACGTGCCGCCGTCGGCAATCGCGAGCGGCGCATCTTTCGCGGGAACCTGCTTTACGCAAACGCCTATTTTCATGGAATTATCGCCCTTCCCAGCGCTTGAAGATCAACGATGCGTTCGTGCCGCCAAAGCCGAAGGAATTCGAGAGCGCGTAGACGACTTCCGCTTTCCGCGCATGATTCGGGACGTAATCGAGATCGCACGCAGGATCGGGCGTCTCCTGATTGATCGTCGGCGGAAGGATCTGATCGCGCAGCGCCAGCACACTGATGCCTGCCTCGAGCCCGCCCGCGCCGCCAAGAAGATGCCCGGTCATCGACTTCGTTGAGCTGATGGGGACTTTCTTCGCGCGTTCGCCGAAGACGCGGCGGAGCGCGGATGTCTCGATCGCGTCGCCCATGGGCGTAGAAGTGCCGTGCGCGTTGACGTAGCTGACGTCGTCCGGCGTAATTTTGGCGTCCTTGATGGCCGCGAGCGACACGCGATAGCCGCCGTCGCCTCCCTCGGCTGGCTGCGTGATGTGATACGCGTCGCCGGACATCCCGTAGCCGACGATCTCGGCCATGATATTCGCGCCGCGGCGCTCGGCGAATTCGAGCGACTCGAGGATCAAGATGCCCGAGCCTTCGCCGACGACAAATCCGTCGCGGCCGGCGTCAAACGGCCGACTGGCGCGTTCCGGCTCGTCGTTGCGCGTCGAAAGAGCGCGCATCGCGCCGAATCCGCCGATGCTCATCGGGGTCACGGCCGCTTCCGAGCCGCCGGCAATCATCACTTCCGCGTCGCAGCGCTGGATAATTTTGTAGGCATCGCCCACGGCGTGGGCACCCGCAGAGCAAGCCGTGGCCGTGGCAGAATTCGGACCTTTTGCTCCGTAGCGGATCGAGACGTTGCCCGCCGCGAGGTTTACGATGGCGGAAGGAATGAAAAACGGGGAGATCTTGCCCGGGCCGCCGTTCAGATACTTCGAATGCTCGCGCTCAATGACGTCGAATCCGCCAATGCCCGATCCGATGTAAACGCCGGTGGCATCGGCGATGCCCGGCGTGACTTCGAGCTTGGCCATCTGGACTGCGAAATCCGACGCGGCCATCGCCATATGGATGAACCGCGCCATCTTCTTCACTTCTTTTTTCTCGATCCAGTTGAGCGGATCGAAGCCCTTTACCTCGCCCGCGATCTGGCAATCGAACGCGGACACGTCGAACTGGGTAATGCGGGCAATCCCGCTCTTTCCGGCCAGCAGATTGCGCCAGACCTCATCGGTCCCGATACCGCATCCGCAGACCAACCCAACGCCCGTCACAACGACTCGGCGGCTCAAAAGAAAATTCTCCTGTTTTCGGAATGGGACGTCCGGCGAGACTACTTGCTTGCCTTGGCGTGCTTCTCGATGTACTCGATGGCGTCTTTCACCGTGGCAATCTTCTCGGCATCCTCATCCGGAATTTCGACGCCGAACGCTTCCTCGAAGGCCATCACCAGCTCGACCGTATCGAGCGAATCGGCGCCAAGGTCGTCCACAAACGAAGCGCTGGGAGTCACTTCGCCTTCATCCACACCGAGTTGCTCGACAATAATCTGCTTTACGCGTTCTTCGACGCTGGCCATTCTAATTACTCCTCCGATTTCGGCTGTCTTCGCCCCGCGGGGCGGCACGCTAGGCAGGGGTCGCACCCCGCATTTAACCTGCCCATTCTATGCGCCGCGTATCGCGGGGTCAACCTTTGCAGCGCAGGAACACGCCATTGGCGCGCTGAAACCTAAACACATATGCGGCAATGCCTAGCCCATGTGCATGCCGCCGTTCACGTCGAGCACCTGCCCGGTGATGTAGGCGGCTTCGTCGCTAGCGAGGAATACGATTGCGGCGGCGATCTCGCGGTCCTTGCCGAAACGCGCGAGGGGGATCAGCGACTTCATCTTATCTTTCAATTCCTGCGAGAGCGGATCGGTCATCGGCGTTTCAATGAAGCCGGGCGCGACCGCGTTCACCGTGATGTTGCGGGAGGCGACTTCGACGGCAATCGCGCGCGTGAGCCCGATCAGGCCCGCCTTCGACGCGACGTAGTTCGCCTGTCCGGCGTTGCCGGTTTCCGCGACGACCGACGAGATATTGATGATGCGGCCCGAGCGCTGCTTGAGCATCGCGCCGAGCGCCTGCTGGATGCAGAGGTGCGCGCCGGTGAGATTCGTCTGCAGCACGGCGTTCCAATCGTCGAGCTTCATCCGCAGCGCCAGGGTGTCGCGCGTGATGGCGGCGTTGTTCACGAGGATATCGAGCCTGCCGAATTTCGCGAGCGCCTGCTGGAAACCGGATTTCACTTGCTCGGCGTTGGCCACGTCCATCGGGACGGCCAGCGCCTCGCCCCCGGCGGCTGCGATTTCCTCGGTGAGCGCGGCAAGTTTATCGGTGCTGCGCGCCGCCAGCACAACCTTGGCGCCCGCCTCGGCCAGCGCAAGCGAAGTGGCGCGGCCGATGCCTTGCGACGCGCCGGTAACGAGAGCGACTTTATCTTTAAGTGAAAACATGAATTGGATTCTACGTGTCCGCGACTTCGGCGCGCGCCTGTGCGATTTTATCGAGCGACGCTTGCAGGCTTGCGGCGTCTTCCACGTTGAAACAGCGCACCGAGCGGTCGATCTGCCGCAGCAGCCCCGAGAGAACCTTGCCCGGCCCGACCTCGACGAAGATGCTCACGCCCTGATCGATCATCTCGCGCACCGACTCGAGCCAGCGCACCGGCGCTGATACCTGGCGAATCAGCGCCTCGCGCGCTTCATCGCCTGACTCGCTCGCCTCGGCGTCCACATTTGTGATGACCGGAAAGCGCGGCGCGCTGAATTTTGTCGCGCGGAGATCGGCCTCAAAGCGCTCTTGCGCCGGAAGCATCAGCGCGCAGTGGAACGGCGCGGACACGGCCAGCATGACGGCGCGCTTGGCTCCCGATTGCGAGGCAATCTCGACGGCGCGTTTCACAGCGCCCGCATGGCCCGAAATCGCGATCTGATCCGGCGAATTCAGGTTTGCCGCGGAGACCACTTCGCCGTTCGCCGCCTTCTTGCAGATTTCCGCGACATCCGACGGCGAGAGTCCCAGGATCGCGGCCATCGCGCCTTCACCGGCAGGGACGGCCTCCTGCATGTACTGGCCGCGGCGCCGCGCCAGCTTCACCGCGTCGGAAAACGCGAGCGCTCCCGCGGCCACGAGAGCCGAATATTCGCCGAGGCTGTGTCCGGCAACCAGATCGGGCGTCACGCCGTGTTTTTCGAGCGCGCGGTACGCCGCCACGGAAACCGTCAGGATTGCTGGCTGCGTGTTTGCGGTCAGCTTGAGCTCGTCTTCGGGACCTTCAAAGCAGAGTTTCGATAGCGGAAATCCAAGCGCGGCGTCGGCCTCTTCGAAGACCGCGTGCGATTCAGGGAAATTCGCGTCGAGGTCGCGGCCCATTCCCGCGTATTGCGAGGCCTGGCCGGGAAAGAGGAAAGCGATCTTGCTCATGACGGTTGCGTTTTCCGCTCGTTCAGCCGCGCGCCAGGATTGCGGCGGCAGCGGAAAGCTCCTGTTCGATTTTCTCGTTGACGCGCGCGCGGCACAGTTCCGCCGCCACGCGAATGGCGTTCTTCACCGCGTTGGGGTTCGACCGGCCGTGTCCGATCACTGTGATGCCTTTCACCCCGAGCAGCGGCGCGCCGCCGTATTCGGAATAATCCGTACGCTTGCGAAAGTCGTCGAAGGCGCGCTTCGAAAGCGCGTAGCCAAGCTGTGATCTGAGGCTGCTCTTGATCGCTTTCTTCAGCATGCCGCCGATGTGCTCGACGACGCCTTCGCTGATCTTGAGCGCGATATTCCCGATGAAACCATCGCAGACCACCACTTCCACGTTGCCCCGGAAGACGTCGCGGCCTTCGACGTTGCCGGTAAAGTTCAGGGATGTCTGCTTCAGCAAGGCGCCTGCCTCACGCGTGAGCTCGTTGCCCTTCATTTCTTCTTCGCCGATCGAAAGGAGCGCCACGCGCGGCCGCTTCACACCCCAGATAGTGCGGTAATAGATTTCGCCCATCACGGCGAACTGCTCGATCTGTTCGGGCTTCGAATCGACGTTCGCGCCGACGTCGAGAATGATCGAAACTTTTTCCTTCATGTTCGGGAAGGCCGCGGCCAGCGCGGGGCGATCGACCGAAGGCAGCGTACCGAGGACGAATCGCGCTACCGTCATCACCGCACCCGTATTGCCTGCGCTGACGAGCGCCTCCGCCTTGCCGTCGCGGACCAGCCGCGCGGCCACATGCAGCGAGCTTTCTTTCTTGCGGCGAAAAGCGTGGGAGGGTGAATCGGTCATCGTGATGACGTCGTTGGCGTTCACCACCTCGATGGGCAGGTCCCTGAGCTTGTGGCGTGCCAGCTCCTGGCGGACTATATCTTCAACGCCGACCAGCAGCACGCGCACCCCCAGCTCGCGCGCGGCCAGAATCGCGCCTTCGACCTCTGCGCGTGGCGCATGGTCTCCACCCATGGCATCGAGAGCGATGGTAATCATCTTTGCTCCAGGGAGCACCTTGCAGACGGCCCGGCGGGGGAAACTTAGGCCGTCTTGGCCGAAGTGTCAATCACTTCGCGGCCTTTATAGTGGCCGCACTTGGGGCATGCCCGGTGAGGCAGCTTCTTTTCGTGGCAATTCGGGCATTCGGCCAGGGAAAACGCGTGGAGATGATCGTGGGCGCGTCGTGTGGAGGTGCGCCTCTTCGAATGGCGTCGCTTTGGATTGGGCATTCTGCTCCTCGTGACAGGCGTCGACTCACAGCAGCCTGTATGGAATAGGATAGTGTAGCGTCTTATTGCTTCTTGAACCAGTCCTGCTTCAGCCGCGCGAGCGGGGCAAGCCTGGGATCGCTGCCGTTTTTCTCGCAGCGGCATTCTTCGTTGTTGAGGTTTGCGCCGCAGTGGGGGCAAAGGCCGCGGCAATCGCTCGAGCAGATCACCTTCATGGGCAGCGCGAGGTTCACCTGCTCGGCCAGAACGTCCGCCAGGAATAGGCCGTCGCCTTCGAAGAAAGCGATCTCGGTGTCGCCCAGCGCCAGGCGCACTTCATCGTCGTGAGCGATCGAGGTCATGGGACGGTAGAAGAGATCGAAGTCGCGGCTGATCTCCTCGATCACCGTGTCGAGGCAGCGCGCGCAGACCAGCTCGATTCTCGTGTGCAGGTTGCCGTAGACGCGGATCTGTCCTTCGATAAGTTCCGCCGTTGCACGCACTTCCAGGGGTTCGACCTGCCGGAATTCGCCGGAGTGAAAATCGATGGTTCCCGGAGCGTAACTTTTCCGGATGCGCGTCTTGCGGACTGCCAGTTCTTTCACATCCAGAAACATGAGATTTCCCCTGAGCTTTAAACCTCATTATATGTCGCTTCGGAACGGTGTCAAGGAAGCCCCCGAGCAAAGGTGCGGCGGGGATACGCGCAAGTTACTCCGTGGGATGCCAACGCCGCAGCGCTAGGAGACGCGCGATACCGGAGCACCCAGCAGTTCCTGGCACTGGCGCAGCAGGAAATGGTCCGTCATCCCGGCAATGTAATCGCAAACCACCCGATGGCGCGGCTCATTCTGAGCCAATTCGGCATAGTGCTTCGGCATGCGATCAGGATGATCGAGGAAAAAGCGGAAGAGAGCATCGAGCGCGTCGACGGAACGGTCGCGCTCCTCGGAAATGGCCGGATGGGAATAGACGCGCGCGTTGAGGAACTGCTTCAGGCCGGCGTTCTGCCGGGCTACATCGGATGAGAACCCCGCCAGGCGGTTCGCGTGGCGACGCACGTCCTCGACGTTCGTGACGCCGCTCGCTTCCACCTGGAGGCGCGTGTTGTCGATGAGATCGGTCGCGAGGCGATCGAGGATGTGTTTCAGCGCTTCATTGAATTTCAACTTCCGCAGCCCGCTCGGATGGCGCCGCTCCACATCCGCGTAAGCCGCGTCGAATACGGGAACTTCCACGCGCAACTGCTCAAAATCGAGGAGGCGCGCCTCGAAACCATCGTCGAGATCGGCTGTGTTGTAGGCGATTTCGTCGACGAGATCGATCAGCTGCGCTTCAAGCGGCGGCTGCTCGTCGAGAAGATACTCGGCGAGCGCCGGAAATTCCGCTGCGGAATAGTCGCGCGAATGCTTGATGATTCCCTCGCGCACTTCGAACGTGAGGTTCAGCCCGGGGAAATCGAGGTAGCGCTGCTCGAACTGCTCGATGATCCGCAACGCGTGAAGATTGTGATCGAAGCGGTCTCCGTGCTCGCGCATGTGCGCATCGAGCCGGCGTTCGCCTGCGTGGCCGAATGGCGGATGCCCGATATCGTGGACCAGCGCGAGCGCTTCGACCAGGTCGGTATTGAGGTCGAGCGCGCCCGCCACGGTGCGCGCGATCTGCGCCACTTCGATCGTGTGGGTGAGCCGGTTGCGGAAATGATCGGAGAAACGCATGGTGAAAACCTGCGTTTTCGCTTCCAGGCGGCGAAACGCCCGTGAATGGATCACGCGGTCGCGGTCGCGGGCATAGTCGTTTCGATAGGGGTGTTGCGGTTCCGGGTAGCGCCGGCCGCGCGACCGCCGCACGTCCATTGCATAGGGTGCCAGCGGCATCGCACTCATTTTAATGTATCGGAGTGCGCCGGGCTAGCCGTCACCGCCGGGCAAGCGGCTATGGGTCATGATTTGCTGCCGAGCAGCGCGAGCGCCTGATCGGCGCGTTCGGCGATCGGGGTATCGGGGTAATCCGCTTTGATTTGCGCGTAGAGTTTCGCCGCCGCCGCGGGGTCTTTCTGGCTGTAGTGCTCGGCGAGCGCCATCATCGCGACCGGCTTCGGGACGAGCACGCTCGGTTTGGCGATCAAGCCTTCATACAGCTTCACGGCCTCGGCATCCTGCCCCGCTCGATCGTCGATGCCCGCGAGTTCGAGTTGCGCCAGCGCAGCCACTTCCTGATCGCTGCTGCTCGAGAGTTCCTGCAGCGACTTCTTGGCATCCGCGGTTTTGTCGAGTTTTTCATAACTCAGCGCGGCATAGTAGTGCGCGAGCTGGCCTGCGTGCGTTCGTGGATATTTCGATGCGACGTCCGAGAATTGCTGCGCGGCGGCCGTGAATTTCTGATTGTCGCTCGAGTAGGACGTCTCGCCCGGCGTCGGCGGCGTTCCTACGGGCGACTGGAAAACTTTCATCGCGCTGTCGAACCCGGCCGAAGCCTTCACCGTCTGCCGCTCCGTGTACGTCTTCCAGCCAAAAACGCCCACCGCAACAATCACCGCAACGATCAGAAGGTAGAGGGTGAACTTCTGGTGAGAAAGAACGGCATCGGCGCCGTGCGCGAGCGTTTCGCGCACTTCATCTTTCTTGAGCTGCTTTCGAGGGATATGCTGTGGCAAATCTTGGCTCCGCCCTGAATTTCAGATATCGCCATCGTATCAAAGCCTCATACGAAGAGTCTATGGCCCCCGCACCGGCACACATCCAGCGCTTGCGACCATCCTTCAGGAACGCATTAGCCAGGAGAAAGCCCCCAAAAAAGCAAGCTAGCGGGCGCCGTTGCCCGCCACACGAGCCGGGAGCTTCTTGATCATCACGAGCTCGGCCCCTCCGCAGGCTCCCCGCTGCACGGCGAAGTCGTCCATAAACGCTTTCATAAGGAAGAGGCCGCGCCCCGACGTTCGCAGGAGATTTTCCTCGGCGAGGGGATCGGGGACATCGGTAAGTTCAAAACCCTGCCCTTCGTCGCAGACGTGGACAATCATCCGATCGGGCTCGAATTCCACGGACAGGCGAATCTTCTTCGTGCGGTCCTGGTGGTTGCCATAGTTATAGGCGTTGATCACACCCTCGCGCACCGCCATCCCGAATTTGTGGACATCCTCTTCGCTGAAGCCGGCGGCCTCGGCCACGCGCTGCACGATGTTTTCGGCCAGGTCCACGCTTTCGAGCAACGTATCCAGCGTCACTTCGAGCTTCGATGCCTTGGTCGCCATACGGTCCTTAGAAATGCCCAATCGATGACGGTCCTATGGGTATCACACCGTCAGCAGAGCCGTCAATCACGGTCCGGTACTAGAAAGGGGAGGGAAATCATGTAGAAGAGCTCCAGTAAGTCCGGTCGAGGGTACGGTACTGGATCGCCTCGCTCAGGTGTTTGGGTTCGATGGACGCCGCCGCCTCGAGATCCGCGATCGTCCGCGACACCTTGAGGATCCGGTCGTGTGCGCGCGCCGAGAGTCCCAATCGGGCAATCGCCGCTTCCAGCAGTTTCTCGCCATCGGCGCTGATCGCGCAGTGCTTGCGAATCAGCTTGGGCGGCATTTGCGCGTTTGCGTAGAGTTTCTTCTCCTCGCGGTAGCGTTCGAGCTGAATCTGCCGCGCTCGCAGCACCCGCTCCCGCACGCTTGCGGAACTTTCGATCTCGGCGTTCCCGCGCAGCTCCTTGTACTTCACCGCCGGAACCTCGATGTGAATGTCGATGCGGTCGAGCAGCGGCCCGGAAATCTTCGAAACGTACCGCTGAATCTGCGGCGGCGAGCAGTGGCAGTCGCGTGTGGCGTCGCCGAAAAAGCCGCACGGCTGCGGGTTACTTCATTGCTGAAACGCAACTCATCTATTTACCTATAGTTACGCTTTGAACGAGCCGTTCAGGAAGCCTATTCTGCCGCGATTCGGTACCTTCCGGCTCACGAGCTTTGCCACCCACTATTTTCGTCGGCCGTACGCTCCGTTTTTCTAGCCTCGCAGCCGCGTCTTATGCGAGATCGGAACTCAGCCGAACGCTAGTCGCCCTCCCCCTGCGTATGGAGCGAGACTGAAGGCGCGGCTTTCGGTTCGTAAATTACCGAAGAGTTTGTCTCCAATGGCGTGGTCGGTCAATGTCGGCTGGAAACCCGCCTGCGACAGCCCAACTTCATATCCAACACTATCCCGGTCTACCACGAGCAAGCAGCGAGATTTCTCGAAATAAGCCAGCGCACCCCGCAAAAGCGGTTCGAACCGCGACAGCAGTTCGGGGCGTTCTATCTTTTTCGACGAGCCGAAAACCCACACCCACTCTGGCTGCGAATCGAGACGCATGGCTCTGTAGACAAATCCCTGTGCTTTGCCCCGAAGCTTCTCCGTCGTGCTGTCAAAGGCACGCCCCAATTCAGCACGTTCGCGGAGTCGCAGGTTGGCAAGAACACGCTGAATGTTGATGTAGTTTTGCCTTCGTTCGGATGGGTCGAATGCATCGAGCACGCGGGGCGAAAGTCCCGCAGCGTAACTGGTAAGCCGGGTCGCCAATTCATTCGCCACGTGTTCCATCAGCCCGCTATATCGGTCGGAATCCAATTTTCGCCGAAGGGCCGCTTCAAAACGTTCTGCCTGTGCCGCTGCCGCAATCTTGGTGTCAGCAATTCCCAAACAGCCCGCAAACGAACCTTCGTTTAGAAGATAGAACGTGAAAAGTGACCGCTCTTCGCCAATGGTGCGAAGGTCAGCAAAAGGTAAAGCGCGTCGCCGGTCGAGGTACTCGACGATTTCTGGCACCGTGCGCAACTGGACGGTCAGATTCAGGAAATCGTTCAGTGAGAAATAGCTAATCGGGATGCCGTTGAATTCCAACGGAAATTCGTCGCCCTGCCGCAGGGCGACCGGCTCGAAGACCTCGATGAGGACGACACCATGCGCTATCTGAGGAAGCCCTGTGGGGAAGTCCACTCGCCCTCGGCGTGGATGCTCACACCACATTGGTCTGCCTGACCCCGTTCGCAGTGCTCCGATTAGCTGTGAAACTCCCTTCCTTGCTCGCTTGCCGGCCCATCCTTCCAGCTTTTCTGCGCTTCGGCTGGTCGGGTCTTCCTGACACTTTTGGGAAATCAAGATTCCGTGCGCATCACAGGTCACCAGAAAGTCGGCCACTTCGCGCTGGCTTCCGTCCAAGGTCTGCGGACTACGAAACACGAATTCCGACACGAGCGGCAGCGATAGGAATTCCTCAACATGCCGCTCTGCCCACAGCGTACGTGATTGGAGATGAGCCTCCATCCGTTCTGCTCCAAAACCGCAAATCCATTTTGCCACGGACTCCCGTCTGCGCCTAACTCCCCATCGCAGCTTGGTCGTGCCGTTCGGCATATAATCCATCCTCGACCCCGTGAAATCCCCATTCGAGCAAACGCTGATCCAAGTCTGGCGTCAAACCCTCGTAGAGAACACCAC
>JBAPOM010000196.1:0-34099 GCA_049279635.1 Candidatus Acidiferrales bacterium
GAACCACCCGATGGGCCCGCTCGAGCTCGCCGATCTCGTCGGGCTCGATGTGTGCGTCGATATTCTCGACGTCTTGCGGAAAGGCCTCGGCGATCCGAAGTATCGCGCGTGCCCGCTGCTCAGGCGCTACGTCGCCGCAGGCTGGCTCGGCCGCAAATCCGGCCGCGGATTCTATCAGTATTAAACTAGGAATATTCGAACTTCTATCTTTGCTTTTTATTCGCCTCGTGCTAATATGCCCTTCCAGAAATGAATCAATCGGCCCACGAACACTCTGCTAGAATCGGGCCGCTCGCCGCGGCGAGACCTAAACGAACTTCCCTTGAGGTGTCTATATGAATGACGAAAGAGCTAAGAATCTCGACCTGGCAATCTCGCAAATCGAAAAGCAATACGGCAAAGGCTCGATCATGCGCCTGGGCAGCAAGGACGTTCTCGTGCCCGTCAGCGTGATCCCCACCGGCTCGATCTCGATCGACGCGGCGCTTGGCGTGGGCGGCTTTCCGCGCGGCCGCGTGGTCGAGGTGTACGGCCCGGAATCGGGCGGCAAGACCACGCTCACGCTGCACGTGATCGCCGAAGCCCAAAAGCTTGGCGGCATCGCCGCCTTCATCGACGCGGAACACGCGCTCGATCCCGTCTACGCGCGCAAGCTCGGCGTGGATGTCGATAATCTTCTCGTGTCGCAGCCGGACAACGGCGAGCAGGCGCTCGAAATCGCGGAGGCTCTGATCCGCTCGGGCGGCGTCGATGTTGTGGTGGTCGATTCGGTGGCGGCTTTGGTGCCGAAGGCCGAGCTTGAAGGCGAAATGGGCGAGCCGCAGATGGGCTTGCAGGCGCGCCTGATGTCGCAGGCACTGCGCAAACTCACCGCGATCGTCTCGAAATCGCGCACCTGCCTGATTTTCATCAACCAGATCCGCGAAAAGATCGGCGTGATGTTCGGCAATCCCGAGACGACCACGGGCGGGCGCGCGCTGAAATTCTATGCCTCGATTCGCGTCGATATTCGCCGCATCCAGTCGATCAAGGAAGGCGACCGCGTGGTTGGGTCGCGCACGCGCGCGAAAATCGTGAAGAACAAGGTGGCCGCGCCCTTCCGCGAGGCCGAATTCGACATCATCTATGGCGAAGGCATCTCGCGCGAGGGCGACCTGCTCGATCTCGGCGTGATGAAGAATATCCTCGAGAAGTCCGGCACGTGGATTTCCTACAAGGGCGAGCGCCTCGGCCAGGGCCGCGAAAACGCGCGCCTCTTCCTCAAGGAGCACACGGACATCCGCGACAAAATCGAGCACGAGCTCCGCAAGTCGCTCGGGCTCACTCCGCTTTCAGCGGCCGAAGCCAAGAAAGAGGCCGCGGCGACCGATGGCGACAAGACGCCCGCGAAGGCCGCCGCCGCAGGACAGGCTCGCGCGGCTGCCCGCTAGCACAGCGATCATCAAAACGCCCCGTCATTCTGAAGCCATCCGATGAGGATGGCTGAAGAATCTCTCTTCTTGGCCGCTATTGGCTACGGTGCCGATTCGAAGGCGCGGAAGCGCCGCTCGAGTTCCCATTGCGTGCGGGCTTTGTCGTTGTGCGCGAGAAAATCCGCGCACTTCGCGGATGGCTTTTCCGCGCCAAGCGTATCGCCCGCGCAGGCTGCGATGGATTCTCCGAACGAATCCGGCGCGCGCCACAGGCTTTCGCCGGGCAGGAAGTCGTGTTCCATGCTTGTGCGAACCATCTGCTTCAGGTCTGCGTAGTGCAATCCGTAGGTTTCGACTGCGCGAACGTATTCATGGGTGAGATCGATGCGCGAGACGCCTTCGTCGTCGGTTGAAAACGCGACCGGCACGCCGTACCGGCGATAAATCGGCAGCGGATGTTCTTTTCCGGTGACGCCGAGAATCACGTCGTTGCTGGTGAGATTGACTTCGACCATCACGTGCTTCGCGGCCATTTCCCCCAGCAAATCGTAGGGACGATCCTCGTACATTACGTCGACGCCATGCCCGATGCGCTCGGCGTGCGCTACTTCGACGGCCTGCCGAATGTGGCAGCACAGTCCTTCGTACGTGGCGAGGCCGGGCGCGAGTTCGCCCGCGTGCAGGCTGATGTGGACCTTGGGATAAAGCATATGGAGGAAGTCGACCATGCGCATTTGCAGCGCGTAGTCGCGCATCGAGATGTAGCCGTCCTCGGGCATCACGAAATTGATTCCGACGACGCGCGGATCAGCCGAGGCGGTCTCGAATCCCAGCAGAGCTTGGGCGAAGACTTGTTCTTTGGGAAAGCCGCGCAGCACTTGATAGAGATAGCGAATCTCGACGCGGCAGGCGGGCGCGGCGTCCGGGTGGCCGCAGTGCTCGATTTCGCGGCGGCCGTTTTCCGCGCTGTCGATTTCGCCGCGAGCCACGGCGACATCGTTGCGGAGCCCGCGAGCGAGGAGTTCGTCGCGCAGCCTGGCGAAATCGTCATTCCAGCCGACCTGTTTGGCAAGCTCGATCGTGCGATCGAAATTCGGCGTGTGCATCAGCTCGAGGTACTGCTCGTTTTGCGAAGCCGCGCGCGTCGCGACTTCGTTTACCCATTCGCCGAGATGGCGCGTGCTGAGGATATCGAATTTGTCGAAGCTGTCGAAAAAATGGTCGTGGCCGGTCGCGCCGGTGACGGGCACGAAGCTGCGCATCGAGAAGGCGTCGACGAGCGCATCGTACAGGTGCTGGTCGTCGAAGGCGCGCGAGGCGGCCACCTGGCCATCGCCGCACGTCGCCGCGAGCGAGGTGTCGGAAGTGCGCGGCTTGACGAACGAATGCGAGAGGATGTCGATGCACAGGCCGTCGTCGGCGCCGTCGTTGATAAAGGTTTCGGCGTACACCGCACCGGTTAGGTGCACATGCAGGTCGGCGCCCTTGGGCATGCGATAAAGGAAAGCGTAGAGATCGAGCGGATTCGCGCGGGCGGCTTCGAGCAATCGCCCGGCGCGCTGCTCGCCGGGAGTCTGCTGCGCGATCTTGCGACCGGCGGCTTGCGCGGAAACGCACGCAGCGGCTGACAGAACGAAAACGCCGGCCCACATTGAGCGGCGAATTACATGCACCAATCTCATTCGCTCTCTCCGGCCGGATTCTGGTCACGGCGGCCACCGCATCTCACAAAACGAGAAAAGCCTAGAATAACCGAAATATTTGGGGGCTCATCAAAGTTATTGACGCCGTTCACGAGCCGCGCTACATACTTGCCTGCAAAAAATGCCTTTCGGCGCCGGACCGGGTATCCGGGGCCACGGAGCGGCATGTTCCTCGAGAAGAAATTGTTCTGTACGGCGGCGCTGGCGTTGGCCGCGGGGCTGTTGTCGTCGTCCGCGGTCGGACAGGACCAGCGTTCTACTCCAGCCCCATCGGGATTTCCGAAGGGTCCTTCGGCACACGTCGATGGTTTCACTGCCTCGCCGGGCGCGATCTTGCCGGGGCAATCCACGTGGCTCACTTGGGCGGCAGTGAATTCGGACGACACATCAATCGACCAGTGCGTCGGAATCGTCCCGACGCGCGGGATGAAGATGGTGACACCGAAGGCGACGACGACGTACACCTTCAAGGTAGGCGGGCGCGGCGGAAACGACAAGCAGTCGGTGACGGTCACTGTCGCGGGCACGACGCCCATACCGCCCGAGGAAGGCAACAAAGGCTGCCCCGCCGAAACAATTCCGCAGATGGATGGGCATCCGGACCTTTCGGGCGTTTACATCGGAGGATTCGGGATCGGCATGCAGTCGAATCCGGTGCTGAAGCCAGGCGCGGAGAAATATCGCATCGTGGAGGATCCGAACGATCTCGGCCAAGGCGCGCTCTGCGTGCCGCCGGGCGTCCCGGCAGCGACCATGCAGCCCTATCCGCTGCAGATCATACAGAAGCCGCATCTTGTGGTGATTTTGTACGAGGCCTACAATTTATTTCGCATAATTCCGCTCGACTTGCAGCATCCCGCCGATCTCGATCCCACGTGGATGGGGAATTCCGTGGGGCACTGGGACGGGAACACGCTGGTGGTGGACGTGACAGGATTCAACGACAAAACGGAGATCGCGGATTTCCATCATACGACCGCATATCATGTAGTCGAACGGTACACCCGTACGTCGTATGATACGGTGACGTACACGGCGACGATCGATGATCCAAACGTTTTCGCGGAGCCGTTCATGATGGGCGGCCCGCTGCATCTGCATCCGGAATGGCAGATTCAGGAATACGTTTGCGAAGAGAACAACCAGGACGATCGGCTTTTGGAAAAGAAGAAATAGCAGCTATGCGGCGCACTGGAGCGCACGGTTTCGTAGACGCATTCTTAGGGGGGAAGATAGATCCATGAGAGCTAGATTGACCATTCTGCTTGTCTGCGCGCTGCTGCTGAGCGCGGCGCCGGCATTCGCGCACCACTCGGTGTCCATGTACGACATGGCGCATCCGACCACGGTCACCGGCACCGTGACGAAGCTCGACTGGACCAACCCGCACGGCTATATCTATGTCGACGTGAAGAACGCGCAGGGCCAGATCGAGCACTGGGCCGTCGAAATCGACAGCCCGAACTTCCTGAAGCATAACGGATGGACCAGCACGACTGTGAAGCCTGGCGACACGGTCACCTGCACCGGAGGGCGCGCAAAGAACGGCGCGCTGACCATGCGCTGCACGACCGTGACGCTCTCGACCGGCGAAGTGCTCAGGTCCTAGCCCGGCATGACCCTCTATCATCTGTGCGAGCTGATTGAAAAAACCAGGCTCGGGTCGACGATCCGCAACTCGGACTGGCTTTTCCCGGGCATTGAGTCTATACACGTCCTCGGAATCATCGTGCTCGTGGGATCCACGGGCCTCTTCGACATGCGCTTGCTCAACACCGGTTTTCTGCGGCACGAGCGCGCTTCGCACGTGGGGAAGCAGGTGATGCCGTGGGTGTGGAGCAGCTTCGCGGTGATGTTCGTGACCGGTACGCTGATGTTTTCGTCGGAGGCCACGAGGTGCTATCAGAGCTGGTTTTTCCGGCTCAAACTGGTATTGCTGGTGCTCGCGGGGCTGAACGCCTTCATCTTTCAATTCGGAGCGTACCGCGGAATCGCGAATTGGGATGAGGCTGGAACGAAAGCGCCCGGCGGCGCGCGTACGGCGGCCTGGGCGTCGTTGTTGCTTTGGGTCTTTATTGTTTTTGCGGGGCGCGGCATCGCGTACTACTGACGAGTTTACGGGGGTGAAGCATGCACTTCAGTATGTGGCTCGCACACACTACCCTTATCAGATGGCTCAATGATTCGGTGGTGATTTCGACGTTTGTAGAGGTACTGCATTACTTCAGCATGTTCCTGCTGGTTGGCTCGATCGTACTCGTGGATCTGCGTCTCATCGGCGTGGCCGCGAAGCGCCGCAACGCCACTGAGCTCGCAAACGACCTCTTCCCGATAATGTGGGTCGGTCTGGCCCTGAATTTTCTTTCGGGTTTCATTCTCTATGCCGGTGGTGCCCCGGACTACTACGGCAATCATTGGTTTTACCTCAAGCTCGCGGTTATTCTGGCGGCGGTGATTTTCGGAATCATGGTGCAAGCCAACGTGAAGAAATGGGACAGGCCGGCGGGCATACCGGCGAGCGCCAAATTGCTAGCGTTCGTTTCGCTGGCGCTGTGGATCGTGTCGATTTGGGCGGCGGTCGAAGTGCCGGCCCTGACGGGCGTCGGATAAGGGGGCGCGAATGTACCATCTACTGTATTCCTTTTGCGAGTGGCTGCAGAACACGGGGTGGGCGCTGAACATTTCGGGCTCCACGTGGTCCTACCCGTATGTGCAGGCGATTCATTTCACCGGCTTGTCTCTCTGGGTAGGGACGAACATCGCTGTCGATCTGCACCTGCTGGGCATTGGCCCGAAACGGCTGACGTCCGCCGAATTAAATAACGCGCTCTTCGCCTGGAACTGGACGGGACTCGCGATCGCAGTGACCGGCGGATTCATGCTGTTCTCGACGGCGGCGACGTCGTTTATCGTCAATCCGGCTTTCCAGATGAAGTTGGGGCTGCTGGTGCCGCTCGGGATCATTCTGCACATCGTGGTGCAGCAGAAAACAAAAACCTGGGGGCAGGCGAAAGACACGCCGGGAGTCGCGAAATTCATGGGCGGGCTGGAGCTGCTCTGGTGGTTCGCCGTGGCGACGGCGGCCGCGTCGATTCCTTACTTCGAGCACGGGTGATCGATTGAAGCGCCACCTTTTGCGGATAGGGATTGGCATGGCCGTGATGGTGGCGCTGGGCGCTTGCTCCAACAAGGAATCGAGCCAATCCCAGCAGCCGCCGTCGACAGCCACGGTCGATCTCACGACTGCCGGGACAATCTCCGGAACGGTGACCCTCGATGGCACGCCGCCGCCGCCGCGCCCGATCATCATGACGGCAGGGCCGGAGTGCGCGAAGCTGCATTCGACGCCGCTGACGTATCCGGAGGTTGTGACGGGCGAGCACGGAGCCTTGGCGAGTGTGCTCGTCTACCTGAAATCGGGGGTCGGCAACTATCGCTTCGATGTTCCCACGACGGCGGCGACGCTCGATCAGGTGGGCTGCATGTACGAGCCGCACGTGCTAGGGATGATGGCGCGGCAGAAACTTGACATCAAGAATACCGATCCGATCGTGCACAACGTTCATCCCGTGCCGCACGAGAATCGCGCGTGGAATCAGTCGCAACCGGTGGGCTCCGCGCCGATCGAGACCGAGTTCGACAATCCCGATTTCGCCATACCCGTGCTGTGCAATCTGCATCCGTGGATGCGCGCATACGTGTTCGTATTCTCGCATCCGTATTTCGATGTGACGACGACGGCGGGGACCTTCGATCTGAAGAATGTGCCGCCAGGCACGTACACGGTCGAGGCCTGGCAGGAGAAATACGGCACCCAAGATCAGACCGTCACCATCGGCCCCAGGGAATCGAAGGCCATCGCTTTTCGCTTCAATGCGGGCGGATAGTGGCCTGGGCGCGCACAGCCGAGCGGACCCCTTCCATCGACTTACGAAATCCTTAGATAACGCTTACATCGCCCTAACCGGCTAAGCAGTAGTGTGATCGAAGTCGCGCGCAAGCGTAGGCAGAAGCGTTTCGCCCTCCCCCGGTGGACGCGCCCGTTTGCAGCGCGACATCTTATGATGCGAGCCCCCCAGCCCGGCGACCGGATCGGCCGCCACCGGATCGACAGCCTTGTGATGCAGGGCGGAATGGCGTCCGTCTTTCGCGGCACGGACGAACGAACCGGCGAGCCCGTCGCGATCAAGATTCCGCACCCGCAATACGAGATGGATGTCCTCTTTTTCGACCGCTTCCACCGCGAGGCGAATATCGGGCGCAAGCTGGATCATCCCGGCGTGGTGAAGGTGCTGCCCGCCGAAGACGACGGGCGCGTGTGCATGATCATGGAATGGGTCGAAGGGCGGCCGCTCCGCAATATCCTCGATGAGGAAAAGAAACTCTCCCCTGAGAGGGCCGAGCGCATCGCGATCCGCATCTGCGACGCGCTCGGCTACATTCACGATCATGGCGTAGTCCACCGCGATCTGAAGCCCGACAACATCATGGTCGACGAGCACGACCAGATCAAGCTGATCGACTTTGGCATCGCCGGCGAGGCGCGGGCGCGGCGGCTGACCTTCTCGAAATTCACCAAGGCGATGGGGACGCCCGATTACGTCTCGCCGGAGCAGGTGAAAGGAAAGCGAGGTGATGCTCGGAGCGACGTCTATTCGCTGGGCGTGATGCTTTACGAAATGCTGACCGGGCAGGTGCCGTTCGGCGGGGCTAATCCGCTGACAACGCTCAATCAAAGGCTGTTGAGTCCTCCTCTTCCGCCTCGCGAGATCGATCCGTTGATCGCGCCGCAGCTGCAGGAAATCATTTTTCGCGCGATGGAACGCGATCCCGCGAACCGCTATCAAACGGCGCGGGATTTCGCGCACGATCTGGTGAATCCTGAAGGGGTGGGGATTATCGAGCGCGAAGAGGCGAGCCACAACGGACTGGTTCACGCGACGGGAACTAAACGCGCGTGGCATTACGTGGCTCTGGCGCTGATTCCCATCGCCATCTTCGCTTTACTGTTGTTTGTGGCGCATTCGCAGTAAACCGCTCGCACCGCGCGTCCTTCCGCTCAATTGTGATGAGTGAGCGAGATCGGCGCTGTGGCATCGCACTCGTGCAGGAAGCGGATGACGTGCTCTTCGTAGCCGGCGGGATCGCGGCCTAAGGCCGAGGCGTGCCCGGCTCCTTGCACGACCCATAGTTCTTTCGGGCCGCCCGCCGCGCGATAGATGCGCTCGGTATGGCGGCACGGGATCGTGTGATCCGCCGCGCCGCAGATCAGGAGCACCGGAAACGCGCCGCCACGGCTTTCTCTGGCGATACATCGTCGGGATTGAACCCTCCCCTTCTTGCCAGCGCCGCCATGCCCGTCATCGCCGCAGGGCGAAAGAGCATCTTGCCGAGCAGCGGGCTCCAGTGCAGGCCCGTGTAGTCGTAGCTGATTTCGCGGAGGTTGGCGAAAGGGTCTTCGGCGATCACGCCTTCGATGCGTGGTTCCACGGCCGCCGATTGCAGTGCGATCGCGGCTCCCATCGAAACGCCGAGCGCGTACAGATGTGAGACTTTCTCGGTGGCGTACAGCGCATTCGTGATCGCGACGGTGTCGTAGCGTTCTTTCCAGCCGTAAGTGGCCATATCGCCGCCGCTTTGCCCGTGCGCGCGCGAATCCATCACCACCACGCTGTAGCCGTGGCGCAGCAGAATCTCAGCCGCGCCGAGAACGCCCGTGCGATTATCTGAAACTCCGTGAAAGAGGAGAAGCCAATCGCCATTGGGCGACCGCGAGCGAACTTTCCAGCCGCGCAATGCGATGCCATCCGGCGCGCGGACCGCGAAATCAACTTTCGTCGTTCCGATGCGATCGAGCATCGCTTGCGTTTCCGCGGCGCGCGCCGGATTGAGGCGCATCGGATACAGCGCGCCCGGGCCGATGGCGCGTCCGAGCAGCGCAACAGCCGATTCGAAGAGAATCAAAATGACGGCAATGTATGCGAGCTTGCGCACGGGCCTCTGATGAATGATACGAATGGGAGGGGCGCGAAGTTCCAGTTGCCAAACCGTCGAGACAAACGATCTTGCGACTAGGTTTTGGCGCCGTTGCGGCGCTTGGCGAGGTCTTCGAGGCTGGGATAGGACTGGGCGTCGACGAACGTTTGTTCGCGCGGCTGCGACTTTTGCTTCATGGCTTGCACCAGCATTTCCACTGCGGCGTCCATCGTCAGCGAGGTCAGCACGGCGGCGCGCAAAATGCCCTGATCCACCAGCGGCTTGATCTGGACCGGAATGCCGACGCCCGCGCAGGGCAGCGCCAGCCATTTGTTGCGCTCGGTCGCGACGGCATTTGTCTCAAACGCCTTCCGCGCGCCCAAAATGAAGTCCGCATTCTGCGAGAAGATCAGATGGGTTCCGTCGGGCTTGCCGGTCGAAAGGCTCAGCCACGAACTCACGGTCGTGAACGCAGCGTCCGCCGTCGAACCCTGCACCTTGAGGCTTTTTACCTCGACATTCTTGGGCCTGGCGTTTTCCAGCCCTTCAAATCGCCTCGACGCAATCGAACTCATCGCGGGTCCTCTCAGATAGAGGACCGAGCCGCCCTCCGGCAACAACGCCCCAATCTGCCGCCCTTGAATCCGGCCGATGTCCACGTGATCCTGCGACACGAGAAACACGGGGACCTTTGCGTTCGCGCGCAGCGCCCCAAGGTAATCCACCTGCGCGTTACTCACCACCCAGCCGATTCCCGCGGCGACTGCCGCCTCGGCCACACGCGGCAAACCGGTGGCGCTTACCGGCTCGATCAGGATGCCGTCCGGGCGCGATTCTGCAGGCGACTGCACCAATTTCAGCAATTGCTGGCTCTGCAGCACCGGGTCCATCGCGGCGCTGATCACTTCGAGCTCCACGCCGAGGCGATCCGCGGTGGCTTTCGCCGCACGCGTCTGCTCGCGCAGGTACATGTTGTCGCCCGGAAGCGACAGGACGCATTTCCACTTTTTCACAGTTGTTCCCAAGGTCCCGGATTGGATCTCAGCCCATTTCCCCCTTCTGGGCCCTACTTCGCGCATCGTACGCCTCCGCTGTACCTGACACAATGAAATTGCCGCTGCCGTTTTCCACCACCAGCGACATACAATCGTTGCAGGAGGAGTAAATGAGGAGAGATTCTCAAGGCTTGAAGCACGTCCATGCGGGAGCCGTTGCGAATGGAGCCACGGCTTCCGGCGCGCTCGCGATTGGCGCGTTCGCGGTTGGCGCCTTGGCGATCGGGGCGTTGGCAATCGGGCGGTTGGCGATCCGCAGGATGTTCGTCGGGAAAGCACGACTCAAGTCTCTTGAGATTGGGGAGCTGAGGGTGGGGCGGCTGCGTGTATCGGAGCTCGAGGTGAGCGACTCGCTCACGCTGCCGGAAAAGGCCGCGGAGCTGGAGTGAGAAACAGCGAAATCAGGGTTTCGGGTGGTCGCGCAGCATCAGGATGGGCTTTGGGACGGAGCCGTTCGGCGAGTAGGGCTGGCCGTCGAGCATCTGGGTAAGCTCGCCTTCCGACACATTCTTGGGCACGAATTTCCATTCGGTCGAAGGCGAGTACTGATCCTTCTGGATCGCGACGAAATAGAGCGCCCCGGACCGGATGTGGACATTCAGGATGGGGCCGTCGCCGACATCGATGTGTGTGTCGTCGTCGAGGTTGCCGCTCTTGTCGCGGCCGATGTCGAAATTATTCAAGGTGCCGGCAATGTCGCCCCTCTCGTCTTGCTTCACCACGAGGATCGCAAAGACCTTTCCGCCGAAGCTGCCTTTCCATGTGCCGAAGAAGGGCTTCAGATCGGGTTTGGCTTCTTTCGTTTGCTGAGTGGGTGCGTTCTGGCTGGCCACGCAGGAGGGCGCAGAAGCGGCGATGCAAGCGAATGCGAAAAACGAAGCGGCGAGAACGATCGTTGCGCGCGTATGTCTTTGGGCTATGCGGCCACCGCGAGTGAGTTTCATGATTCCCCCCTGCTTTCCCGCAAGGCCCCTACGAGCCGGTAGAAGAGTAGTGCCGGGTGCCGAAATTCCATAGCGAAATTGCGATCGCGAGAAATACAGCCGCCACCACCGGCACGAACGGCGCGTATTCCGGCACCACCGCGCGCCCCAGCAAGCGCACGCTCGGATAAAACGAAGCAAGCCCGAATGGAATGATCCAGCACAATACAAATTGCACCGCGCCGCTGTAGATCGAGAGCGGGTAGCGCCCGAAAGCGATCACGTTCCACACGGGGGGATGGATGCCGATGCGGTCCTCGAACCAGAAAGACGCCGTGGTGAGGATCAAAAAGATCGCGAGATAGATGATGCTGGCGCAGACGCCGAAAAAAATGAGCAGCGCGAGCTTTTCGAACGTCCACGCCACATGCAGCCGATGCGCGCCCCACCACATGCAGAAAAGACCGGTGGCGATGCCTTGCACGGCCTCGATGCGAAACGTCTCGAATAGAATCTGAAACAGCGACGAAATCGGGCGCAGGAGGATCCGATCGAATTTGCCCTCAATGATGTAGTCATTGCCGAAGTTGTAGAGATTGCCGGCGAGGATATTGAACACGCCGTAGGGAATCAGCGAAAAGCCGTAAAGAAAAAGCTCCTCGGGAAGATTCCATCCCGCGAGTTGAGGCGCTTTCTGGAACAGGATGAGGACGAAGGCCAGCCCAAAGATCGTGGCGGCGAAGCTCGTAATCAGGCTGACAATGAAATCGCCGCGATAGCCCAGCTGTACTTTGGCATATTGCGTGAAATAGTCGAAGAGGAGCCCGGCGTAACGTGCGGTGTTGCGCGCGAACGCGACGGGGCGCGGAATTTCGCTTTGGTTGGCGCCGGCAAGCGGCAAGTCATCCTCCGTGAATCGACATCGAGCCGAGGCAGCGGTTCCACCACAGGTGCGCGAGAACCAGCAGCACGACCACCCACAGCCACTGGATTCCGAGCGCCTGCAGCGCCTGCGAATGGTCCAAATGGCCGAGATAAATTTGCAGGGGCGTGTAGGCGATGTGCTCGAACGGGAGCCACGCCATTACCTTGCGAATGCTGTCCGGAAAAAACGACATCGGCAGGAGGAGCCCCGAAAGCAATTCGATCAGCCACTGCTTGGCGCGTACCAGCGCGAGAATCGACTTCAGCGGGATGGCACACGTCCCGATGAGAAAGCCGATCGCGCCCATCAGGAAAAAGCTTCCGAGCACGGACGCGAGAAAGATGTAGAAATGCCCGCGCGAAGCCGGTCCCTGCATCGGGAAAATAAACGAGACGACGAGCGCGGTCGGCAGCGTCAGCAAAATCAGGCGAAACGCTGATTCGCCCATCGAGCGCGAAATCCACATCCACTGGATCGACACGGGCTTGATCAGGTCCATCGCGATTCGCCCGTCGATCACTTCGTACGCCATCTCCTGGTCGATCGTGTTGGTGTAAAACGAGCGGATGATCCAGCCGACGCTCACATACGTGAGCATCTGTGCCATGTTGTAGCCGGCGATCGACTGTCCCGGATGGTAGACCGCGCTCCAGATGAAATAGTAGATCGTGACGTTGAGCGAATACGTGATGATGCCGGTGAAATAGCGCAGCCGGAACGCCAGGATATTAACGAAGCCGACGCGCATAAATTCGGCGTAGGGTGCGAGAGCTTCGATCATTGCGGTGATTTGTCCAGGGCGATCATTGGTGGAGAGACACCGTCAGACGCTCACCTCGAGCGAGGCTTCGCCGGCGTAGATGCGCTTCACGATTTCCTCGATGGGCTCGTCTTCGATCAACAGATCGCGGACTTCGACGGTATCGAGAATCTGGCGAATGAGGTCCGCCGTGCCCACTCGTCCACGGTCGAACCGAATGCGATAGGTAAGCTCGTCGACCTGCTCGAGCTGAAGCCCGTCGCGGCAGCACGCGGCAACCTTGGCAACCTGCGCGCGATCCTTGAGCGCGAATTTGATCTGCTTGGTGCGGAGGAGGCGCTGCTTGAGGTCTTCGAGGGGTCCATCATAGAGGACGCGGCCGTGATCGATGATCATGATGCGCCGGCACAGTTCCTCGATATCGTCGAGATCGTGTGTCGTCAGCAGCACCGTCGTGCGAAATTCGCGATTGATCGAACGCAGGAACTGGCGAATATGATCCTTGGCGACCACGTCGAGGCCGATCGTCGGCTCATCAAGAAAAAGCAGCGGCGGATTGTGCAGCAGCGCCGCGGCGAGGTCGCAGCGCATGCGTTCGCCGAGCGAGAGCTTGCGCACGGGCGTGTGCAGGTAGTCGCGAATGCCGAGGATTTCGTTGAAGCGCTCCATGCGCGCGTCGAAATCGCGCTGCGGCACGTCGTAGATGCGGCGCAGCAGCTTGAACGATTCCACCACGGCGATGTCCCACCAGAGCTGCGTGCGCTGACCGAAGACGGCGCCGATCGTTTTCACGTATTGCGCGCGCTGCCGGTAGGGAACGAAGCCGTTGACGCGAATTTCGCCGCTCGTGGGAACGAGAATGCCGGTCAGCATCTTGATGCTGGTGGACTTGCCCGCGCCGTTCGGCCCGATGTAGCCGACCATTTCGCCGCGCTCGATCGAAAAGCTCACGCGATCGACGGCCGCGACGGTGCGGTAATCGCGAAAGAAAAGATTCTGAATCGAGCCCAGTAGCCCTTCGCGGCGCTTGAAAGTGCGAAAGTGCTTCGAGAGGTCGCGAACGTAGACCGGGGCATCAGAAGTCATGAGCAAGGAGATTCTAGCACCAGCGGGGCGGACGCGCTGCCGGGCTAGGCGGAATGGCCGTGGGCAATGAGTTCATGCACGCGGGCGACAATTTCGCCGACGCGCACTGGGCGATAGAAGACGGTGTCGACCGGAGGCAACGGAACAGTTTCGGTGCGCGAAGCGATCAGGATCGTGGGCACGCTCTCGACGAGCTTTCGGAGGCCCGGATCGCCCGCCAGCTCGGGAATCGCTTCCAGCACGACGAGCGCGGGCAGTTGGCCGCTCGCGATGGCACGGCCCGCATCGGCGGGGACGTCCATGCCGAGCGCCTCGACGCCGCGCTCGCGAAGTTCGGCGCGAACGCCGGTGCGGAGGTTCCAATCGCGCGCGATAACGAAGACAACTGGCATCTTGTCTATCGAGTCTAGCATCGAGACATATGCGGTTCATGGAATCGGCCATTCGGTTTGCATAGGAAGCCCGGAAACGGTCTGTTACAATTTTTCTTATTTCGGGGCAAGCTGCGCTGAAGCGCGGCATTATGGCGGAAACGAAAAACAATCGAAAAAGGGCGATTCTCGTCGTCTTGGGCTTGGTCGTAGTGCTGATCGCCTACTTGGCGCTGCGCAAAAGGCCGCCGGCCGTGCCTGTAGTGGAAGTGATGCGCGCGGACCTGAACGCCAGCATCACCAGCAACGGCAAGGTGGAACCGATTTCGCCGTTCGTAGCGCGCGCGGAGTTTCCGACGTTCGTGGACAAGGTGGATGCAACGGAAGGGCAGGCGGTACACCGCGGCGAGGTGATCCTCGCGCTCGATGCGGCGGACGTTCGAGCGCAACTCGCCCAGGCCCGGGCCGATCTGCTTGCCGCGCAGACCGATCTGCAAAATGCGCGGGCGGGAGGTCCCCCGGACCAGGTGGCACAGCTTAAAGGCGATCTCGCGGCCGCGCGCGTGCAGGTTGCCAGCCTCGAACGCAACGAGAAGGAGCTCGCAGATCTCGTTGCGAAACAAATAGCCACGCAGGACGAACTGGCGCAGGCGCGGACGAACCTCGCGAAGGCGCGCGCCAACCTCGAGGCGCTCGAAGCGAAAAAGAAGGATTTGGCGCAGCGCTCGGCGTCCATTGTGGAAAGCGCGAGCCTGCGCATGAGCCAGACGCAGGACCAGGTGCGGGCGCTCGAAGAAAAGGCGCGCTCGGCGACGGTGATCGCGCCTTTTGATGGCACGCTGTATTCGTTGCCAGTCAAGACCGGCGACTACGTGACGATCGGTAATACATTGGCGGAAATGGCCGACCTTCACCACGTGCGCGTGCGCGCCTTCGTCGACGAGCCCGACCTCGGCGGCCTCGAGCCGAATCAGGACGTCGAAATCACGTGGGACGCGAAGCCGGGGCAGACGTGGACAGGGCACACGGAGCAGATACCGAAGCAGGTCGTCTCGCGAGGAATGCGCAGCGTGGGCGAGGTGCTCTGCTCGATCGACAATGCGAAGCTTGAGCTGCTGCCCAACATCAACGTCGAGGTGCGAATTCTCGTCAACGAACGCCGCGGAGTCGTTGTAGTGCCGCGAGAAGCAGTTGGAGAAGACGGCGGGCAGCATTATGTTTTTGTAGTGGAAGGCAACATCGTTCAGCGGCGAAACATCACGGTGGGAATTGCCAACGCGTCGAACTATGAGGTGCTGGCAGGTTTGACGAATGGCGATCGCGTCGCGCTCCCGCGAGATCGAAAGCTGCGCACCGGGATGGAGATTCGCCCGACGGAGGCTGAGTGAAAACACGGCGGCGTTGGCTGATGGCGGCGATTCTGAGCGCGTGCGCGGCGGTTCCGTGCTGCGCGATGCGCGCGGCGGGGGCGCCCGCGGACGACTCCGCGACAGTCTCCCAGGCGCAGCAGCAGTTTGAAGAAGGGAATTACTCCGGCGCGATTTCGACGTTGCAGCCGGCGGCCTCGCAGACCCCGCCTGATGGCGAGGTCTACTACTGGCTTGGCAGAAGCTATTACGAGCTGCGCGATTACGACAACTCGATCGCCGACCTCGAGAAAGCCGTCGCAATCGATCCCAAGAATTCCGTCTATCACCAGTGGCTCGGGGAAGCGGACGGCGGAAAAGCCGACGTTGACCGAAGTTTCTCGTACGCCAGAAAAGTGAAAAAGGAGTTCGAGGAGGCTGTCAGTCTGAATGGATCAAACATCGAAGCGCGGCGCGATCTCGAGGAGTTTTGCCTCGATGCGCCGTGGATCGTCGGCGGCAGCAAGGACGAGGCGCTGGCGCAGGCCAGCGCGATCGCGGCGATCGATCCCGTGGCCGGACACCTGGCGCGCGCCCTCTATGACCGCGAGGCGTTGAAGAACAACGATCAGGCGGAGAGCGAGTACAATCAGGTGCTGGCGGCCAAGCCCAGGAACCTCCAGCCGTATCTCGAGGTCGCCGATTTCTATATCGCTCAGCATCGCCCGGCCGATATTGAAACCGCCATTCAGGCGGCAGCGGCGGTGAGGCCCAAGGACCCGCGCATATCCTTCTACCGTGGCGTCGAGGCAGTGCTGGCGAACCAGAATCTCTCCGATGCCGATCAAGAGCTGAAGTCGTATCTCGCAACTACGCCGGACCGCAGCGACTGGCCGTCGCACGCCTCGGCGCGCGTGTGGCTCGGCAGGCTCTACGAGCTCGAGGGAAAAACGCCGGACGCGGCGGAGCAGTATCGCGCGGCGCTGCAGCTGGATCCGCGGGATAAGGACGCGCACGCGCGGCTCGACAAGCTGGGCAAGAGCACGCAATAGTGCGTTTCCGAAGATCGCGGCACTTCTCGCCGCGGCAGCATGTCGAAGCGAAAGTTTTTCATGGCGAGAACGCGGAACACCACGGCTTTGTGGGGCGAGATTTTCCAGCTCGCGATGCAGGCGCTGCGCGCGAATAAGATGCGCTCGGCATTGACGATGCTCGGCGTCGTGATCGGCACTGCCTCGATCGTGCTTGTCGTCACCATCGCGCTCACGGGACAGCGCTACATCCTCGCTCAGATCGAAGGCGTGGGCGCGAATCTTGTCTACGCGCATCTCGTCGCGACGGGCGAAGGAGGAACGACGGTTTTCGCGGACCGCCTCACGCCTGCCGATCGCGCGGCCGTGCAGCAAGGCCTTCCTGAGCTCGTAACCGAAACAGCCGGGTCCAATTGGCTTTCGATGACGATGGACGTGGGCGGGCACAACCGCATGATCGATCTCGTGGGCGTTACGGACGGCTTCCAGCAGATTCGCAATCTGGAAGTCCTTAGCGGGCGGTATTTCGATCAGGACGATCTGGCCTCCGGAAGCAAGGTGTGTTTGCTGACGGAGGCTTTTGCGAAGCGCATCACTCCCATCGGCGATCCGGTGGGCCGCGACATTCAGGTAGGCGAGCTGCATTTCACCGTGATCGGAGTCTTTCGCGAGCGCGTGGCCACGCTCGGCGAGTCGGAAATCACCTCCGAATCCGTGCTGATTCCTTTTTTGCTGCTCAAGTCCTTCACCGGCAGTGACTATTTCCAGACGCTCTACGCCCGGGCGGATAGTCCCGAAGATGTCCCGGCGGTCACTCGCCAAGCGGGGGACATTTTGCAAAGCCGCCACCGGCCCGCCGCGCACTATCGAGTGGAGAATCTGAGCAGCATTCTCGAGACGGCGCGCAACGTCGCGATGGGACTCACGGTGGTGCTGGTGCTGGTCGCTTTGATCGCGCTGGCCATCAGCGGCATCGGCATCATGAATATCATGTTGGTCACGGTAACCGAGCGGACGCGCGAAATCGGAATTCGCAAAGCGATCGGCGCCACGCGCGACGCCATCCGCTATCAATTTCTGATGGAGGCGATGGTGATCAGCGGCATCGGCGCGCTCGCGGGAATCCTGATCGCGATCTCGATTCCGCCGCTGCTGAATTTCCTGATCACCTTCATTCCCGATGCCGGCGATGTTAGCGTTCAGGTGTCGTGGGCTTCAGTGGCGCTGGCATTCATCGTATCCTCCTCCACAGGCTTGCTGTTCGGTTATCTGCCGGCAAACCGCGCCGCGGGACTCGAACCGGCGAGATCCCTGCACTATGAATAGCAGGTGCGGGAGCGGCAAGGAAGGTGAACGTGAAGGCAAGTAGGTTTGCGATGGCGGCCGTGGTTGCGGCGATTTGCTTTGTTGCGCCCGCGCGCGCGCAGGACGCGCAGCCTCTGACGATGCATCAGGCCATCACGCTGGCGTTGCAGAATAGCCGCGACTTGAAGCTCGCTCGCGTGCAATACAACGTGGCGGCCAACGAAGCCGGCGTGGACCGCGCGGCCTTCCGCCCGAATCTCTACACGGGCGCGGGCCTCGCATACACCCACGGCTTTCCGTCGCTGCCGGGAGGCGGCGCGCCTTCGGTGTTTCAGCTCGATTATCAGCAGACCCTTTTCGATCCGTGGCTCAAGGGCCAGCAGAAAGCGGCGGAAGACCGTGCGAAAAACCAGAAGCTGGAAATGGATCACGTGCGTGACAGCGTGATTGTCCGCACGGCGACGGAATATCTCGAACTCGCGAAAGTGCAGCACTCGCTCGACCTGATGCATACCGAGCGCGCCAGCGCCGAGAAAATCCTCGAAGCGCTGCGCGAACGCGTGGCCGCGAATCAGGAGCTGCCGATCGAGCTGACGCGCAGCCAGCTGGCTCTGGCGCGCATCAACGAGCAGACGATCAAGCTCGAAGACCGCGAGGAAACGCTCGAGGAAGAGCTTCGCGATCTCACGGGAATACCCGAGACGCAGTCGATCCAGGCCGAGCAGCAAGAGCCGTCCTTCGCGACCGATCAATCCGAAACCGACATGGAAGACCTTGCGCTGCAAAACGATCAGAGCGTCGCGGAGGCGGAAAACGAGCGCGAAGCGCGGCAGCACATTTTGCGCGGCGCACATCTCAGCTATTTCCCGTCGATCGACATCGTAGGGCAGTACAGCGTGCTGAGCAAATTCAATAATTACAATGAGTTTTACAATAAATTTGAACGCAACAACGTCAACGTAGGCGTGCAAATCACAATTCCGCTGTTCGCCGCGAAAACCTCGGCAAATGTTGCTCTGGCCAAGAGCCAGTTGGACGAAGCCGACTTGCTCCTCGGCAACAAGCGACAGCAGGTTCGCCTTGACGTGCAGCAAAAGGCGCGCAGCGTGCGCGAGCTAGATGCCGGCCGAGACGTAGCTCGCCTCGACCTACAACTCGCGCAGGAGAGCTTGCAACAGGTGCAGGCGAAATTCGACCAGGGCAATGCGACGCTGCAGCAAATCGAGCAGGCGCGGCTTGACGAAAGCAACAAATGGCTCGCGTTCTTGGATGCCGATTTCGCCCGCCAGCAGGCCCAACTCAATCTTCTGGAGGCCACGGGCCAGTTAGCCAAGGTTTTTCAATAAGATGCATCGAAAAAGGTTGGCTTTCGATGAACTCGGTAATGCAGTAGAATGCCTGTAGAGGCCGTAGTCAGCGAAACTTCTGAGGGGGTATTGATGCCGTCTGTGATGAAAACGCTGCTGTTGAACCCGCCTAGCTTCGAGAAATTTGACGGAGGGGCAGGTTCCCGCTGGCCCGCGACGCGCGAGATTGAGTCGTACTGGTATCCGGTTTGGCTCGCCTACGCCGCAGGCATGCTGCCGGGCAGCCGCTTGCTCGACGGCCCGCCGCACCACATCACGCCCGCGGAGGTAATTCGCACGGCGCAGGACTACGAGTTCGTCGTTCTTTTCACCTCCACGGTAGGTTTCCTGGCCGACTTGCGCATGGCCCGCGCGATGAAAGAGGCCAAGCCTGACCTGAAGATCGCTTTCGTCGGCCCGCACGTCCAGATCAAGCCGGCCGAGAGCCTGCTGGCAAGCTCGGACCTCGATTTCGTCGTGCGCGGCGAATTCGATCACGCCGTCGTTGAATACGCGAAGGGTATGCCGCTCTCCGAGATCGGAAATGCGAGCTACGTCAAGGACGGCCAGATCGTTCACAATCCGTCGCGGCCGCTGATGCAGACCGAAGAGCTCGACGCTCTTCCCTTCGCGACCGAAGTCTACGAAAAGAATCTCACAATCGAAAATTACAACGTGCCGTTCCTGCTGCACCCGTTCGTTTCCTTCTACACCACGCGCGGATGCCCGGCGCTCTGTACCTTCTGCCTGTGGCCGCAGACGCTCTCCGGCCACCAGTGGCGCCAGCGCTCGGTTGAAAACGTGGCGCGCGAATTCAAGCAGGCGCATAAGATGTTCCCGCAGGCGAAGGAGTTCTTCTTCGACGACGACACCTTTAACATCCGCAAAGATCGCGTGGTGGCTCTCTGCAAGGAGTTCAAGCCGGTTGGCTTCCAGTGGTCCTGCACGGCGCGCGTCCACGGCGACTACGAAACGTTGAAGGCCATGGCGGATGCGGGCTGCCGCCTGCTGATCGTCGGCTTCGAATCGGGCGACGAACAGATCCTGAAGAACATCAAGAAGGGCCAGACCCTTGAGATGGGCCGCAATTTTGTGAAGAACTGCAAGAAGGTCGGCATCCACGTTCACGGCGACTTCATCATCGGGCTTCCCGGCGAAACGAAAGACACGATCGAGAAGACGATCGACTTCGCCAAGGATCTCGACTGCGAAACGATTCAGGTGTCCATGGCCCACGCCTATCCCGGCACCGAGCTCTACGACAAGGGCACGCGCGAAGGCTTCCTCGCCGGCGAAGCGATCACCGACGACGGCGGCCACCAACTCCCGCACCTCGAATATCCGGGGCTCTCCCGCGAGTACATGGTCGAAGCCGTCAACCGCTTCTACGACAGCTATTATTTCCGCCCGCGAGTCGCGTGGCGCATCGTTCGCGACGCGCTGTGGGATTCGCACGAACGCAAGCGCCTCTACCACGAAGCGGTGGACTTCATGAAGCTTCGCGCGGATCGCGTGAAGGTGGCGCGGACGCGCAAGGGCGTCGAGAAGAAATCGATCGTCGCGGTGCCGCCGATGAATCCGCCCGCCGTCGGAGTGACAGGCGAGTCGCAAGAGGCATGACGTCGTCGCAGGGCCTGCACCTCAAAACCGTCGTCCTCATCCTGATCATGATCTCAGTCGCCCCGCTTGGCGACACCTTCCTCGGCAAGGGGATGAAAAAGGTCGGCGGGATGACCAGCTGGGCGCCGGGCCATCTTTTCCATTTTTTCTTCCGCGCATTCACCACGGGCACCGTCTGGATCGGCATCGGATTGCTCATCGTCTTTTTCATCGCATACCTTGTGGTGCTTTCCTGGGCGGACTATAGCTACGTGCAGCCCGCCTCGTCTGCGTCCTACGTGCTGATCGCCCTGCTCGCGCACTTCGTATTGCGCGAGACGATTTCGCCGTTGCGCTGGGCCGGGGTTGCCGTGATCTGCGCCGGGGTTTTCGTTGTGGGCCACACGCATCCGCAGACGCCGGAGCACCATTCGTGGTGACGCAGGCGATTCTCTACGTCCTGATCGTTTTCGTCGGCACGGGCGGCGAGCTGTGCGTCTCGCGCGCGATGAAGAGCATCGGCGAAGTGACCGACTTTCGGCCGCACGCAATCGCCCGCGTGGTGGGGCGCGCGCTGGCGCTGCGCCGGATGTGGGTGGGGATCACGCTGATGGCGGTCGCGTTTTTCGCGCTGCTCGGCATGCTGTCGTTGGCGAAGGTAAGCTTCGTATTCCCGTCGACCGCCCTGAGCTATGCGGCGGGCGCGCTGGGCGGACGATTTTTTCTGGGCGAGCGCGTGACGCCGCAGCGATGGTTCGGCGTCCTTTTGGTCTGCATCGGCGTGGTGCTTGTGTTCCTCGGTAAGGGCTAGCGGAAGAGGGATCGCAATGACCGGCTGGATGGCGTTTCGCGACGCGCTCCTGGTGCTGGCGACCGCGCCCTTCTTCTACTACGCCGCCGCGATCATTGCCGCCGGAAAATTCTTTTGTGGTAAGCCCGCGACCCCGGCAGAAACGTCGTCCGACTTCGCTCCGCCCGTCAGCGTCCTAAAACCGATCCGCGGGCTCGACCGCGAAACCTACGAGAACTACGCAAGCTTCTGCCGCCAGGATTATCCCGAGTACGAAATTCTGTTCTGCGTCACCGACGAATCCGAGCCCGCGATTCCCGCGATCGAAAAGCTGATCCGCGATTTTCCGGACCGCGCCATCCGCCTGCTGATCGGCTCCGAGCCCGTAGGCGTCAGCGACAAGGTCAACAAGCTCGCACGCATGGCGCGCGAAGCCCGGCACGACGTTCTGATCGTCACCGATAGCGATGTTCGCGTCGATCCCGGCTTCCTGCGCTCGATCGCCGCGTCGTTCGGCGATCCGACGATCGGCGGCGTCACCTGCCTCTATCGTGGGCTCACCGACGGCTCGTTCGCCGCCGATCTCGAGGCGCTCGGCAATAGCGCCGATTTCGCGCCGGGCGTGCTCGTCGCATGGCTCGCGGGCGGCGAGAAGATCGACTTCATGCTCGGCGCCGTAATGGCGACCACCAAGCGGCGCCTCGCCGAAATCGGCGGCTTCGAATCCCTCGCCGATTATCTCTGCGACGACTACGAACTCGGCAATCGCATCGCCGCGCGCGGCCATCGCATCGAGCTAAGCCAATTGTCGGTGGCCATCGATTATCCGCACCAGACGCTCGCCGAAGCCTTCCGCCATCAGCTTCGCTGGAATCTCGCGATCCGCTATTCGCGCCCCTGGGGACATCTCGGCCTGATCTTTACGCACGGGCTCGTGTGGGCGCTCGTCGGCATATTCCTGCTCCATTCGTGGCAGGGCGCGCTTGCATTTGCGGCGGCATACTCTTTGCTGCGTGTTGAAGTGGCGCTCGGCGTGGGCGCGCGCGGCATGGGCGACACTCTCGTCCGCCGCAAGCAGTGGATGCTGCCGCTGCGCGACGCCTTCGCCTTCGTCGTCTGGCTCGCCAGCTTCTTCCCCCAGCGCATCCACTGGCGCGACCAGCAGTTCTACGTCCGCAAAAAGCGCCTCGTCCGCGCCGAGTGAACCGCAGCCTGAATGGAAAATCGAACGAGTAGACCCCCGTAGGTGTGTCGATTAGAACGTAGCGCCGTCGTGTGTTTCCAACGAGTTACGTCGATTTCTAATCGCCGCAGTGTCGATTAGAAATCGAGGGCATGGAGACCTGCTTCCCGTGATCTGCGCCGTCGATTGAGTTGTCAAAGAGCGTTCCGCCCTCGTCGAGAGGGCGTACAACGCGTTCCGCGATGAGCCGAAAAACGCGCCCGACTCACGCTAATTCATTTCGGGTATTCTTGTCTATTGTGGAAAATACGCACGCGACCGTGCCGCCCCGCGATCTTTGGCCAATCATTTCGATTTCGCCTCGCCGTAGAACCAGCTCTTCCAGGAATCGACAAAGTCGTCGTCCCAATCCTTTGGGGCGCGCACGCCTTTGGATTGGGAATCGAACCTGTGTCTCCATCTCGATCGGAGTATGAGAATGGAGAAGCCGCCCAGCAGCGCAAAGCGCAGCGGCCAGAGCAAGAAGTCCACTTGCTCCGCGTACGGTGTGGCGCCGAGCACTAGTGACGCGAGTAAAACGACGACGTAAGCCAAGGGCCACAGTCTTTTTGTCATCGCATCCTCGCGAGGGCATCATACGGCAAATCGGGATCGTGAGGGAACGGAACGGAATGAACCGACCGGTGCCATTCGTCAGGCCGTTGACGAAATTCACTTCCGCCAGTAGAGTATCTGTAGGTCGCGCCTGCGGCCTTTTTTGTTGCCCCGCTGGTGGGGAAGAGGTTCAGCCGGACGCTTTGCGCCGGGCAGTCTGGCGACGCGAGGCGGGATCGAAATGATGGGATGTCGTCCAATCGGTAGGACACGGGTCTCTGGAACCCGGTATCTAGGTTCGAGTCCTAGCATCCCAGCCAAACTCCGCGAGAACCCGAATCGGTTCGCCGACGAATTCACGACAGAGCTGCGGCCTTTTGGCGGCCTTCCCGCGTGAACATCGTATAATGGCTATAGTTTGAGGAGGGCCGGCGTGAAGAAAATGGCGACGAGTTCTTTCAAGGCGAAGTGCCTCGCGGTTATGGATGAGGTTCAGACTAAGCGTGAAGCTGTCGTGATTACCAAGCACGGCAAGCCTGTGGCGAAACTGGTCCCCGTAAATGAAGAGCCCGATGAAATCTTCGGGTTCTTCGCGGGCAAAGGCGTAATCGTGGGCGATGTGGTAATGAAGCCATGATCTCAACCACCGCCTTTGCCAAAGGGAACTTCATCCAAACTCCCGAATTCGAAAAGAATCTGGATCGCCTCGCCGAAGTCGCTGTTCGCGTAGGCCTGGGCATCGCGCCTGGCCAGGAGCTGGTGATGACCGCCATGCTCGATGCGGTCCCGCTGGCCCGGCTGATCACGCAGCATGCCTACAAAGCGGGCGCCTCGGTTGTCACATCGCTGCTCGCCGACGAGCAGTCGGCGCTCGCCCGCTTCCGCTATGGCTCGGACGCCAGCTTCGACGCCGCGCCCGCGTGGCTCTACGAAGGCATGGCAGCGGCCTACCGCAGCGGCGCCGCGCGCCTGGCGATCGCCGGCAACGATCCTTCGCTGCTGTCGAAAGAGGATCCCGAAAAGGTGAGCCGCGTGAATCGCGCCACGTCGAAGGCATATCGTCCCGCGCTCGAGCTAATCGCGCGCCACGAAATCAATTGGACGATCTGCGCCTGCGCCACTCTCGCGTGGGCAGCAGCCGTTTTCCCCGATCTGCCCCAGGACGAAGCGCTCGCGCGCCTGTGGAAAGCGATCTTCGCCGCCTCGCGCGCGGACCAGCCCGATCCCGTCGCGGCCTGGAAGGAGCACGACGCCAACCTGCACGCGCGCGCCGACCGCCTGAATGAAAAACGCTTTGCGGCCCTCCATTTCCGCGGGCCCGGCACCGATCTCCGCGTCGGCCTCGCCGACGGCCATCTCTGGCTCGGCGGCGGCACCACGGCGCGCAACGGCCGTTACTGCATTCCCAATATGCCGACCGAGGAAGTTTTCACCACGCCGCACAAGGACCGCACGGAAGGTCACGTCACCAGCACCAAGCCACTTTCGTATCAGGGCACGATGATCGAAGAGATTTCGGTGCGCTTCGAGGCCGGAAAGATCGTCGAGGCTCACGCAGCGCGCGGCAATCAGGTGCTGCAGCGCATGATCGAGACGGACGAAGGCGCGCGCAAGCTCGGCGAAGTGGCTCTCGTGCCGCACTCATCGCCGATCGCCTCAAGCGGCCTGCTCTTCATGAACACGCTCTTCGACGAAAACGCCGCCTGTCACATCGCCTTGGGCCAGGCCTACAGCACGTGCCTCAAGGATGGCGACACCCAAACGCCCGAGCAATTGGCGGCGCGCGGCGCAAACAGCAGCCTGATTCACGTGGATTGGATGATCGGATCAAACCGCATCGATGTAGATGGCGTCAGCGCAGCAGGAAATTCCCAGCCGGTGATGCGCGCAGGAGAGTGGGTGTAAATCTGGCCGACACCCGAAAGGCGAAGACCCACCCTCAGAAACCGAGGATGGGGCACCCGGAAAGTCAAAGGCGACCGACGGACGTACGGACTGCTAGCTGTGCCGATTTGGGCTCCGCCGCTACTCGACCGCGATGCGCGACCCTTGCTGCGTCGTCCCCGAAAGGTGCTCGATCCGCTGATCGATCACGGCGCGAATCGCCTTCAGGAATTCCACGCGCGAGTTCGCCAGATGCTGCTTCACGTCGGGCGAAACTTCAAAGATTTTCGCCACGTGGTCCATCACCTCATGACACACGCAGCGCTCGGCGCCCACACTTTGGCTCGTCGGATTCGGATTTGAAGCGGTCTGTTCGGTGCTCATTGCGTCTCCTTCATCTCGACGGTGAGGACCCGGTTATCGAGTCTCGCTCGAGACGGAAGCAGCGTCGCCATCGACCGCGGCAGCCCGATATGCCTCCGCAGCGTGCCGATCTCGACGACGAGTTCGTCGCCCTTCTTGAATAATCCCACTTCGCCCTTCACCGCAAACGGCAGCAGCAGGCGAATCTCGTATTTCCCGTCCGATTTCCCGAACGTGTATGGCTTCTCCGTCCGAGCCACGACGGCGGGGTCTTCGCCTTCATCATACAGCACGCTGGCCAGCTCGCGCAGCCGCTCTTTTCCGAGCACCTCGTGCGCGAAAAGGGGCACGCGCCGCACCGGGACGGGCGCGAAATATTCCTCGATCTCCTCGAGCACCTTTTCCTGCGACGTGTGCCACTCGGCGAAAAACGCATCCGTCACATCCCTCGGCAGCAGCCGGTTGACGATCACCGCGTCCACCGTCAGCCCGTGCAGCGAGAAATAGACGAACGCGCGCTGCGTTTCCCGCAGCACCATCTTTTCCGGGTTCGTCACCAGCCGCACGCTCGTGGTGTACGGATCTTCCATCAGGTCGTCGACGCCTTCGAGCTTCTCGAAGAGATTGCGGATGTTGGCGAAGTAGCTGTCGGTCGGCAGCTCGAATGGCGCCACGCGATTGGCGATCGGCCGCACCGCCTTCAGCAGATTCCGCTGAAACGGGAAAATGTGCTTCATATACCAGTCGAGCGTCGTCGGCATGCTGATGAACCGCATCGACTCCGCGGTCGGCGCCGCGTCGAGCACGATCACATCGTAGCGCTGCTCGCGCCGGTACTCGTTGATGTACATCATCGCGCTCAGCTCTTCCATGCCGGGCAAAATCGCCAGCTCTTCGGCCTCCACGCCGCTGATTCCAGTCGTGCGCAGAACCGAGGTGACGTACGAAGAGATTTCCTGCCAGTGCCGCTTGATCTCTTTCTGGATATTCAGCTCGAAAATCGAAAGCTTGTCGCTGATAGGAAATGGATCGGAAGTTTTCGTGTGAAAGAGGTCCCCGCCAAGGTCAAAGGAATCCGCCAGGCTGTGCGCGGGGTCGATGCTCATCACCAGCGTGCGGTGGCCGAGTTCCGCGAGCCGCACGCCCGTGGCGGCCGCCAGGCTCGTCTTGCCCACGCCGCCTTTGCCGCTGAACAATAAAATTCTCATGGCCCATTATAGCGCGCCGCAAACCAATCGCTGTCCCGCCGCTACAGCCCCGCGAATCCAAACAACCGAAGCTGCATCAAATTTTCGTCCGCCTATACAGGACAGGCCGGATGTGCGGCCCGCCGGTGGGGCGCCGATGCTCACCGTCCGAGGTCGAGGGCAGTCTAAGTTAGAGCGCACTTATTGAATTCGGTCGCCCTCGCAAGGAGCGACGAATTGAGGAAAGATTGAGGTCCATAACAATGAGCCATACTGCGACAGCAAGAATAAGCAAGGCGCCAGCCAACCGGAGTTACGGCGTTTTCGAGAACGCGCTTCTCCTTCGAAAGCGAGAACTGAATGCGCGGATTGCCGATTTGCTCCGCGATGTCGCCGTGCAAGCCGAGCCCGACGACGAAGGGGACGCCGCAATTCAAAATTACTCGACCGATTGGGCGGCAGCCGCGCTCGATCGCGCGCGCCGCACCCTGCGCGAGGTCGAAGCCGCGCTCGCGCGAATCAACGCGGGTAACTACGGCGTGTGTGGCGTCTGCGAGACGTCGATTCCCAAGGCGCGGCTCGAAGCCTTGCCCTGGGCTCGCTTGTGCGTGAATTGCGCGGAACGCAATGCCGAGGGGCGTGGCTAAGTCCCGCTCCCGGCGCTACGCAGCCGGGGCCGGTCATCCTCCTCGACGATGAGCACGCCGCCCTTGCCGTCGCGGGTCTTGGAGCCGTGCTCGTTCAGGATGGCTTCGGCTCGGGCGGTTAGGATTTGACTCGGAGGCCGCACCACCAGGATCGCGCCCTCCTTTTTCACGTGCGTGGCGTAAAACTCCTGCTCGCCGATGTAGTTCGGCATTTCGCCGGAATCGTCGTGGACTTCGCTTGCACCAACCATGCGTAGACCGTGCAATGCGCGCGCCACACGCTCGCGGATGCCGTCGTGCGGCTGAAAGCCAAGCTCTTCGGCCCGCAAATCGCGGTCGATGTTGCTCACCACTTCGACTTCCTCGCCGACAATCCCCGCGAGTTCGAGTTCCTCGACGGCATCCTCGGCCTGCGCGTAAAGGTCGAACAATCCGATAAGTACGGTGCGCATCTTCGCGTCACGCCCCCGCGCTGTGGCTGCGCTCGCGGATCGCAGCGATCGCACTGGCCGCTTGGCTGGTTGGGGCCAGGGTCCCGGCGCGCCGCTGCTCGTCGCGTTTCGCCCGAATCACCATCCATTCGACGTCCGTGGGCCGGCACGCGGCGCTGATCACCTCGAAAACCCCCAGATCCTTGGCCCTCCTGTATTGCTCGGAGTCGGTGACAGCCGCCAACAGGACGACACGCGCCTTCGGCCCTGGCTTTCGGCCCGCGGTAGCGGCCAGCACATCCCGATAATCGCCATCCGCAAAAGAACGGTCGCAGAAGACCAGCCCGACGTTTTGGCTATCGAGTATCTCGCGGCACTGGCTCACGTTAGCGGCACAGAAGGTACCGAACCCTTGCCGGTCGAGGATCGATACCAGGTGGCGGCGGTTCTCCACATCCGAAGAAGCAACCATGATCTGCCAAGTCTCGCTCATTTCGGCCTCCCAGAGGCTGCCTGATCGACGTGTGTATGGGTTAGCATGTGATAGGTTCGCCTCCGAGCCAATCCGCAATAGACCCTAGAAGTCCGGCAAGAAATACCCTACCGAAACTAAGACCAACCACCATTGGATGCAGACAGTCCGCCAAATGGTCGCAGAATTCTAGGCTCCAGGCGACCCGCAAGAGTATGATATGCCTCCCTGGGGTGCCGCACGCCCCTGCAGAGGTCTTCCGCCGGAGGATCGCCATGAAAAAGCCTCTCACCATCATCGGTATCGTGATCGTCGTGTTGCTGCTGATCGTCATCATCTTGCCCTTCGTGATCAACGTGAACCGCTTCAAGCCCACGCTCGAGTCCAAACTCACGGACGCGCTGGGCCGCAAGGTCGAGATCGGCAACATCGGGCTCTCGATCATTTCGGGCAGCGTCAACGTGGACAACCTCGTGATCGCCGACGACCCCGCCTTCAGCCATTCGCCCTTCCTCCAGGCAAAGGAGCTGAAGGCCGGCGTCGCGCTGCTGCCGCTGATCTTTTCGGGGAAGCTCCAGGTAAGCTCCTTCACGATCACCGACCCGCAGGTCTCGATTCTGCATTCGCCATCGGGCAAATGGAATTTCTCGAGCCTCGGCGCCGGTGCGTCGCAGGCTCCGGCAAAGACGAGCACCCCCAGCTCTTCCGCAGCGGCGGCCTTTTCGGTCGAGGAACTCAAGCTCACGAACGGCACGATGGTGGTGGGCAGGATAGGTCCTGGCGGAAAGACGCAAACCTATCAGGACGTGAATTTTGAAGCCTCCGACCTCTCCTACACCTCGCAATTTCCATTCAAGTTCTCCGCGAAGACGCCAGGCGACGGCTCGATCAAGGTCGATGGCAAGGCCGGCCCGATTAATGCGACCGATGCATCCCTGACGCCCCTCAGCGCCACCGTTGACGTCGAGCATCTCGATCTTGCTTCCACCGGATTCGTCGATGCCTCCTCCGGCCTCGCCGGATTGATCGACTTTACCGGCGACCTCGCCTCCGACGGCCAGCAGATGACCTCGAAGGGCACCGTAAAGGCGGATAAGATCAAGGCCGTACCGGCCGGCTCGCCCTCGAAGGTGCCCGTCAACGTTGATTACGCTACGGCGTACGACATGAAGAAGCAGACGGGCGTCCTCCAAACGGGCGACGTTCACATCGGCAGCGCGGTCGCGCATCTCACCGGCAGCTACGACACCTCCGGCGCCACAGCCAAGCTCGATATGAAGCTCAACGGGAGCGGCATGCCCGTGGCCGACCTCGAAGGCGTCCTGCCGGCGGTCGGCGTGACGCTGCCTTCAGGCGCCGCGCTTACGAGCGGCAGCCTGAATTTGAATCTCACGATCACGGGGCCGGTGAACAAGCTTGTCATCGTGGGCCCGGTCGATCTTGCGAACGGCAAGCTCTCCGGCTTCAACCTGAAGTCGAAACTCGGCGCGCTTTCGTCGTTTCCGGGGCTTGGCGGCGCAGGCGGCGGAGGCGGCTCGGACACCGAAATTCAGAAGCTGAGCGCGAATCTCCACGTCGATCCTAGCGGCACACAGGCCACTGACCTGGACATAATCGTCCCGTCGATCGGGACCGTCACCGGCACCGCCAACGTCAGCGCGAGCAATCAGCTCAATTGCAAAATGTCCGCGAAGCTCGCGGGAGGCATGGGCACGGTCACTTCGGCGCTCACCTCGTTCAGCAGCAGCAAGAATTCCGAGGGCATTCCGTTCACGATCACAGGCACAACGTCGAATCCGGTATTCCTCCCGGACGTGAAGGGCATGGCCGGCAACATGGCCAAGGGCCTCGGTGGGAATGCCACGGGCGCCGCCGGCACCGCCACGGGCGCAGCCAAGTCTCTCGGCGGCCTCTTCGGCAAAAAGAAAAACTAGCACCAACCCAGCCGAGCGGTTTGTTGCGGCGGGACCACACACAAGAATCTTCGGCGGATTTTACAACGGCGAGTCGCTGTTCGCCGCGGCGAGCGGCCCGGCAGTTCTTCGGGCTCTTGTCTCGGGACCTCGCCTTTGACGTTTCGGGTGCCCCATCCTCGTTTTGTGAGGGTGGGGCCTTTGCGCCCAGTCCCCTCTACGCTTTCGTGGCGAGCGCGCCCTCAGTCTCGCCGAGAAGATTCCGCATCGCCCGCACCACCGCGCGAATCATCACGGCAATCACGACGAGCCCCACGACCGCGATTCCCGCCGCCGCATAGGCGTGCCGCGTCGCAAACCACATCAGAAACACCACCAGCCCATCCTCGCTCAGGCTCAACGCGATATTGGAAAAGGGCTCCGGCGAGTGTGACACCGCCGCCCGCGCCGCGGTTTTCCCGCTGTGCGCGGACAGCGCGATCAGCGACCCGGCAAGCGTGGCGACCAACCGTTCCCACTCCGGCAATTGCGCGGTCGCGCCGTAGGTGAGCAGCCCCGCCACCGGCACGCGCACAAACGTGTGCATCGCATTCCATAGCAAATCGAAGATCGGAATCTTGTCGCCGATGAACTCGACGAGGAAGAGAACGCCGCAGACCGCAACCACGTACCAGTTGTCGACCAGCCGCAGCGAAGCCGGCAGCGTGAGAACGTGCGCGCGGCTCAGCAGCCCAAGCATCGCCACGGTCGCGTACACGTTGAGCCCAGCCGAAAAGCAAACCACCACGAGCAGCGCCGTCAGTTCGGTGCCAGACGGTACCGGCGGCAAAATCGAGGCGAAGTGCGCGAACATCACCTCGAGGATACGACGCCCGCGCCTTTAGCGCTACTGCCTAGCTACTGGCTTTCCACGTCGATTCCGAAATCGAACGTGTGCGTGATCGAGCCGCTGGTTGCGGTGATAAGGCCGTTCGGATCGGAGCCAATGGGCGTTCCCGGATTCGATCCCCCGCCACCACCACCGCCGCCCCCTCCCCCACCCCCTCCCCCACCGCCGCCACTCGTGCCGCCCCCGCACGAAACACACGCCAGGATGATTGCAATGGCTAGCAGCGCGAAAGCCGACTTGCGCCGGTGCGGCCCGCGACGAACAAGCAGTGGAACCAGCAACGCAGCGACCGCCCAGAGGACAGCAAGTCGCCACGACGGTCCACCGGGGCCACGTTTGAAGGGCGCGATCTCGGACGGTGCGGTCGTGTCGATCATCACCGTAACCATCCCGCTGGTCGTGTTGGAAGAAAGAGTTATCGAGGACGAAGAGAAACTGCAACTGCTTTCGGCTGGCAATCCCGTGCACGACGTGAAGTTGATTGTGCCGGTAAAGCCCCCCACGGAAGCCACATTGAGAATCATCGTTCCGGAGTTGCCGGGGCCCCCGACGTTCACCGTGTTGTAGGTTGACGACAGTTGGAAATCCGGTGGCGGATTGACGACCTGGGCGATCGCCGCACCCGATGCCGCGTAATTGAAATCTCCGCTGTAGGCCGCAGTCACCTTGTTCGTGTTTGCCTGAAGCGAACTGCTCGTAACCTGCGCCACGCCGTTTGTGAGCGCCACCGGACCGCCTATCGCGACGCCGCATACGTCTGTGAAACAGTACGTAAACTGCACCGTGCCAGTAAGTGGTGGCGGACTAGACGGATTCCCCACGGCAGACACCGTCGCCGTGAATGTAACGCTTGTGCCCACAAGTACGGATGCATTCGAGGTAGTGAGCACGGTCGCAGTGGGCAGCAACGTCACCGTCACGTTGGCCCCTCCCTCAGACGAAACGTAGTTTGCGTCACCACTGTACGTCGCAGATACGACGTCATCGCCTGCACTGAGCACCGAAGTCGTAAATTGTGCCTGACCATTCGATAGTGATACAGAGCCAAGTACAGTCGAACCCGCTGCAAACTGGACCGTTCCGGTCACCGGTGGCGGGCTTCCGCCTTGAGTGGTTGTCACCGTGACTGTGAATGTGATCGAAGCCCCATGAGAAATGGTGGAAGTGGACGGCGAGACAGTGGTCGTTGTCGGGTAGAGGACCGTAACAACCTCCGCCGGGGAGGTCGAGGCGCTGTAGTTGGCGTCGCCACTGTATACCGCCGTGAGGCTGTCCTGTCCGTGTGGAAGAGTGTTGATAGTCAGTGTGGTCTGGGCCAGCGCCACATGCGAATACGAATCGATGGAGCCCAGGACTGTCGCGCTTCCCACGGACGTGTTCCCCGTGTAGTAAGTGACCGTGCCGGTCGGCGCTATGCTCGAGTAGACGGGCTGAGTGATGAAAATATTTGCGTTCAGAGTTTCCTGCTGCCCCGTCACAAACCCCGGCAGTCCGTTGTAGCCGGGAAACGCCATCGACGTGGACGTCGAAAGCGGATCAATCGTCAGCGTGTCTGTGGTCGGATTCGCGGTGGGGGCCGAGAAGCTGTTATCTCCGTTGTACGTCACCGCAATTTTGTGAGTGCCGCCGGGAAGATCGATTGCCTGGTCCTCCGTGTACCCTTGTGCGTTCAGCGCGAAGTTGCCCCCATCCAGCGCCGTGCTCTGGCCCCCGTTATAGCTATCCGCGAGCGCGACGCTTCCGGTTGGGCAGCCGGTGTTTCCAGGCGCGTTATTGGGGCACGCGTCCCCTGCTTGGCTCGTGACGTTGATACGCAGCAAGGCAGGCGTGCCAAACGTGGCAGTGGTAGCGTTGGCATTTGTTTGTAGACCCGAGGTCGGGTTGAAGAGCTCATAGGCCAGTTGCACCTTGCTCGCTTCGGGTGCGACCGTGACAGAGATCGGGGGCGAGGATGCGCTCGATCCGAACGTGCCATCCCCTGAATATTGAGCCACGACCGTATAAGAGCCGCCAGGAAGCGCGTTGGTGGATCCGGACGCCATGCCGGTGCTGTTCAGGACGAATCCTTGAACGCCGTCCGTTGCTCCCGTTGTGCCGTTCGGTCCCTCGTTGGCGATCAGCGAAACGTTCCCGGTTGGCGTACCGCTACCGCCCGTCCCTGTTACGTTGATGCTGACAGGCACCGATTGCCCGTGCGTGATGTTGACCGTACTCCCGTTGTTTAGGGTCAGCGTCGTCGTGCTCTTCTTAAGAGTAGTATTCGCCGTCGCCCACTTCGTGAGCAAATTTGCCGCGTTGATCGATCCAAGACCGGTGGCCAGATCATATCCGGCGCCCGCGCTATAGCCCGATAGCACCCCGTAAGTGTCCCCGCTGGTGGTGACGTTGCAATTCAGGGTCCCGTTCGCACACGGCATCGCGATCGTCGATCCGCTCGGCACGTCGTAAAACACACACGAACTTGCCGGAGATGCGGAGGACGTGCAACTCGCCCCGGACGCCGCCGCAAGTTTGTAGAGAATATAATTCGCGTTGCCCTGTCGCGACCCCGTCGACTGATTTACGAGCGCCATGATTGCCGCGAAGGCGGGTGAGGACGCCGACGTCCCGCCAATCCCAACGAAATCGGACGCGGCGGCATACGGGTCGCATGAGGTTGCCCCGGGGTTCAGATCACCCTCGCAGATCAAGTAAAAGCTGCCGTTGAATCCGTTGCTCGCGAAGAGCGAAACGTCCGGAATGTCGCGCTTGCCATCGGCTGGCGTTAGAGCCGTTTGCCACGATGGTTTCGCGTAGCCCCCGGCGCAGGTTGATTCGTTTTGACCATCTGACGTCGTACAGTTGCTTTGTCCGCCGCTCCCCGCCGCGACAACCAGCAGACCGTCGCCTTGCGCAGAGCCGTTGTTGC
>JBAPOM010000197.1:0-13887 GCA_049279635.1 Candidatus Acidiferrales bacterium
GGTCTGATCTACTTCCGCCAATCGCAATTTGACGATTCGGTGAAGGAACTCGAGGAAGCCACGAAGGATGCCGCGACTCCTGATGCGACCGACTATCTCATTCTCGGCGGAGACTACCAAAACCTGAGCAGGTTCAAGGAAGCCGCGGACGCTTTCAATCAATGCGCGAAGATCGCGGGACCGATGCAGGCCGGTTGCAAGACGTATGCCGACCAATCGCTGAAACTGGCGGCGCAAGCGAAATAGAATTCGTACCGAATCCCGGAAAAAGCTCCTCCTCACGTGGCGATGGAAGGCGCATTATCAGCGTCGAGGGCTACGATTCTTCTTGCATACACAGTGCATATTTGTGTATACACTACGGCCAACTCGGCGCTCCACCCCCCGACTTTCTAGGAACGCCGTGCGCTGCCCGGCGGAGGTCCACCACCCTCTCTGCCGGGCAGCTTTTTCTTCTTAACCGCCGTGGTCGGCGCGACAAGGTACATGCACCCCCAAATTCGGTTTTTTCGGCCATTTGAGGCCGGTTAAACCGCCCGCCAGGGGGGTCCTGCATCCCCCTCTTATTGCGGAAAATTCTCACCGATTTGCTTGCGCCCTGCGGAGTTGATACCATCCGCGTGATCGTGGGGCGCCGAGGCGCTCGGTTTCGACAGGCGCGACGGGCGCGGCGGGCGATTCCGTATTTCCGAGCAGATTCGGCAAGATTGGTGTGCACATGGCAGGCAAGAATTCACGAGTTGTCGTAAGAATTCGCGAAATGATTTTGCACGGCGATCTCCAGCCCGGCCAGCGGGTGCGCGAGGTGGAGCTGGCCAGCAGCCTCGGAGTTTCTCGCACTCCAGTTCGCGAGGCTCTCCCGATCCTGGCGCAAGAAGGAATCCTGATGCAGCTGGATACGCGCGGGTTCGTGGTGCGCGAATTCACGCCCCAGGAGATCATGGACGCGATTGATGTCCGCGGTGTGCTCGAGGGGCTTGCCGCGCGCTCGCTGGCCGAGCAGGGACCTCCGCGACGGCTGATCCAATCGCTTCACGAGTGCCTCCGCGAGGGCGACGAGATTTTTTCCAAGCGGCACCTCATCGAATCGGACGAAGACCGCTATGGGGACATGAACAAGCAGTTTCATGCCGTGATCATCCATGGAGCGGGCAGCAAGGTGATTGCGGATGCGATCGAGCGCAATGGCCGGATCCCATTCGCCGCCGCCCACGCAATCGCCTTCGACCGCGTAGAGCTGCGTCGCATGTACGATTTGCTCTGGTATGCGCATCGTCAGCACCATGCGATCGTCATGGCGCTTGAGGCCGGCGAAGGAGGAAGAGTCGCGGCCCTCATGTTCGAACATGCTGTCGGGACCAAGGTCAGCATTAACATGGAGCGAAAGACGTGGCGATCGACTCCCGAAAATGCCGAGCCGCCCCCCGAACAAGCGGCGGGAAACTCTTCGCAGAGCTGACCGCACCGCCTGACCTTTGTGCATACTCTTGTACACAATAAGGCTAGCGCGTATACTCTCGGCGGGGAATTTGGCGGGTCGAACTCGACACTGCTGCGATGCCGGTCGACTACCGAAAAAAGATCGCGCGAGAACCTGAGTAGTGCGATGGGACTGTCCCGTTCTCGTCGGGTGTAGAATTTGAATTGGAGTTCTGGACTGCAATGGTTTCGGGTAGACCAGACACTCCTTCCATCAAAAGGAGAACGAACCAGTGGGTCACAAGAACCTAGAGGACGTGCTACAAGCCGCCGGAAACCCGGTGAAACTGCTGCGCAACTCGCAGACGGGGCCATATGTCTACCCAGTCGTCGCGAGCGAGTACTCGAACTGGCGGGATGAGCAGCGCGCCTGGCAGCAGACGTGCGTTCTCTACAATCAGTCCTATCACATGACGGACATGTATGTTCAAGGTCCCGATGCGTTGAAGTTGCTGTCCGATCTCGGCGTCAACAGCTTCAAGGGCTTCGAACCCAATAAGGCCAAGCAGTTTGTTCCCTGCAATTATGATGGCTACGTAATCGGCGATGTAGTCCTCTTCTATCTCGACAAAGACCTTTTCAACCTGGTCGGCCGTCCTTCCGTGCACAACTGGGTGCAATTCCACTGCGAGACCGGTGGTTACAACGCCAAGGTGGAGAGAGACGAGAGATCGGCCAGCAGGCCAGGATCGTTCACCCGCAAGGTCTACCGCTACCAGGTGCAGGGCCCGAACGCGATGAAAGTGATTGAGAAGGTCCTTGGCAAACCCGCCCCTGACCTCAAATTCTTCAACATGACTTCAATTGCGATCGCGGGACGCAGCGTGCGCGCGCTGCGCCACGGTATGGCCGGGCAGCCTGGCCTGGAGCTCTTTGGCCCCTGGGACGACGGCGAAGCGGTAAAGGCGGCGATCGTCGAGGCCGGCAAGGAATTCGGCCTTCGGCTCGTGGGCGCCCGCGCGTATTCGTCCAACACACTCGAGTCCGGCTGGATTCCTTCTCCGATGCCTGCGATTTACAGCGGCGAAAAGATGAAGAAGTACCGCGAGTGGCTTCCCGCGAACTGCTACGAAGCGATCGCTTCTCTCGGTGGCAGCTTCTATTCCGATAACATCTCGGACTACTACCTTACGCCATGGGATCTCGGCTACGGCCCCATCGTGAAGTTCGACCACGATTTCATTGGGCGCGAGGCGCTTGAAAAGTTGGCCACCAAGCCGCACCGCAAAAAGGTGACGCTCGCGCTGAACGACGAGGACATGACTCGCGCCCTCGGCACGATGTTCCAGAAGACGAACCGAGCCAAGTATTTCGATTTTCCGTCGGCCGTCTATTCAACGCTGCCCTACGACAAGGTGCTGAGCAACGGCAAGACGATTGGCATCTCGACCTGGTGCGGCTACAGCTCGAATGAAGGTAAGATGCTGACCTTGGCGATCCTCGATGAAAAATACGCCGAGCCCGGCACGGAGGTAACCTTCGTCTGGGGTGAGGAAGGCGGCGGATCGTCGAAGCCGACGGTCGAGCGCCACGTCCAGACGGAAATTCGCGCGGTCGTCAGCCCGGTCCCTTACTCCGAAGTGGCGCGAACCTCCTATGCCGAAGGTTGGCGCACGCATCAGAAGGCGGGCGGAGCCGAGGTCGCGAGCCGCAAATAAAAGCGCGGAAGCATCGTCCGCGAGGCGTGGGAGTCCAGTATCCCGGGTCGAGTGGCTATACGGGGTGTGTAGGCTCACGATCCCAATGGACTCCCGATCTCCGAGGATGTGAATTTCACCAAGACGGGCGGCGCCCGAGCTGACTGAGGACATGGATTGGCGATTCGGGGGCAAGCGGTCGCGGTCGCGGTCCGGGCCGCCAATCTCGCAGTTGCTGAAAAACGTCGCTTCCGCAGAGAAGAGTTTCGCAAATTAAACCCGCAGAAATCGACATCGGAGCTTTGGCGAAATTCGCCAACGAGCCGGGCTTTGTCCTCTTGCGCCAGGAGTCCGGTTGGCGCATGTATCGTCGTCCCGCGCGGATTTTGAGCGCCGGCAATCCTGAGACGTTCGCTCACGCGCTCGCGGAAATTGATCGGCACGTACAGTCGGGCGGCGAGGCTGCTGGTTTTTTGTCCTATGAAGCCGGCTACGCACTGGAGTCGAAGCTGCGCCCCCTGCTTGGCGAACGCAGCGATCCGTTGTGTTGGTTCGGCCTGTACGACGCGGCCGTGACGCTCGATACTCTCTCCTTTTCCCCCGGCGATTCAGCAGAGCTCGTTCAGCACAGCGTGCCGGCGATCACTCGCGGCCAATATGACGAAGCCTTGCGCTCGATCCACGATTGGATCTCGGCCGGCGACGTCTACCAGATCAACTTCACCTATCGGCTGGCTTTCGAATCCATGTCTTGTCCGTGGTGCCTGTTCACTTCACTCTGCCATCGGCACCCGGTTCCTTACGCCGCGTTCGTCAACACCGGACGCGAGCAGATCGTTTCGCTCTCGCCCGAACTTTTCTTCAGCATTCGAGGGCGGCGCATCGTAGTCAAGCCGATGAAGGGAACGGCGGACCGCGGCCTGACGCTCGAAGATGATGTCCGCCACGCCGAGGCGCTCCGCGTAAGCGAAAAAAACCGCGCCGAGAACGTGATGATCGTGGATCTGATGCGCAATGATTTAGGCCGCATCTGCTCGTCCGGCTCCGTCAGGACCACCCGTCTGTTCGAGGTCGAACGCTTCCCCTCGGTTTGGCAGATGACGTCCACAATCGAGGGACACCTGCGCGAAGAATGTACGCCCGATTCCGTCATCAGGGCCCTGTTTCCGTCCGGGTCGGTCACGGGGGCGCCCAAAATCCGCGCCATGCAGCTTATCTCGGCGCTCGAGACCACGCCGCGCGGCGTCTACACGGGCTCGATCGGTTATTTTGCTCCGCGTCAGGCTCAATTCAATGTGGCGATCCGCACGGCTGTCTTGCGAGGCTCAGATGGACTCCTCGGCGTTGGCGGTGGCATCACCTACGATTCGTACAGCGCCGAAGAGTGGAAGGAATCTCAATCCAAGGCAGCTTTTCTCACCCAGCACGCGCCCGATTTCAAAATCATCGAAACGATGCGCTGGGAAGGGAAGTACTCGCTTCTCGAAGAGCATCTCGAACGAATGCGTGCTTCGGCCGAATATTTCGGGTTTCGCTTCGAAGAACGCGCGGCCCGCGAAGCGCTCGAAGAAATCGTCCCGAAGTTCGGAGATCGTCCTCACAGAGTGAGGCTTCTGCTCGCGCAAGACGGCTCACTCGAGCTCGATCCCAGCGAGATCGTTGATGTCGTTCCCTTCGGCCGCGTTCGGCTATCGGAACAAACGGTGTCCAGCTCCGATCGATTTCTCTACCACAAGACAACTCGCCGCAAGATGTACAACGACGAGCTGGCTGCCGCCAGAGCCGCGCAGTGCGATGACGCCCTTTTCTTCAACGAACGAGGCGAGCTGACGGAAGGCGCCATTCACAATGTTTTCGTGGTGAATGGCTCTCTCTGGCGCACCCCGGCGATCACGTGTGGAGTTTTGCCCGGCACGTACCGCGCGTTCATCCTGAAGACGCGTCGCAATGTGCGAGAGGACGTGTTGACGCTCGACGATCTCCTTCGCGCGGATGCCATCTATTTGTGCAACAGCGTTCGGGGGATGTTTCCCGTGCGGCTGTTGGACGACCAGAAAGCCCCTTCATCGCACAGGGATAATCCGTTGAGCTACAGCGCACGCTGACCTGAGCGACATCTGAATCTTCGCCGGCAACTGCCGATAGATACAGGCATCCGCCAGTCACGAGAGGAACCTGAATATGCTGCGATTGATCCTTAGCTTGGCCGCTATCGCAATTATCTGTCCGGTGTTTTCGCCCGTCGCCAAAGCGCAAGCCGGCGCCGATTGGCCCATGTACAGGGGTTCTCTCAGCGGCATGGGCTATTCGTCACTCAAACAGATCGACACGGGCAATGTCGCAAACCTGAAGCAAGCGTGGTCCTACGAGCTCTCCGGCCGCGGCGGGCTGGAAGTGACGCCCATCGTCGTTGCGGGCGTGATGTATGTTCCCGGCCTCAACAAAGTGCTCGCGCTCGATGCCGACACCGGAAAAGAGATCTGGCACTACGATGTTACGCTGCCATCCACGCGCGGCGTCGCCTACTGGCCCGGCGACAAAGACGACCCTCCGCGCATCGTCTTCACCACATTCAGCCGCAAGGTAATCGAACTCGATGCTGCCACCGGCCAGCCCGTGCCCACCTTCGGCAAGGACGGCGTGATCGAACTCGCCGTCGGCTACAACGGCGTTCCTATAATTTACAAGAATCTCGTCTTTATTGGCGCGAGCGTCGGCGAACTGCCCGTTGGCCCTCCGGGCGACTCGCGCGCCATCAACATTCTCACCGGCGCGCTAGTCTGGGACTTCCATTCGGTTTCCCAGCCCGGCGAAGTCGGACACGAAACTTGGTTGAACGATGAGTGGAAGGGACGGTCCGGCACCAATGTCTGGGGCTGGTACATGACCGTCGACGCAAAGCGCAATCTTCTCTATATGCCGATCGGCGGGCCCTCGCCCAACTACTACGGCGGCGATCGCCCCGGCGACAACCTCTTCGGCAATTCCGTCGTCGCCGTCGACGCCGACACCGGCAAGCTGAAATGGTATTTCCAGACCATCCATCACGATTTGTGGGATCAGGATCTGCCGCCCGGTGCCGGATTCGTCGATATCAAGCAACACGGCAAGGAGATTCCCGGGCTCGTGGCCATTGGCAAGACCGGCCTGATGTTCATACTCAATCGCGAAACCGGCAAGCCGATATTCGGCGTCGAGGAACGCCCCGTGCCCAAAGGCGATGTCCTCGGCGAGTGGTATTCACCCACCCAGCCATTTCCCTTGAAGCCCCCTCCGCTCGCTCGCATGAGCTACAAGCCCGAGGACATGGTGACGGCTGAAGACACAACTCCTGAGCACGTAAAGGCTTGCCAGGCAATTCTCGCCAAGAACGGCGGAAGCTTCTACAACGCGGGCCCCTTCACCGGCTGGCTCTATCATGCGGACGGCGCGCCACCCGACCCGACAATCCAATTCCCGGGAGGAACCGGCGGCACGAACTGGGGCGGCGTCGCGGTCGACCCGACAACTGGGTACGTGTTCGTCCAAACGCACGACATGTCCCTCATCGGCTGGCTCGAGAAGAGAAAGGCTGGCGGAGCCTATGGCCGGGGCAACGCAGATTCCACGCAGCTCTATGACCGTGGAGGAGTCGACGGCCCCGGCCCCTATTTCAGTTTCAGCGCCGTCATGAAAGACAAGGAAGGCCACGTCATTGGCACCTGGCCCTGCCAGAAACCGCCCTGGGGCCGCCTCTACGCGATTAACGCGAATACCGGCGACATCGCCTGGCAGTCCATAATCGGCATTACTCCAGGACTGCCGCCGGACAAGCAAAATACCGGCGGCGGTGGCAACGCCGGCCCCATCGCGACGGCGGGCGGCCTGGTCTTCATCGGCGCGACGCCCGACAATCGCTTCCGCGCCATCGATTCGAAAACGGGCAAGGAGCTTTGGGTCACCGACCTTGGGAAACTTGCCAACGCCGATCCGATGACCTATCGGGGCAAGAGCGGCAAGCAATATGTGGCGATCGTAGCCACGGACACCGTCTACGTCTTCGCGCTGCCGGACGCCCCCGCTGGAAATCCCGCCGGCGGAGGTCTGCGGAACTAACCTTCGCCGAGGGCCGCGCGGCAGGGTGTATGATCGATACGGTGAAGTGAGATGAGGGGTATCAAACACCTCGCGCTGGTTCCCTTGCTCTCGGCCCTCGCCGTCACGGCGCCCGCATCGGCATTCGAGTACCCTTTGTCCGGAACCGCAATCCGCGAAGCCTTCCTGACCGGAAACGCCAACAACGACCGGACCACAGAATTCTTCCTGAAATATGCCCACAGCCTGCCGGCGCCGGAGACTGGGCCGCATGTGGCGATCATCAGCCTCCGGACGCCGTACGAGCAGGTCGTCGAGCGCGGCGCGTCCGTTACGGATTACCATGCGCAGGAGGCCGAACAGGAATTCCTCGGAAAGCCTTTGCCATTCTTCGTCCGCGTACAAATCGATTTTACGCCGACGTACCCCATTTACCCCGCGCCGGGTCCCGACGGCGCAAACTCGCTCCTGCAGCCGCTGCCGAATTTGGAGCGGGATTTCAAAATAGAGGTGATCCAGGATAAGAAGATTTCTCCCAGATCGACGAATACGTATCTCGTCTATTCCGACGAATCCTACAATATCTTCGGTACTTCTGGCGTCGTCATCGAACAGGAATACGATCCCGAGAAAATCGATTCGTCCGAGATCACGGTCAAGGTCCACACCCCCGACGGCCAGGATGTCGAAACCACGTTCGATCTGGACCAACTTCAATAGCCTCGCTCGCCTGCCTCGGGCTTTCCCTTTGCGACAATCCTTCGAATGCCTCGATTGACTCAATGGGCGACCCCCCGTAGGCTTGAATCTCGCCCTCTTTCGGATTCCTATGGCCACCGTCGACGAGGACTTGAATCAGATCGAGCGTGACATCCGCACGCTCAAGATCGAATACGAGCAGTTCTTCGGCGGTGGCCGCAAACGCCCTCCTACCGACACGCAGTGGCGCGTCGATTCGCTCGTCCGCCGCATGAATGAACGCATCAACGAGTTCAACTTCGCGCAGCGCTTCCGCCTCAACAATTTGACCCAGACCTACGCAAAATATCAGGACATGTGGCGGAAGAAGACGACGCAGAAAGAAACCGGGGCCACACAGCACCATTTCGGCGCGGCCGCCAAAGCCATTGAGTCCGAGCGCGCCAGGAAAGCAGCGGTCGAAGTCGGCATGCGAGCCATCCCGCGCGCTGGGTCCATCGGTGACGCCTCCCGGCGCGAGCCCCGCCCGCAGGAGCCCGCCGCGTTTGCCCTGGCCCTGTCGAGCCCGGAACATGAAAAAGAAAAAATATACACCCTCTACGAAAAACTGATCGAGGCTCGCGGCGAAACCGGCGAAAAAGCCAACGCGCCAAGCCTCAAGGATTTCGAGCGCTTCGTGAAGAAAAAGACGAAAGAGCTTCAGGACAAGGGCGGCCACGAAGTCGAATACAGCGTCGGCATCGAAGGCGGCCGCGTCCGTCTGAAAGCACGCATTTCCCGCTGACCCCGTTCCCGCATTCCGTAGAACTCCTCTTCCGAAATCTTTTGCAAGCGCATACACTGGCTCACGGCTTCTCTTCAAATCTATTTTGCTGTCGGAGGCATTTTCCGTGGCCATCGAGCGCGCGCTCATCAGCGTTTACGACAAGACCGGCGTCGTCGAATTCGCCCGCGAACTCGCGTCGCTGGGGATCGAAGTCGTCTCGACCGGGGGAACCGCCAGGCTTTTGCGCGATGCAGGAATCCCCGTGCGCGACGTGTCCGATCTCACAGGCTGGCCCGAAATGCTCGGCGGGCGCGTCAAGACCCTGCATCCCAAAGTTCACGGCGGAATTCTTTTTCAGCGCGGCAAGCCGGAAGACCGCAAACAGGCCGCCGAGCACTCGATCGTTCCAATCGATCTCGTCGTCGTGAATCTCTATCCCTTTTCGGCGACGGCGGCCAAGCCCGGCGTCACAGCCGGCGAGCTGATCGAAAACATCGATATCGGCGGGCCGGCTATGGTCCGTTCGGCGGCGAAGAATTTTCAGAGCGTGGGAGTTGTCACCGATCCCGATGACTACGCCGCGATCGCCGCCGAGCTTCGCGAGAGACACGAACTCAGCCTCGCAACGCGCCTTTCTCTCGCGCGCAAGGCCTACGCGCGCACCGCGCGCTACGACGGCGAAATCGCCACGGAGCTCGAACGCCTTGCAGCCGCCAACGGCGACGTAACCATCGGCCCGCTCGAAAAATTGCCCGAGCGAATCCATATCGCAATCGAGCGCCGCCAGTCGATGCGCTATGGCGAGAATCCGCATCAGGCCGCCGCGCTTTACGTTCCCGCCGGGCGCCCCACGGCGGGTCTTGCCGGCGCGAAACAGCTCCAGGGTAAGGAGCTTTCCTACAACAATCTCGTCGATCTCGACGCGGCCTGGGCGCTGGTCCAGGAATTCAAGCTGCCCGCCGTCGCCATCATCAAGCACAATAATCCCTGCGGCGCAGCCGAACAGGATTCTCTTCGCGACGCGTACCTGAAAGCTCTAGCGTGCGATCCTGTGTCGGCGTACGGCAGCGTGCTGGCTTTCAATCGAACGCTCGACATCGCGACCGCCGACGAAGTTGTAAGACTGTTTGTCGAATGCATCGTCGCGCCGGGTTATCAGCCGGCCGCTCTCGCGGCGTTCGCCTCGAAGAAGAATCTGCGCCTGCTTGAGCTTGAAACTTCCGCTTCGTCCGCGCCCGCTGCGCTCGACGACCTCATGCTCAAGCCCATCTCCGGCGGCATGCTCGTGCAGGAAGATGATCGCCACGAGCTTACGCAAGCCGAACTGAAAGTTGTCACCGGGCGCGCACCGACGGAAGCCGAGCTGCGCGGCCTGCTCTTCGGATGGAAAGTCGCCAAGCACGTGAAATCCAACGCCATCGTTTTCGGGCGCGAAAGGCAAACCGTCGGGATCGGCGCCGGCCAGATGAGCCGCGTCGATTCCGTGAAAATCGCGGTGATGAAAGCGGCGACGGCGAGCCTCTCTCTCGCGGGCAGCGTCGTCGCCTCCGACGCATTTTTCCCGTTTGCCGACGGCGTCGAAGAGGCAGGGAAGGCCGGAGCGACCGCCGTGATTCAACCGGGCGGCTCGGTCCACGATGCGGATGTGATTGCCGCGGCCAACAAGCTCGGCATGGCGATGGTTTTCACTGGCGTGCGCCATTTCCGGCATTAGACTGAAACAATGGCAGAGCAAACCAAGCCCACCGGACTTACCGGCCTGCGCGTCCTCGCGCTCGAAAGCCGCCGCGCCGGCGAAATGGCGAAATTGATCGCCGCGTACGGCGGCAAGGGCACCGTCGCGCCATCCATGCGCGAAGTTCCCCTCGAATCGAATACGGAAGCAATCGCCTTCGCGCGCACGCTGGCCGCGAACGGTTTCGACATGATGATCTTCCTCACCGGCGTCGGCACGCGAGCGCTCGCGCGCGTCGTGCAAACGATTTATCCGATCGAGCAGTTCGCCGAAGCGCTTCGTCGCATACCGATTGTCGCGCGCGGGCCGAAGCCCGTCGTCGCTCTCAAGGAACTCGGGGTGCCCGTCACTCTCGCCGTGCCGGAACCAAACACCTGGCGCGATCTGCTCCGCGCTCTCGACGAAAGATCTGATTCGTTTCCGCTCTCCGGCCGCCGCGTCGCCGTCCAGGAATACGGCGTATCGAATCCCGAGCTGCTCGCCGGCCTCGCCGAACGCGGCGCGCAAGTCACGCGCGTCCCCGTCTATCAATGGGCGCTGCCTGAGGATACCGGCCCGCTTCGCGCGGCGGTCCACGCAATCGTCGACGGCGAAATCGATGTCGCGGTCTTCACGACATCCGTTCAGATCGTTCATCTGCTTCAGATCGCGCGCGAGATGAATCTTGAGCAGCAGGTTCGCGCAGGCCTCGCGCGCATCGTGGTCGGCTCGATCGGCCCGGTCACCTCAGAAGAACTGCGCGAGCAGGGCATCACGCCGGATTTCGAACCGGTACATCCCAAAATGGGCTTCCTCCTGAACGAAGCAGGCCAGCGGGGAAGATTGCTACTCGACGAGAAGCGCCGGTTGGCTTCCGGTTAGTTCTCCGGAAGTTTCGGCGAGCGGTCGGGCGACGGAAGGTTTGGGTGGGGGGGAATGCCGCGGCCCGACCGCTTCGGCGAATGGGCAGATACTAGCAGGCCTTCTCAAAATCCGGTTCGTCGATTTATCGATTGAACCTATCGGCGATCCCGATTTACACAGAATTCACATGGTATCTATGCGTTAGACACGCGATTTTCGCAGCTTTCGTCCCAGGAATTCCTCGAACGAAGCCTCGCTCGCAAGCCCGTGAAGCAGCGCGCGCCGCCGGTCTGGCGTGATTTTTTTCGCGAAGAGCCGCTTCCGAATTTCCCCCAATTCTTTCAGCCACTCTTTGTACTCCGCGCCGAATTTCTTTTCCATTTCCTTGCGTAATCGCTGCGCGAGCGCGGGACTGTGCCCTCCAGTCGAGATCGCGATCTGCAATTCGCCGCGTCGCACCACCGACCCATAATAAAAATCGCAGTGCTCGGGATCGTCGACCACATTGCACAGCACGCCGCGCCGCCGCGCCTGCCGGTAGATTTTCGCGTGCAGTGAAGGAGAAGATGTCGCAGCCACGATGAGAAACGCTCCGCCAAGATCCGACGCGCGAAACGCGCGCTCGTCCCAGCGAAGCTTTTTCCTGAGAGCGAGTTTGCGAATCCGCCGAGAAGCTTCCGGCGCCACCACGCGCACGTCCGCTCCGGCGCGCAGCAGTCCTTCGATCTTTTCCTCCGCCACCGGCCCTGCGCCCACCACCACGCATTGCCGTCCGGCAAGCTTCAGAAAAGCCGGAAAGAGAATCATCGCAGCCGCACCTACACCGTTTCGCCGCGCACGAGATCGTCGTACGTCTCGCGCCGCCGCGCCACGCGAAAACGCCGCCCCTCCACCAGCACTTCGGCCGCCCGCCGCCGCGCGTTGTAATTCGACGACTGCACGAACCCATACGCGCCCGCCGTCCACACGATCAGCAGGTCGCCTGCCTTCACGGGAGCGAGCGGCAAGTCCCGCGCCAGAAAATCGGCGGATTCGCACACGGGCCCCACAATGTCTACTCGCTTCTTCGGCCCGGCCGCCGCCTCACCGCGCAGCGCTGGCGTAATCGCATGCTTCGCCGAGTACAACACCGGCCGGATCAAATCGTTCATCGCCGCATCCACGATCACGAACGTCTTCCCGCCATTCTCTTTCACGTAAAGGACGCGCGTCAGCAGCACGCCCGCCGGCCCCACAATCGCGCGCCCCGGCTCGATGAGCAGCTTGCAGCCAAGCGGCCGCACGATCTCCGCCAGCGCTCGCGCGAAAGCCCCTGGCACCACCGCCGCTTCGTTCGTGTAGCGCACGCCGAATCCGCCGCCGATATCCACGTGCTCGAACCGAATCCCTTCGCGCGCGAGCTCTCGCACGTACGACGCAAGCCGCGTCAGCGCCCGCCGGTATGGCGCGACGCTCAAAATCTGCGAGCCGATGTGCGACGTGATTCCGCGCCATTCGATCCAGCGCGAATTCTTGTGCGCGAGATACAGCCGCCGCGCCTCCGCCCAGTCGACGCCGAATTTGTGATAGTGATGGCCCGTCGAGATGTGCGGGTGTCCGCCCGCAAGCACATCCGGATTCACGCGGATCGCGAGCGAGGGCCGCGCGCCGCCCGCCGCCACATGGCGCGCCGCTTCGCCCATCAGCACCTCAAGCTCCGCGCCCGATTCGATGTTGAACGCCAGAATCCCGCCGCGCGCCCCCGGATACATCAGCGCCTCGCGAATCTCCTCGCGCGTTTTCCCCACGCCCGAAAACACAATGCGCTTGCCGGGAACGCGCAGCCGCCGCAGCCGGTCGAGTTCGCCGCCCGAAACGATGTCGAAGCTGCTCCCGAGCCCCGCGAGAATTCGCAGCACCGCGAGATTCGAATTCGCCTTCACCGCGTAGCACAGGGTGTGCGGCAGCGCGCCAAACGCGCGATCGAGCTGCCGGTACGCGCCTTCGATGCTCGCGCGGCTGTAGACGTACGCAGGCGTGCCTGCCGCTGCGGCAATCCGCGAGAGCGCCACATCTTCGCAGTAAGTTTCGGATTCCCCGCGCGTTCCGCGATACGCGTAGCTCGGCGTGTACGCGGTCGGATCGGCGCCCGCCGCAGTCTTCGCGCGCCGCGAATTCTTTCGCGCGGCCGTCATCGCGGCCCGCGCACACACTTCTCAGAATGTCCCGGGAAAAACATGGTCCACCATCATACAAATTCTGCGGGGAAAAGCCACGCGACGCGGCGCAAGCGCGCACCGAGAAATCGTCGCGCCGACTTTCGGAAGAGCCGCTCACAACGACGGCTTTGCAGTTTGGCGCAAATTCGCCTGCCACAGACGTGTCGATTAGACGCGACACCGATCCTGTGTTTTCAACGAGTTGCGTCATTTTCTAATCGCCAAATGTCGATTAGATGCCCGGCCTCCAGCTGATCCGCGGAGGCCGCTTGCCAGAGATCCTTCGCTCATCCACACGGCGGATTCACTCAGGACGACGACCCTCGTCGGGTCGTCGTTTTCTAATCGCCAAATGTCGATTAGATTTGGGCGCATTTCGCTGCGGCGGCGCGGCTGATCCGGGCGAGACGATCACGTGAGTGGCGGGCTCGACCCATTTGTTGTCGTCGGTGAGGC
>JBAPOM010000198.1:0-4688 GCA_049279635.1 Candidatus Acidiferrales bacterium
CTTCGTGAAGTTCGATCACGACTTCATCGGCCGCGAAGCGCTAGAGAAGATCGACCAGAAGACGCAGCGGAAGAAGGTCACGTTCGCGTGGAACGCGCAGGACGTGGCCGACGTGTACAAATCGCTGCTGGAACCAGGCGAGCCGTACAAGTTCATCGACCTGCCGATTTCGAACTACGCTTCGGCGTCGTACGACAAGATCGTGGGCAAGGGCGGGAAGACGGTGGGGCTCTCGATGTTCGCGGGCTACAGCTACAACGAGCGGTCTGTGCTGTCGCTCGGCGTGGTGGATCACGACGTCGAGGTGGGCACGGAACTGACGCTGGTTTGGGGCGAGGAGAACGGCGGCACGAAGAAACCGACGGTCGAGCGCCACAAGCAGAAGGAAATCCGCGCGGTGGTCAGCCCGGTTCCGTATTCGAAGGTTGTCCGCGAGACGTACGCGGAAGGCTGGCGGACGGCGCATAAGTAAGCCGATCGGCGAGCGAGATACAGGCGAGGCGGGCCGTCGAAAGGCGGCCCGCGCGGGCCTTCGCCTTTGACTTTCCGGGTGCCCCATCCTCGGTTTTTGAGGGTGGGGCTTTTGCCATCCGACAATTCGTCTACAATCCACAGAACAATTTTCTCGTTTCATATTGTGAAACATCCTTTCAAGTTGGCTTTCCACGCACTACAATAAGCGGACGACGGGGCATCGGATCGGTCAGGTGTCCACCGTGGCGGCGTCGAGAAGTCTCCGAATGAGGCGCGCGAGGATCAGTGCCGATGGCTTCAACATCCAGAAGGAAGCGGCGGCCGGCGGCGAGCGATGCCGGGTCGAGCAAGTCGCTGCAGAAGGCGCTGCGCATTCTTCTGCATATGGGAGAAAATGGACCGGAGATGGGCGTGACGCAGCTCGCATCGGAACTCAGCCTGAACAAGACCACTGTGCATCGGTTGCTGAATGCGATGGAGAAGTTCGAGCTGATCGAGCGGAGTCCGGAAGGCGAGCGGTACCGGCTCGGGCTGAAGTTGCACGATCTAGGGACCAAGGCCATCGAATCGCGAACGCTGCGGACTGAGGCGCACCGGTTTCTGCTGGAACTCTCGCGTGTATCGCACGAGAGCGTGAGCCTGGCCGTGCCGGGGCCGGGCGGGGTGGTCTGCCTTGACCGGGCGGACTCGCGCAACACGGTGATTACGGTATCGACTCCGATCGGATCGAGGTTCCCTGCCCACTGTACGGCGGTGGCGAAAGCCGCGCTGGCTTACCAGCCGGAGGATGAGGTTGACGCGATTCTGCGCGGCGCGGGACTGACCCGCTACACATCTTCCACGCTTACGAGCCTGCCGGCGGTGAAGAAGAACTTGCGGAAAGTCGTCGACCGCGGTTACGCGATGGATTGCCAGGAAACGGAGCGCGGGCTCACCGGGATTGCCGCGCCAGTGCGGTCGCGCGAAGGGCGCGTGATCGCAGCCGTGGGAATGGCGGGGCCGACTACACGCTTTCGCGGCAAGGAGCTGGCGCATAAAATCGCGCTGACGAAAGAAACCGCCGCGAAGATATCGGCGAGTCTCGGCGACCGCAAGGCGGCGACAAACGGACGTTAGTCAACTCGACGAAACGAATTCCAGCGAAATTCAGAGATCACGGAGAAATCACCTATGCCAGTAGCGTACAGAGCGGACCATGTTGGAAGTTTTCTGCGGCCGGCGGACTTGCTGGCGGCGCGCGCCAGCGGAACTCCTCTGCGAGCCATGGAGGACCAGTACATCCTGAAGATGCTCGCGAAGCAGAAAACGCTGGGATTCCAGATTTTCACCGACGGCGAACTGCGGCGGCGGAATTTCATGAGCGAGCTTACGGACGCGGTCGACGGCTTCGACATGGGAGACGCGATCGCGCGGGATTGGGACGCAGCGCAGGAGAAGCCGAAGGTGGCGTCGGTGACGGGCGTGGTGAACCGGAAGCTGCGGCGGATGCATCCGCTGACGGAGCGCGAGCTGCCGTTCATGAAGCTGCACAGCCCGGGCGACATCAAAATCATGCTGCCCAGCGCGACGCAATTTCCGGCGATCGCGTTCAAGCGGGGCGTGACGGACAAAGTGTACGCGAACCACTCGGAGCTGCTGTGGGATATCGTCGAAATCATGAAGCAGGACATGGCGCAGCTCGCGGCCGAGGGCGTGAAGTACATCCAAATCGATGCGCCGCGCTACAGCTATTACCTCGATCCGAAGTGGCGCGAGTGGATCAAGAAAGAGATGGGGCAGGACCCGGAAGAGGCGCTCGACGAGGCAATTGCCGCCGACAACGCGTCTTTTGACGCGGCGCGACGGCCGGGAGTGACGGTGGCGATTCATCTGTGCCGCGGAAATAATCGCAGCCACTGGTATGCGGAGGGCGGCTACGATGCGATCGCGGAGAAGCTGTTCGGCTCGCTGCGAGTCGACCGGTTCCTGCTGGAATATGACGACGAGCGGGCCGGGACGTTTGAGCCGCTGCGGCTGGTCCCGAAGGACAAGGTGGTGGTGCTGGGGCTGATCACCACGAAGAAGGCGGAGCTTGAAAAGTCCGATGATGTGGTGAATCGGATCAAGGAAGCGGCAAAATATTTTCCGCTCGAGAATCTGGCGATCAGCCCGCAGTGCGGGTTTGCTTCGACGGCAGAGGGGAATCTGCTGACTGAAGACGAGCAGTGGGCGAAGTTGAGGCTGGTGGTGAATACGGCGCGGCGCGTGTGGCATTAGGTAGTGAGTGGGGTCGCGCTCCATCCAAAACCGGTGATCGCATTTCGGGCACCTCAGTCGGTAACGCGTTTCTATTTCGCGAAGCCGGTCCATAGCACCGTCGCGGGCTCCACATTCGATCAATCGCTTGAATCCGTCGATACCTTCGGGTCCGCGAACAAACATCTGGACACCACATGGATCACACGTAACGTACGGCTTGTTCTTTTTGGTTAGCCGGACCTCAAGCGCCCTAGTGCAAATCGGGCAGGGGAACCTGTCTTCGGTCTTGATCGGCATTCTTATGTCTCGTCGTATCGGTAGTTCCAACTCGCACTCGCTCCGGGCGAGTAAAGAATATCCCCTGATTTCTGGGGCATCCGATTGGCTGGTCGCTGGGCGGTCCACCGGCGGGAACGTGTCGCCGTGAAATTAGGCCGCATTTGGCGGAAACTCCCGTAAAATTCAGGATGGCTTCTCTGGAAATCTCCGCGAAAATGCCAAACCGCAAAACACCGCAACTAGAGGTTCAAAAACCGCTTGACGCGTTTTCGGAGAAGCGTCCCAGGGGCCGTCCTGGTGTGCGGCCATCGGAGGTCGCTCTGCGGGCCGAGAATTACCGCCGGATGTTTTGGGACTACCGCTTAGACAAGAAGAAGAAAGAATACGTTAGAGATAAGCCGAGCGAGTGGGCAACCCGATTACTTGCGTCGAAAACTGCTGAAGATGTGGAGCGGGCATTTGAAACTCGGCCACTATCGGTTCAAAACGAATTTAGGCCATTGTTTCCGCTAATTCTGCAACTGCTACGCGAGCGAACGTTTCCGAAGAAACCGGAAACGCAGCTCGATTTTCTGGCGGATTCAATGGCAGCAAGTGGGGATGTTGCTCCGCGAACGTCGCGCGATATTTGCGAGAAAGAACGCACGAGGAAGCGACGAAGATCGCCACACAAGATTTTATGCCACGAGTATTACGTCGAATGTTCCTGCGGCTATAAGGGTGCGGCACGCGATAATGCGTGCCGAAAATGCGGCGCTCAAATCGAATTAACGCTCGACGACTTAATGGGACGAGGACTGTTTTGAGCCAATCGCAGAGTTTTCGTGACGTAACATACGTAACGTTACGGGTCTAGGGTTGGGATAGCTTAATTCCTCTTTGGGGGTTTTGCGGAGCGGTAGGCCCGCTTCTGCAAAGACTGCGTACCTGCCCAGGCCGCTATTTGCCCGCCCGAATCAAGAGTGGAAACGACGACAGAAACGGTAAAAAGCAGCGCTACCTCGCGCACCGCAGCTTAGATTAGAAAGGAGAGCGTCCACCCAAGCCGATTTAGATTGCCCCCTTGTTCAGCTTCCGAATGGATTTCGCGGTTATCACGCATATCGCTGTCAGGAAAACCAGCAACACAAACAAAACAAGGGCGATACGCTTTCGAATGCTATCTGACGCCCCTGCCGGTACGTCCTCTTTGCCAATTGAATAGAGAATTTTCACGCCGTCGATAGTAGCGATCTGTTTGGTCACTTCGCCAACCGCAGGAACATAGAAGTGAAGACTTGATTTGTCGCTCCTCGCTATTTCTGGGGGGACACTCGTCTTGAGTTTTGGCGAAGGACAGCTGAAGACGAACACGAAGCATTTCATTGCATGTTGCCACCTGCACCACCCGTGCTACCCGAGAGCTCTCGCACGGAGATTTCGATGCCGTGACATCTGACAGCCTGGAAGTCCAAAGTACTATCGCCGCGATAAGTGAGCTCGAGGTGGGTTGCAGTTAACCAATTCATTCCAACTCTTACGATGCCTGGCTGCTGAGGTAAGAGAGCCAGAATTATGGTCGGCGATTGAGAACCTACAGCCCAGTTTAGATACACAAACGTACCAGGGTTCCCGGTGCCAATTCCGCTCGTCCCTTCCGCGCGAGCTGTGGCAACCATCTTACCATCAGGAGACCTGCTCTCCGCTGACCATAGAGT
>JBAPOM010000199.1:0-13119 GCA_049279635.1 Candidatus Acidiferrales bacterium
CGAAAAAATCAAATCCGAACCCGGTCTCACCCGCGACGAAATCATCGGCAAATTCACGGATTGGGAGAGAGACGAAATCTATCCGCCGCTCAATCCCATGCTCGTTGAGTGTCTGCTCGACGAGATGGCGCAAGTAAATTATCTCGAGAGACGCGAGGGAAGATACTATCCATTGAAGCGTGCTTTCCAAACAGCTTAATGGCCGCGCACGTCTGTGGGGCAACAAATCTAAAAGTCTTCAGGGATCGCTACGTCTCTGAGGCCGTCCTCGCAGGATTGTGCGACTGTTCAGTTGTTCATGCGCTTGGTGCGAATCTTTCCCTCCCAGTGAATGGGCTTCTTCCGGGAACTGGCCCGCGGGCGGAACGAAGGCTTCTGTCGCTTCGCTTTTGCGAGTGCACGCGCCCGCGCTTTGAGACCCGCGACCGAAAATTCCAGGATGTGGTCTGTCAACTCGTGGAGGTGCTCGTCGGAAAACGCCTCGCCCTGACCGATGATCAGCACCCGGAAATGCCGGTAGTAGAAACACTGGCCGAGGATGCTCCGAGCAGCGAAACGCACTTGCTGCTGCGAAGCTCGCTCGCCGAGGAACTCCCTGCAAAGGGAATCGAGAGCCTGGTATAAGGGCAGAATTTTGGAATTAAAGAGCGCGAGGAGACCCGGCGTCAGCGAGATGGTCGCTTGCTCGATGAACCGCCACCGCCATTCCGATTGGCCCTGCGCGAAACATTGGGTTAGGACCCACTCAATGATTTCTCTCAGCCGGGCCTCGCGCGATTGCGACGCCGCGAAGGTCGGGACGGGATCGACGAGCAGATTGTCGGCGTAACGCAGCACTGCTTCGTACAGTTTTTCCTTGCTGCCAAAATGATAGTGGATGGCGGCGATATCGGTCCCGGCCTTCCGGCAGATTTCTCGCGTGCCGGCCAATCGGAATCCCTTTTCCGCAAAAAGCTGGCCCGCGGCTTCGAGAAGTCGCTGCCGCGCTTCGCCCAAGGGCTGCTTACGAATCGGCACTTCGTGTGCTCCTTTCGTCCAGCTATTGCATCGACCGCTCAGGATGGGAGTTTCAAGCAGTCGCTTGAATTGCGGCGTCCATTTCTAGCAACTGCTTGACTTTGAGATCCTAGAAGCAGTATCTAGATAGCGGCTCATACTTTCTAAAAGAACATCATCTATCTCATATCACAGTCGATTCAGCCGGCAAAGCACCTCGTGGTTGTTGTACGAACTAGCGGGTCTCAAATCTTGTTGCGTCGAGAACGCAATGGTCGTTTTCCACGGCTTTGAACGCGCGAGCGAGGCGGGCTTTATGGCTTTTCGACTTTAGTTTTTCGGAAGTAAATCTTGGTGGCGGCACGGACTATCTGCCCCGGGGAGGTTGCCGATCATGGAGCAAGCAGCGTTAGCCAACGCGATCAGTCCCGACCTTATTAGCGTCAATCGCGCGCAACTGGACAGCTATTCGCGGGACATCAGCTTCGTCAATCAGGTGCGGCCCGCGTCCGTGGTCAAACCGAAGACGGCCGCCGACATCCAGAAGATCGTGAAATTTGCCAACGAGACAGGAACACCTTTGGTCCCCATCAGCTCGGGTCCGCCGCATTTCCGAGGCGACACCGTTCCGAGCGCCGGAGGTGCGGTCATTGTCGACATGAGCGGGATGAAAAAGATCATGCTGGTGGACCGCAAAAGACGGGTGGTCATGTGCGAGCCGGGTGTGACATTTGCCGAACTCATCCCGGAAGTCGAGAAGGTAGGCCTGAGGCTCAATATGCCGTTGCTGCCGCGCGCATCCAAATCCGTCGTCGCCAGCATATTGGAAAGAGAGCCCGTTATCATGCCCAAATATCAATGGGATATCTCTGACCCATTGGCTTGCGCCGAGATATTTTTCGGAACGGGCGATGAGTTCAGAACCGGGCAGGCGGCCGGCCCCGGTTCAATCCCGGAACAGTGGGCCGTCGGAGGCGTGCAAAAAGCGCCATATGGTCCCGGCACAGCTTCTTGGCACCGGCTGATCCAAGGGGCGCAGGGAACCATGGGCATCGTGACGTGGGTATCGATGCGCTGCGAAATTTTGCCGAGCTTAGAGGAGCCATTTATGATCGGCTCCTCCGGGCTCGATCCCCTGCTGGAGATGGCCTATTGGCTGGTCAGGCTTAGGTCCGTCAACGAATGTTTCATTCTCAATAACACCAACCTCGCCGCAATTCTTGCGAAGGAACGGCCCGATGATTTCCAAGACCTGAAGGCAACCCTACCTACCTGGACGCTTTTCTATACGGTCGCCGGCTACGAATATTTCCCGGAGGAGAGGGTCAGCTCTCAGATCAAAGACATCACGGAAATCACGCAGCGGCTGGGAGTGGAAGCGAAGAAGGCGGTTGGCGACGTCTCCGCCCATGAACTTTTGAAGGCGATCCAGCAGCCTTGCAGCAATCCGTATTGGAAGCTTCGTCCTAGCGGGGCTTGCCAGGACGTATTCTATTTGACCCTCCGGGAAAAACTGGGGACCCAGCTCGAGACCATGAATGAGCTGGTTCAACAATCCGGCTACGCATCTTCCAGTCTAGGTGCGTACATCCAGCCGGTTGTACAGGGCACGAGCTATCACTGTGAATTCAATCTCTTTTACGACCCCCAAAATGGCCGCGAGGTCAATCGAGTACGGGACCTTTCGTCTCTGGCAGTCAAAGAGCTGATGACGAGGGGCGCATTCTTCTCAAGGCCTTATGGTGAAAGTACGCGGATGATTGTGAATCGAGACGCCGCTTCCCTCTCCGTTTTAAGCAAACTTAAGAGAATATTCGATCCAAATAACGTGATGAATCCGGGGAAAGTGTGCTTTTAAAGAACGCCAGCGGAAACAACTTGTCGTGGAGCAATCACAGGAGATAGCCGCCATGGGATTGGAACAATATAAGGGCGACATGGAGATGTGCTGCCGCTGTTCGGCGTGCAAGTGGATACCTATGCAGAGGGTGAGCGGATATAAGTACGCCAATGTCTGCCCGAGCATATCGAAGTACAACTTCCACAGTTACTCCGGCGGCGGCCGGTTGAACATTGGTGCGGCGATGCTGAAGCAAGGGTTTAGCTATACGGACCGGCTCCTCGATATCGTCTACAACTGCCAGATGTGCGGCGCCTGCGGCGTCTCGTGCAACTATGCCATGGACATGGAAGTCCTCGAACCCATCAACGAATTCCGAATCAAGTGCGTCGAGGATGGTAAGACCCATCCGGCCCTGGACAAGGTGATCGCCGGTCTCCGAAAGCATGGCTCGGAAGTGCCTCCCACGGGCAAACGCGGCGACTGGGCTGCCGGCTTGAACCTGAAGGACGCCACCAAAGAAAAAGTAGACGTTCTCTATCACGTTGGCTGTCTTACCAGCTACGACAAGAACATGCAAAAGCTCGCCAAGGTCACCGCCAAGCTTCTGCAAAAAGCCGGGGTCGATTTCGGTATCGCTGGCGACGCCGAGACCTGCTCCGGTGGCCGCGCCTACCAGATGGGTTACAAGGAAGACTTTCTCAATCAGGCCAAGAAAAATATGGCTCTCGTCCAACAATGTGGCGCCAAGACCGTCGTAACGGGCTGCGCCGATGGCTACCAGGCTTTCAAGGTCCTGTACGACAAGTTCAATCTCAAAGGCAATCTCGAAGTGCTGCATATCTCGGAATACCTCGACCGCCTGATAAAGCAAGGCAAGCTGAAGCCGCAAAAGAAAGTAGACCTGCTCGTCACCTACCATGATCCGTGCCGCCTCGGTAGGCTGGGCGAGCCGTGGATTCACTGGCAGGGGAAAAAGATTCCGGGCGACCGGTTTGTGTTCGACCCTCCAAAAACGTACCGGAGAGGTACCCACGGCGTTTATCAACCTCCTCGCGACGTTCTCAAGCGCATTCCCGGAGTAAAGCTTACGGAAATGACCAGGATTAAGGAGTACGCATGGTGTTGCGGCGCCGGTGGTGGCGTGGACGAATCAAATCCCGAATTTGCACAATGGACGGCCCGCGAAAGAATCGACGAAGCCGAATCAACGGGCGCTGAGGCGCTCGTTACCACGTGTCCCTGGTGTGAGAAGACCTTCAATCAAGCGATCGCCGAAACTGGCAGCCGCCTGAAAATCTACGACGTCGTTGAACTCGTCGAGGCCGCAATCGCGTAAAGGGGGGTGACGGATCATGGCGTTGAGCAAGGACGTTTATTCGGCTTTCGAGGATGTAGTTGGACCCGCGTACATTTGCGACGACCCGGTCATCATGCATTCGTATCACGCGACGGAATTCGCAGCCGTCGTCCTTCCGAAGGACGCTGCGGAAGTCCAGGCGATCGTCAAGCTGTGCAATAAGCACAAGTTGCCATTCAGGCCCGTGTGCACCGGCTGGACGGGAAAATTCTCGAAGGGCACTCTCTATCTCGACCTGCGCAGAATGAACCACATCATTGAAATCAATGAGAAGAATATGTATGCCGTCGTTGAACCCTACGTGATATCGGCGCAACTGCAAGCGGAGTTAATGAAGCGCGGCCTGCATATGAACGTGAAAGGAGCCGGATCGAATTGTTCGGCGATGCTCCGCGGGCACGGGCATCTGGATCAAACCACGAGCGGCGATGATCGCAACCACTTGGCGATCGAATGGGTCACACCCGAAGGCGAAATCGTACGATCCGGTTCGTTGGGATCTTCGGATGAGTGGTTCTGTGGCGACGGGCCGGGGCCGTCTCTGCGGAGCGTGCTGACGAGTGCCGTGCCGCCGGGCGTTACTCCGGGCGTTTTCACCAAGGCCGCATTGAAGATTTATCACTGGCCCGGCCCCTCAAAATTTCCAATCGAAGGAATATCTCCGAAATACTACTTGAGCGAGATACCGCCGAACTTCATGGCGCGATACTTTAGCTTCCCGTCCGTTGAGAGAATGTGGGAGGCGGAGATCAAGATCGGCGAAAGTGAGATCGCGTTCGAACTCATGGGGTTCAATGTGGCCATGGTCGCTGCGAACATCACTACCAGCAATGAAGAAGAGGAGGAAACGTTCAAGCGGCTTAGCACAGAAGCACAAGGCCCCGGCTTCTTTATCATTGTCGCCGGTAACTCCGCGGCCGACTTCGCTTACAAGAAACGAGTCTTGCAGCACATCATCAGCTCCGCGGACGGCAAGTCTTTAGCATCAATCGAAGATCCCAGGACCGAGGGGATTCTGTTGTGCCAGTGCGTCAGAATTTCTGCCTCGATTCGGGAAACGTTCCGTCCGGGTGGCATGTTCAGCTCGATACCTGTGATGGGGCAAAGAGACTTAACCATCAAGTGGGCGATTGGAGCCGGCAAGGCAAAAGAGCCTCTGATCGAAAAGGGCCTCATCGTGGATGATGGCGGCGCGTTTTTTGGTTGGGGCGTGGAGCAGGGCCATCTCGGCAAGACGGAAATTTTCTGCAAATTTGATCCTCAAAATCCGGCAGCCAAAAAGGCAGTCGAGGATTGGCACAAGGAGCAGAGCGCCAGAGCCTTCAAGGAACGCTACTTCGCACTACTCCAAGGCCAAAATGAGGAAATCGGGCGAGGTCTTTCCAATTACCACGTGTGGTGGAATAAGTTTCAACATGAACTCGATCCAAATCATGTTGCCTTGGACACGGGCGAACTTGTTTAGTGTTCCAGAACATAATCGCGCTTGACCTTCGTCATGTGCCTTTCGTTCCAGGCCAGGGTCCTCAGCGACAGCAGGCGAGTGGGGTGACCCGAAGGAGGGCCCGCGTGGGCCAAAAGGTTTACTCAGGTGATGCGGCCGGGATCGTGATCAAGGGTCTGGTACCGGCACCTGTCCGTATCCCTTACGGCACGGAGGTCAAGGGCGTTTACTTTGACGGCTACCCCCAGATCATCAAGCAAAGTGAGTCGCAGCCCGCTTACGACGTGAAGACCGAAAAGGACTCCATGGTTGCGATGCGGGACCGCGTGCGCATCGCCGTGGACGTTTATCGTCCTGACGTCGAAGGCAAGAGATTTCCGGCGATACTCGCTTGGGGGCAATGGGCGAAGGACGTACAGGAGGCAGTGCGCTGGCTCGCGGACAAACCGCAACCCTACTACGACAGTCCGTTTTGGGACGGAACGCTCGAAGCCGGAAACTTCATGTACACGGTTCCCAGAGGGTATGCCCATGTCATTCCCGACCCAAGGGGAATCGGCAATTCCGAGTGTGATAAGGAACCCATCGGCGATGCTTCAGGAGCTATGCAAGACGTCTTTGACTTTGGCGCTGTACATAAGAGGGAAGACATCTACGATTTGATCGAGTGGATCGCTGCGCAGCCCTGGTGCGATGGGAACGTGGGTATGATGGGCCCTTCGTCATTTTCAGTGGCACAGATGGAGATCGGCGCAAATCCACCGCCGCACCTCAAAGCTCTTCACCCCGACGCCTGCCCACTTGGTACGGGCGATCACTTTCACGGCATCTTCGACACCCTCTTCTACCACGTGCAACACGGGCGACACGGCAATGACAGTGCCTGCCCCGCCCCGAATCGCCCCTACATGATTCGAAAGCCACGTCTGATGGAATCTCTCTCCAAGGACGAGCTGCAGGCGCGCCTCACGGAGGCTCTCAATCACCCGGACATCAAGTACAACAGCAAGTGGTATTCGTATCTCAAATACCCGATGAAGTCGCCGTTCACGTTCGATAGCCTGTTAAGTTCGTTTCATCCGCGACCGGGCGAAGATAAGGTGTTTCAGTCGCAGGACATCGACAAAATCAAGCTCCCGATCTATCTAGGCGCACCCTGGAATTTCCGGCTCTATGTTTTTGGAGCCTTCGAAGCTTATCAACACGTCAGCACGCCCGCGCAGGACAAGAAGTTGATCGTCTATCCGCCGGGAGAGCCGGCCAGGCCCTATGTCGAGTATCACGACGAGATCATCCGGTGGTATGACTACTGGCTCAAGGGCATCGACACTGGGATTATGGACGAACCCCCGATCAAGATGTTCGTGATGGGAGTGAACAAGTGGCGATTCGAGAACGAATGGCCGCTGGCGAGAACGGAATGGGGAAAACTCTACCTCCATCCTGGCGGGCGGTTGGCGACCGAGTCGGTGGCAGGAAAGCCTGCGCCAGAAAAGTTCACGCAGCCGGCGCCCTACGAGGACCCGACGGTTTACTGCCTGACGTACCAAACTGCTCCATTTACAAAGGACACGGAAATCACGGGGCCGGTTGCGCTCTATCTTGATGCGGCGATTGACAAAGACGATACAAACTGGATGGCAGACCTCGTGATGGTGGCGCCGGACGGCAACAGACAGTTGCTCAGCAACGGATGGCTGAAGGCAGCGCATCGGGCGTTGGATGAGAACAAATCGAAGCCTTATGACCCTATCCACCCGCGGCAAGATCCGGTTCCCGTTCCGCGCGGAAAGGTGGTCAGGTATGCGATCGCGTTGCTTCCCACAGCGTGTGTCTTTGGCAAGGGAAGCTCGCTGCAGCTTGTGATTCGGAACCAGGATGACGTCCTGAGCAGGCTGGGAACCTGGGGAGTGTATATGCTGCCCTTCATGCAGACGGTGACACACGAGATTCATTTTGGCGAATCCCATCTTCTGATTCCTTACATTCCGGCGGAGCCGAATCAGAGGTTCAATGTCTAAGAGGAACCGAAGACCGCGCTTGGGGGTTTATCGATGAGGACTGAATCCTAGCTCAAAGACAGCGCAAGAATGCCTAATGGGGCTAACTGTCCCTACTAAAAACTCCGTTCTCACTGAGCCAGTTGAATTTGGATGAACAGCGCTATACCTTGTGCACAACATGTTTGCGATGATTTCGTTTTTCACACTGATCGAGGCACACCGCTTACGAATTGCCCGCCCGATTAAGGCAGTAGCCTGTTTTCGGGCGCGGAGGGACTGTCATTGCGATGCTAACTTTAGAAAAATACCGCAGGAGAAACGTGAAAGCGGTAGCTGAGCTTTTCCATTTGTTGCCGGTTGAGTTGTCTTTTCTCTTGCAGGATTAGGGACACAATACTCTCGCCGCCCAAGTCGTCTGCTAAGTCTTTCTGCCTGAGGCCGTTGGCCGCCATTAATTCTCGCAGCACCTCGACGCCCGAGGCCTTTTCGACCACGAAATGCTTCGCTTCGTAGTCGGCGATCACGACGACGAGTAGTTTGGCAGTTTCTGTTTCTTCTGTACTGCGATGCGCTTTGCGCTGCAGCTCGAGAAGGCGGGAAATGTAGGCTTGGTGTTGCTCGGGCGAAGAAATGGTCTTCGGAGCCTCTTCTTTGACAAGATATTTGGCTGGCAGCCGTTCAGCAGTTGCAGGCACTTTTCCACCCTCCTTTGTCGTACTCTTTGTGGGTCAACACGGCCAATACCGTAACCGTTCCCATTTCGCAGTTTATGTAGGATATCAACCTGGCTTCGTTGTTCTTGACATCGAACACTACGCAGTCTCCAACCGGGTCGACATCTTTGCGCGTCCGTCTGACAGCGGGTAAGTTGCTCCAGGGCGGCTCCACTCCCTCCACGATCCTGACCCAAGAACCAAGAGAGCCTTTCCAGTTCGCATGCTTCTTTTGCGCAGCTTCTATCAGATATTTGCCGATAATCTGCACTGGGGAATCTTAGCAAAGTGCTAAGTCACTTGTCAAGAAGATCCCTCCAGGAACAATAGGCGCGTGCCTGTAACCACCCGATTGCCGCACCAGCGATAGCGCCTGGAACCGCTGGAAAATCCCTGCGGCCCAAAACTGTTACCTATCTAGCCGGTACGTTCTCTAACCCATGTGTCCGGGCCGCTTTAAGCTGGCGCGCCCGGAGAGATTCGAACTCCCGACCTTCTGGTTCGTAGTAAGCGCTTCGCGCCGTCGCCTTATGGCAGGCCTGAAGCCCTGCCCTTCCACCTCTCGGACCGATCTCAGATTTGTGTTGCAGCTACGCGCCGGCCATAGCAGATTACGGAGGGATGGAGATTCCGCTCGAAGGCGCGCGCGAGAAGCTGGCTTTGCTGATTGCGGCATTCGCGATCGCGGCGATCATTATTTTTCAGGCGAGCGAGGTTTGGCTCGCGGACTACCGGATCCACTCGAAGAATATCGAGCTGATGGAGCGCGGGACGACGCTTCTGCCGGGCGATGGCCGGGGGTGGGACCTGCTGGGGCATTACTATCAGTGGGATTTCATCCATTCGGATTTGCCGCGCGCGCTGACGGACTATCAGCACGCGGTCCACGACAATCCCCTTTCGGCGGACTACTGGATGGACGTGGCGAGCGCATCCGAGACGAAGGGCGATGTGACTGGGGCGCGGCAAGCCTTCGAACGGGCGCAGGCGGTGTATCCAGCATCGGGCGAGGTCGACTTCTACTACGGCAATTTTCTATTGCGGCAGCAGGAAAACCCCGGGGCATATGACGAGCTGCGGCGAGCCGTGATTGCGGACCCGAAGCTTCTGCCGCTAGTGATTTCGCGAGTGTGGCGATCGAGCGAGGACGTCAATCTGCTGCTTGATCGGGTGCTGCCCGCGAATATCGACGCGTACCTGCAGGCGCTCGATTTCTTCGGAGCGACGCACCAGACGGATGCGGCGCTGGTGGTCTGGGAGCGGATCCGGCAAATGGGAACGGTCGTGCCGCTGACAGAAACGTTTCCGCTGCTGGACGAATTGATTCGCGACGATCGCGACGATCGCGCCGATGATGCGCGGCGCGTGTGGCGCGAAGCGCTCGCGGCGGCTGGTCTGCCAAGCAAGGAACCGGCGCGCGGATCGCGCATCTGGAATGGCGATTTTCAGACTGAGTTCACGGATGGAGGGCTGGGCTGGCGCTGGGATTCGCCTCCGGGCACCTCGATCGACTTCGATCTTCAGCCTGGGCCAAACGGGTCGCGGGCCGTGAGGCTGGATTTTACGGGGGGAGCAAACGTCGATCTGGATGCGCCGTTCGAGTATGTGCCGGTGGCGCCGAACCAGCACTACCACTTTCACGCGTCGATGCGAACGGATGAGATCACGACGGAGAGCGGAATGCGGTTTGCGATCGTCGATCCAAATCATGCGGGCGCGGTGAACACCGTCAGCGAGGGCTTGACGGGAACGCACCCGTGGACTTCGATCGACGAGGACGTTAAGACAGGTCCCGAGACGCATTTCGTGCTGGTGCGGCTGGTCCGTTATCCGAGCCGGCTCTTCGACAACAAGCTGAGCGGAACGGCGTGGATCGCGGACGTGTCACTGATTCCCGCGGTTGTTTCGACGGGCGCGGCCGAGGAGCCCCCATCGCGATGAAGACACTGCAGGTTGGGATATGTGCTCTGCTCGCGTTCAGCGTGCTGTCGTTTGGGGCCGTGCAGGTGTGGTCTCAGTCGATTCTCGAAGGCGGAGCGGCGCTGCTTTTTCTGTATTGGGCGCTCGTAGCGTGTCGAGGCGCAGGTAAGAAGATCCAGTGGAACGTTCTGAACTGGCCGCTGCTGGGCTTCATCGCAATCGGCTTGCTGCAACTTTTGTTTCATGGGACCGCGTATCCGTTCTTGACGCGACTACAATTGTTGAGGCTGGCGACTTACTTCCTCGTTTTTTTCCTCACCGCGCAGGCGTTCCGGTCACGCGCCGACCTTACGATGCTGGCGTGGTGCGTGATCCTGTTCTGCTTTGCCGTGTCCCTACTAGCGATTATTCAGCACTTCACTGCGGGTAGCAGCATTTACTGGATCGAGCCTGTCAACGGAGGTGAGCCGTATGGCCCATATGTGGACCGGGACCATTTTGCGGGGTTCGTTGAACTGACGCTGCCGGTGGGCCTCGCGCTCATGGCCTTTCGCGGACTGCGGCGAGACGTGCTTCCATTGATGACGCTATTTACACTCGTTCCGCTGGGCGCGCTTGTTCTGTCGGGTTCGCGCGGAGGTTTGATCGGCTTCGCGCTCGAAATCGGCATCCTCGGTTGGATGATGCGAAAGCGGCGGATGTTGCGAAGCGGCCGCGTGGCGGCGGTGGCGGCCGTAGCGATCGTAGCGCTGTTCTTCGTGGCGTGGGTAGGAGCGAGCCAGGCGATGCAGAGGCTCTCGGCTTTGAAATCGCCGGAAGTGACGATGGGGCGCCGCATCTCGATGGACCGCGGGGCGGCGGACATTTTCCTGGATCATCCGCTCAAAGGGTGCGGATTGGGTACGATCGTTGCGGTGTATCCGCGATACGAGACGGACTACGATGGCAAAAGAGTCGACCACGTTCACAACGACTACTTGGAGACGCTGGCCGAGACAGGATTACTTGGCGGCTTGTGCGGAGCGCTATTTTTGTGGCTGCTTTATCGGGAGGCAAGGAAGAACCTCGCGGCGGAACAGGGGCGTTTTTCGCTCGGGCTGCACGTGGGAGCGATAATGGCGGTTGGAGGGCTGCTGCTGCACAGTCTGGTCGACTTCAACCTGCAACTCCCGGGGAACGCCTTGCTGTTTCTTTTGGAGGCGTACCTCGTGACGGTGCCGCCGCTTCCCTCGGAGGCGGCGCGGCCCGGGGTGCGGCAGCGCGACCGGGAATATAGCAACGTGACCGAAGGGGCGAGCGAGGCTTGAGGGGGCGCGGGCGCCGATTCGATACCTTTCCCGGCGGTACTTCGCAAGGCATTCGCTGGATGGGGCCGTCCAAAGACAAAGACAAAGTAATCTCCTGATTGACATGCGCGTTGACGCTAGGCGATAGTTGACCGGGGTCATCTATACCGATGGTTGCTACAGTCCGTGGGGTTTCGGACTGGCTGAGGGCGAAGAGTATCTGGCTGTTGGCTGTCCCGCTGATGGCTGGGACCGTGCAGATAGCGCGCGCCCAGGAAACACACGAAACTCCGCAGCAGCAGAAGAGTGTGAAAGTGCAGGAGCTTGCCGCCCCGGCGAGCGCGCAACCGGTGGACGCAACCATCGGTAGCGGAGACCTGCTGCATATCGATGTATTCGACGTTCCGGAACTTTCCCGCGACGTCCGTGTTAGTGATACGGGCGACATCAGCTATCCACTGATCCCTGGCAAGATCGCGGTAGCGGGTCTTACGCCTTTCCAGCTGGAATCGAAGGTCGAGCAATTGCTTCTCGCGAACGGCCTGGTGTCGCACCCGCAGGTTTCGGTGTTCGTCAAGGAAGAAACCAGCCAGCCGGTGACGATTGTGGGTGCGGTCGGCCATCCAATGGTGTTCCAGGTGATGAGACCGACGACGCTGCTGGAAGTGCTCACGGCCGCGGGGGGCGTTTCGGATAACGCGGGCAACGTGGTGATCGTGACTCGACCGGAACCACCCGACGCTACGAAAGAAGAGCCGGCCAGCGCCACCACGAAACCCGAACCGAAGGAACAAAGAATCACGGTTCCGCTGCAGAGCCTGATGGAGTCCGGAGACTCCGTTTTCAACATACAAATTTATGGCGGCGATACCGTCACGGTGCCCCCTGCCGGAATCATCTACATCCTGGGGATGGGTGTGGCAGCGCCGGGCGAATACGTGCTGCAGGACCGTGGTGAGCAAGTCACAGTGCTAAAAGCGCTGGCCTTGGCACGAGGTTTGACGACGTTTGCAAAGGCAAACTCGGCGGTAATTATGCGACTGAATCCCCAAACGGGGCAGCGGGATGCGATTCCCGTGCAACTAAAGAAGATCGAAGACCGGAAAGCAGATGACGTGCCGATGAAATCGAACGACATCCTGTACGTTCCAGACAGCAAGGGGAAAAAGGCGCTGGCCCGGGGAACCGAAGCGGCATTGGGCATTGGAACCGGTATTGCCATCTATCGCGTTCAATAGACAAAGGAAGCGCCCAGCGACGCGTTCGATTTAGTTCTGAGGACTGTGGAATTCATGGAAGACAGATACGCCATTCGTGAGCGCAAGCCGGGCGAATCGCTGACGGTGATTCCGCCTCCGCCCGTGATGCCCTGGGACGCTGTACCCCGGGAACCGCACCTGTTCGACTACATCATCATCCTTCGAAAGCATCAGTGGCTGATTCTGACGTTTCTGTTCACCGTGGTGACGGTGGCGACGATCGCGACGTTCAAGATGAAGCCGGTCTACGAGGCGGCGGCGCGCGTGGAAGTGGACAAAGAGTCACAGGTGAATATGC
>JBAPOM010000200.1:0-2145 GCA_049279635.1 Candidatus Acidiferrales bacterium
GTCACCGCCGGCGTCTACATGGTCGCGCGCATGAACCCGCTTTTCTCCCGCGCGCCCGTCGCGATGCTTGTCGTCGCCATCGTCGGCGCGATCACCGCCTTCTATTCCGCCACCATCGGCCTGATGCAGACCGACATCAAGAAAGTGCTCGCCTACTCCACCGTCTCGCAGCTCGGCTATATGTTCCTCGGTTGCGGCGTGGGCGCCTACGCGGCCGGCATCTTCCATCTGATGACGCACGCCTTTTTCAAAGGCCTGCTCTTCCTCTGCGCCGGTAGCGTGATCCACGCCATGGGCGACGAGCAGGACATGATGAAAATGGGCGGCCTGCGCAAAAAGATTCCCGTCACCTATTGGACGATGCTGATCGCCACGCTCGCGATCGCGGGCATTCCCGGCTTCGCCGGATTCTTCAGCAAGGACGAAATCCTCGAAGCGGCGCAGTCCGGCCCGCACGCGAATCTCACTCTCTGGGTGCTCGGTGTCGCGGGCGCGGCTCTCACGTCGTTCTACATGTTCCGCCTGATATTTCTCACATTTTTCGGCAAGCCGCGCTACGACGAGCATCAAGTGCACGTCCACGAATCGCCTCTGAACATGACCGTCCCGCTGATGATTCTCGCCTTCCTTTCAATCTTCGGCGGCTGGTTCGCCGCGCCGAAACTCATCGGCGGCATCGATCACTTCAGCACGTTCCTCGATCCCGTTTTCACGATGTACGCGCCAGCGACCGCGCCTGTCGCCGAAGCATCAGTGAGAGTGGTCGACCCCTCGCTGGTGCCTCCTTATCCAGAGCCGAGCGCTGGCATGGAGCTGTTTCACGCGCTTACCAGCTGGCCCGTGATCGTCGGCATTCTCGGCCTGCTCGTCGCCTGGTGGTTCTACATCAAGAGTCCAGACACTCCCAAGCGCCTCGCGAAGAGCCTGCACGGCCTCTATACGCTGATCTTTAACAAGTATTACGTCGACGAAATCTACGCCGCTCTGATCGTCCGCCCGCTTCTCTGGATCTCGGCCAACGTGCTCTGGCACTTCGTAGACGAGCGCGTGATCGACGGCACGGTCAACGGCGTCGCCACCGTCGCGCGCGAATCGGGCGGCGAAGTGCGGAAGCTGCAGTCGGGCAACACGCGAAGCTACGCGTCGTGGGTCATTATCGGAGCGGTCGGCTTCACATTCTTGCTGCTGCTCGTCCTGGGGATGCGCTAGCGTGGGCACACAACCTCATCTTCTGTCGGTGATCGTTTTCTTGCCGCTCTTCAGCGTCGCGGCACTCCTCGTCCTTCGCTCGGACGACCACACCTGGATTCGCCGCATCGCGCTTGCGGCTTCGATTGCCGAATTCCTCATCTCGCTGCTTCTGCTTCGCGGCTTCGAGATCGGCAACGCCTCGTTTCAGATGCGCGAAAAGTATGAATGGATCGGCCAGACCATTCACTACGACATCGGCGTCGACGGCATCAGCCTCTTCCTCGTTCTCCTGACCACGTTCCTCACGCCGATCGCCATCCTCTGCTCCTGGGAATCGATCCACGAAAATGTGAAGGGCTTCTTCATCTCGCTGCTCGTGATCGAGACCGCCATGATCGGCGTGTTCGTTTCGCTCGATCTCTTCCTCTTCTTCGTTTTCTGGGAACTCACGCTGATCCCGATGTACTTCATGATTGGCATGTGGGGACACGAGCGCCGTATTTACGCCGCGGTGAAATTCATCCTGTACACGATGTTCGGCTCGATCCTGATGCTGGTCGCGATTCTGTGGCTCTACAACGAAGCCGGCACGTTCGATCTCCCGGACATTCTGAGCTTGATCCACTCAGGCCAGATACGCTTCTCTTCCACCACGGAGCTGCTGCTTTTCGGCGCGTTCTTCCTGGCGTTCGCGATCAAGGTGCCGCTCTTCCCGCTGCACACGTGGCTTCCCGATGCCCACACCGAAGCTCCCACCGCCGGCTCCGTGATTCTTGCGGGCGTGATGCTGAAGCTCGGCACCTACGGCATCCTGCGCTTCTGCCTGCCGCTCTTCCCGGAAGCGGCGCATCGCATGGCTACTCCGATCGCCGTGCTCGCGATCATCGGCATCGTTTACGGCGCGCTCGTCGCCACGGTGCAGACTGATTTGAAACGCCTCGTAGCGTACACGTC
>JBAPOM010000201.1:0-5274 GCA_049279635.1 Candidatus Acidiferrales bacterium
GATATAGGCGGGAGGCAGGGCTCGATGGCTCCGATTCTTTTGTGGCTCATCATGGTGCTCTGCCTGCTGATCTCCGTGGTCAAATACCTGATGGGGCTCATTCTGAGGCTCGCATATCCGGGCACTCAGATTCGCAAAGACTACCTCTACGAGCCGAACGTCAGCGTGCTGATGCCCTGCTACAACGAGGGCAAGACCGTCTACGAGACGATCGAGAGCATCAGCAAGAGCAATTATCCGAACGACAAATTCGAAGTGATCGCACAGGACGACTGCTCCGTCGACGACAGCTACGAATGGATGCTGAAGGCGCAGCGCGATTTCACGAACATTCGCGTGCGAACGGGACGGAACGAGGTCAACAGCGGGAAGGCGCGCACGGTCTGCAACGCGATGCAGCTTTCGACCGCCGAGATCATCATTTCCATCGATTCGGATTGCATCTTCCACCCGGACGCCATCCGGGAGCTGACGGCTTGCTTCGCCGAGCCGAATATCTGATCGGTGGGCGGCCGGGTGGGCGTGAGGAACCCGAACGACGGCGTGATCACCGCGATTCAGACGATCATGTATTACTTCGCGTTTCAGCTGTACAAGATTCCCGAGAATTGGACGCGCAGCGTCTGCTGCATCAGCGGATGCCTCTTCGCCATCCGGCGAGAGCTGCTGCTGAAGATCGAGCCGAAGATCCGTGCGCGCCACTGGTTCGGCGTTCCCGTGAATCAGGGCGAGGATCGGTTCCTGACGCATCAGACGCTGCTGCGCGGCTATGGAACGTATATTGATAACGACGCGCTTTGCTGGACGACCGTGCCGAATAAGCTGTCCGTCCTGTTTAAGCAACAGCTGCGCTGGCGGAGAAGCATTGTCTGCGATTTCTTTTTCACATTAAGGACGTTGCCGCAACACGTGTGGAAACTTCACCCGAACACCGTGCTGACGCTGGTGACGGTGCCGCTGGGAGCGATCGTGGGATTCCTGGTGGTGGTGACCATGCTGACCTCCGATCCGCTGGCGTGGGCGGGACCGATTCCGCTGATCACCGCTTTGGGGATTGCGGCGATCATGAGTTGGGTAATCAAGAGATACAGCACGAAGGAAGCGCTTTCGCATCCGATTGGATTCGGCGCATACGTCGCGTGGTCGCTCGTGAGCAGCTTGTTTCTTACTCCCCTGGCGCTTTGCACGATGGATTCCGCGGACTGGGGCACTCGGACCAAACAACAAAAGGAACAGGAGGTAGTTGCCCTTGGGAACACCAACAATTGATCCGGCTCCTTCTGAGACGAAAGCCGAATTGCGCGCGCCAGAAAGACCTGTCGCCGCCGGGCAGCCGTTTTTCCACAAGCCAGTTTTGATTCTTTACCGGGTGTTCGCCATCATCGTGCTGTACGCGGTGCTGGGCGGCGTGATTGCGTACGCTTTCGTGATGGGTTTCTATGCCGTGAATAGCTCATGGGCCGCGCCGGTGATTCTTTCCCCTGCAGACGAAAAAAGCCTCGATTTCAGGGAGAAGCTGGTTACCAGCCAGCAGACCATCGAGGATCTAAAGGTTGATTCGAAAAAGCTCACAAGCGGCCTCGCGGAGATGAACAAACACCGCGGGGCGCTGGTCGCACTCGAGCCTGAGCTGAATTCGGCGATCGATCGCGAGAAAGCACACGATCTCACGACCGGCCCGCAACTCGCGACGCTCGATCAACAGAAGCAGGCGGACAACGCGAAGACGCAACAAGTGCTGGCGCAGCTGAAGGATATGGAGAACAACGTCAACAAAGACCTCGCTTCGGGGCTGATCACGAAGGCCGATGCCGCAACGCAGCTATCCACGCTGAATCAGGCCGAAGGCAACTACACGGACAGCGAGATCGCTCAAGTCCTGCTGACCGATAGCGTGCTCGATAAGACCACGACCAGCACCGACTCGCTCAACGTGCTCGTGAAGCAAGCCGAATTGCGATCGGAAGTGGCGCAGCTGGATATCGCGATCGGAGTGGCTGAAAAGCAGCTCGAGGAAGATACGCGCCAGATCGATCGCTTGAGAGAAGCCATCACCACCGCCAAGCAAAGCCCTTATTACCTCAACACGGCGGGCGGTCAAACGCTGTATTTCGCGTTCGTTCCGTACACGAATCAAGCCGTGGCGTCCGCCGGCAAGCCGATTTACGACTGCTACCTCAACATGATCGTTTGCCGGAAAGTAGGCGCGGTGAAACAGATTTTCACGGGCGAAGAAGACGCTCTGCATCCGATCTTCAAGACCGCCATCCGCGGCTTCCTGATCCAAATGGATCTCGATCATCCCGACTCCGCGAAATCGGAGACGGTATTTCTGGGCCGCAAGCCTTTGCTCTTTTAAGGAGAACGCGAATGCTCCCAAACCTTTGGAAGCCTGTGTTGATCTCTGCCATGTTGCTGCTCGTCTCCGGAATCGCGGCGGCGCAGGCGGACCAGCAAGCCTATTGCGCCTACGTGATGGAGCAGGCGCAGGCACAGCGAGACCTGCTGCGCACTCCCACTGCCGCGGTTGGCGTGACTCAGCCCGAAACGGGCTTGCCGGTGCAAACCGTGGCGGGCGCGTCCCTTGGTCTTTCCGATTTTCGCAAGAGCGGCTTGACCATGGACGCGGCCCGAAAGCAGTGCGACTTGTACAAAGCCTCGACCGCGGCCCAACAGACTGTGCAATACGCGTTCACAAGCTTGGAGAAAGAGGCGCTGAGCAATCGGCTCGCGCTGATCGACCAGGCTTCGAAGTCGTTGGACGATCTGATGCAAAAGACTTCGCAGATGATCGCGGCCCAAAATGCCACCAACCCAATGCTCTTTTCCCTGCAAACCACCCGAATCAAGCTCGACGCGGACCGAGCCGATACCCAACTGAAGATATCGGCGCTCTATGTTCCTACTCTGAGTGATAAACCTCTGAAGGAACTGATCACGGAAAAGCAGATGGACGAATCCAGCGAGCAAAAGGCGCTCGACAAGATAGACCGCCAGAACAATTGGGACGTCGCGCTTTCGGTCGGAGTCCATCAACAGGTCAACCCGGTGATGCAGGGCGCGCAACCTTATGGAGCCGTCACGATCACCTACAACCTTGGAAGCCATGCGATCGACAAGCATCTGGATCGAGCCGCGGACGACTACGACGCGTGGAAAAAGGTTCAAGAGGGAGAGGTCGTCCGGGGCATGGAGGTGCTTCGGCAACAGTTAACCGACAGCATTTCGGTGCAGGAGGCGAAGCTCGCGTCCCTGCGGGACGAAAGCAGCCAGATCGAGAAGAATCTTCAACTCGTCGCCAATCCAGACACTTCGGCTGCGCTTGACTTCCGCAATCAACTGGCCGCCGCGCAATTGCTTTTGCAAATCGAGTCCGGCGACGCCAGCTTTCGGATTCAAAGGCTGCGCCAATTCATCGCCACGAATTTCTGACCGGCTTACGACGGACTTTTGTCCCCTGACGCGCCTCGCGCTATTGTGCTCAAGGACAATCTGGTTCACTCGGAAGGGATGTGGGTGTATATAAGGTGCGAATCACGACTGGTCGCGAAAAAAGAATCCAAGGGGGAAAATCGTTGAAGACTATCCGTAGAGCAACTCTACTTTTGTTGATTTCGAGCGCCGTATTGTTCGCCGCTCCGAAGGCCAAAACACTACCGTCGCCCTGCGACAATGCCTGCCTGACGGATGCGGTCAATAACTACTTGGCTGCGCTCGTGGCCCACGATCCTGCGCAGGTTCCGCTTTCGTCGCACCTCGAGTTCGTCGAAAACACCGTCGACATGCATCCGGGCGAAGGGCTTTGGAAAAGCGCTTCGGCCCTGCCCAGCACCTTCAAGATTTACGTTCCCGATCCCGTTTCCGAAGAGGTGGGGTTCTTCGGCGTGATGCAGGCGAGCGACAAGCCCATCATCCTGGCTCTGCGCCTGAAAGTCCGCCACGGCGAGATCGTCGCCGCCGAACACTTGATCGCCGGTAATCTCCGCGCGACATCGATGAAGAATTTGGATACGCCGCGCAAGGCTTTCCTCACCGACGTCCCGGCTTCGGAACGCGACACGCGCCAGGACATGATTCGCATCGCCTCGATGTATTACCCGGCGGTGACCAGCGCGGACGCCAATAACGCGCCCTTCGCCGATGATTGCCTGCGGCGCGAAAACGGCATGCAGACGACGGGCAATCCGCCCCCGGACAAGCCGGGCTTCGGATCCCTCGGTGCGCTGGGATGTGCTGCGGGGCTAAGGACCGGCGGGCTGAACTACATCACGCGAATCGAGCCTGTCCGCGTGATGATCGCCGATCCCGAGACGGGCCTCGTTTTCGGCCTCTCGCAATTCCGCCAGCCGATGAAGTCCACCACCGAAAAGATCGTCGGCGTTCCCGGCGTCACTTCGATTCCGATGAACTTCAAGCCCTTCGATCTTCCCGCCGCGCACGTGTTCAAGGTTTACGACGGGAAGATTCACGAGATCGAAGCGATGGGCTTCTTGACGCCGTACGACTTGAAGACAGGTTGGGAGAACTACGCCGACCACGGCCGCTAATTCAGCGACGCGCCGCCGGTGATTCGCAAGGTCTTGGACTGAGCTTTAGTCCTTGCTGGCCAGAGCGGATTCGCTCGACTTCCCTTCCGCCTTGGGCGCTTGATAGCGCGTCAAGTAAAGCAGGAAGGGCGTGACCTCGAAGGGCATTTTCTCGCGAGCCGAACTCAGTGCGACGGGCTTGGCTTTCAGCAGCTCGACGTGATCGTCCCACGGATCGACCTTCACGCGGGCGCCCAGCGGCAATGCCGCGACCTGGTCGAGCTTGCTTGCATCAAGCTGCGGCCCCATCGTCGCGAGCGCCGAGCTGAATTCGACGCCGTTTCCGAGGCGCGGATCAATGAGCGCCGGGAGGGCCGTCGAATCGGCCGCGAGCTGCTTGAGGAACAGCGCCGCGTTTCCGAGCTTGTCCTTGTAGGGCGAATTACTGAGCCATTGGAGGGCCTTCTTGTTGGCCATATCGACGTCGGCGGGCGTGGCCTTGAACGAAAAGCGAGAGAGCGCCTCCCCGGCCGTAACGTTCGTCGTGTCGTTGAATCCCCACTGATCGGTCGAAGGCTTGGTGATCGCGATCGAGGCCAGTTCCTGCGCGAGGACGGCCGCGAGGCTGGCTTCGTCCGGCAGCGTATCGATCAAGCCGCGGCTCATCACGATCGTGTGGCCCACCGAGAAGGATTCAAGCGTGGTGGTCAGCATCACGCGGCAGTGGACGTCGATGTCGAGATTGTTC
>JBAPOM010000202.1:0-2308 GCA_049279635.1 Candidatus Acidiferrales bacterium
CAGCACCGTGGACCAGAACCGCGGATGCTTTTCATTCTCGTCGATTGCGCGCAGAAACGCCCAGAGGGCCAGTCCGATCGTAAGGGTCAGAAGTGCGTCCGGAAGCAAGATGCGGGTGAAGAGAAAGAGCCCGACGCACGTGGACATGCACAACCCGGCGTAAAATCCTGCGCGTCTGCCGAAAGCCCACGCTCCAAAAGCCGCCGTCAGTAGGCAAAGAGCGATCGCCGAGAGGGCCACCGGGATCCGCGCAGCCCAATCATGAAAGCCGAAAATTTTATAAGAGCCGGCGATCAGCCAGTAGATGAAGGGGGCTTTTTCCAGGTAGATGAGGCCGTCAATGCGAGCAGTAACCCAATCGCCGGACGCAAGCATGTTGCGCGCAATTTGCGCTTGCACGGCGTCGACGTCATCCATTAGCGACGGGGGAGAAATAATGCAACCGAGGTAGATGGCTGTTGCAAAGGCGAGAACGCCGAGATGAGAGAGGTTCACGGAGGAGCGCGACCCGCGCACGTCGGGCTCGCCGTTGCCTGAATTAGCCATTTGTTCAGCGCACCGCATCTCGCGCGACAGCCGGGACTGCGGACACGAATTTTCCTTCCCGAAGCGCGTAATCGACGCCTCGCCAGCGAATTGTGGTGCGCCCGAAACTGACCAGCCAGATCACGAAGGCCATCGCATCCCACAATGGAATGAGCGCCATTTTTTTCCACACGCCCTTCTGTTTCATTCCCCACACGCCGATCATCCAGGCGATCAGGACTCGGCACGCGGCATAGCCGCCCAAGTATCCCAAGGCCACGCCCACTGTCGGACGGACGGCCACCGCCAACAGCGCCCACGGCAGTCCCCACGTGAACACCAAACCGATGTGTCCCCAGGGGCGCATCATGCGCTGCACCGTGGCCCAGCGAATTCGCTTGTGGATGAGTTCGCCGAGCGAGTCGAAATCGGCCACCGATTGCACCACGTATGGCAGAAGCTTGACTTCATAGCCCTGCTCGGCCACCAGACGCCCCGCCCATACGTCATCCGCGGGACGATCTTCGATCACTTGATAGCCGCCGTAGCCTTGCACACACTGTCGCCGCGTCACGATCGTTTGGCCGAACGTAAACTTTACGCCGTCGAGCTTCCAGGCGACCATCACGCTGGCAAAAAAATCCGAGATCATGGCGACGGATTGCAGTTCCTGGGTCAGGCTCGTTTCTTTGGTGGCAACATACAGGCAGGTTGCCGCACCGACCTTCGGGTCGCGGAACGGCGCCACTACGTTTCTCAGGTAGTCCGGTTTCACCCTCACGTCTCCGTCCGTGATCACGAATAAATCGTGCTTCGCTTCGGCCGTCAGCCGGACGAGCCGGGCTACTTTGTCATTGATCGCATTGCGGCCCGAGCCAAAGAGCAGCCGAATCTGGCGGTCAGGGAAATCGCGGACCAGCTTTTCCAGCACGGGCCGCGCGGGATCATCGGGGTCGACGCAAAAGACGATTTCGTAATCGGGGTAATCCTGCCGGCAAAAGCTCGCATAGTTGTCGTAAGCGTCTTCGTCGAGGCCCTTGATCGGCTTGAGACAGCTGACGGGCGGCAGGAAGGCGTCATCTCGTGCTTCTTCCCGCCTCGCGACTGTGAAGAAGCGCCACGTGCTGTAGATCGCCAGGAAGTAATACACGAACGGAATTGCGGCGAAGCCTAGGATGACGTATTCAGCAACCGAGAAAATTTTCACACCTCACAAAAGCGGGAGCTGGCGATGCGCCCGGACGATAGCGACGTAGCATGAAAGCATATCAGATTCCTCCTCGTAGTCTTGAGGCGCAACGGATTATGTTTGGTGCGGTTGCGCGTAAACGCAACCGGTTTCGCTGCCGCGTCCTGCTCTTTTCTTTCGCATTTTGCGGCCACGCGTCGATTTCGCGTTGCGGCCAAAAGCATGTACGATAACAGCGATGATTTTGGGACCGTCGAATCTGCATCGAGCGGGAATCGCATTTTTTGCCCTGATTTTGTTGGCGCCGGTGGCGAGTGCCTGCACGTGTTCGCAAGCGCCTCCCGGAAAATGTCCAGGCCTCCAGCGGGGAGATGTCGTGTTTCTCGGCACGGTGACTTCGGTGGAGGAAATGCCTTACACCGCGCCGAAGTCCGACAATCCTTCCGATCCTCCCGCCGCTTCTGTCGATATGATTGCGTCCCGGCTTACTCGCTACCATTTCCGCATCGACGAAAGGTTTGCGGGGCCTGATGTCGCCGAAATCGACATTTTCGCGGGCGGCGACGACGGTGACTGCGCCTACCGATTCAAGCA
>JBAPOM010000203.1:0-7447 GCA_049279635.1 Candidatus Acidiferrales bacterium
CGCTCCCATGGTGGCTCGAATGGCCACGCGAAAACGCGCGCGGGCAAATCCGGGAAAAAGGGGCGCAACCGCAACTCGGACCTGCTCTCGCGCTTCTACGGCATCCCACTGCCGGGCGTGAAACCGGAAGAGCTGAGCGGCAGCCTGATCGTGGTCGAGGGCACGGACGGCTCGGGCCGCTCGACGCAAATTTCGCTGCTCACCGAATGGCTCGAATCCGAAGGATTCGCGGTGCAAACGATGGGGCTGCGGCGATCGTTTCTGGTGGGCGAGGACATCGACGCACTACTCGCCGAAAATACCGTGACGCGCATGACGCTCGCGCTGATGTACGGCACCGATTTCTTCGACCAGCTCGAGCGGCGGATTTTGCCGGCGCTGCGTTCGGGGTTGATTGTGCTGGCCGACCGCTATATCTTCACGCTGATCGCGCGCGCGGCGGTGCGCGGGATCGGGCGGGACTACCTGCACGGGATTTACGAAATCGCGCTGCGGCCGGACCTGACGTTCTGGCTGAACGTGCGGCCGGAAATCGCATTCGACCGCGAATTCAAGAAATCGCAGACGATCAGCTACTGGGAGTCGGGCCGCGACATGTCGCTTTCGAACGATCTCTTCCAGTCGTTCATCCGCTACCAATCGCTGGTGAAGCGCGAATTCGAATACCTGTCGAAGCGGCACGGCTTCATTGAAATGGACGGCGAGGGAAGCGTCTCGGACGTGAACCGGGTGCTGCGCAAGCGCATCGCTTCGCACCTCGGCATCCGCAGCACGCACTACAAGCCTTCGCACGCGCTCCAGCACCTCTGGCGCTGACGAGTGGCCGCCCCGGTACAACTGGCAGCGATCGACGCCGGATCGAACGCCATCCGGCTGGTGATCGCGCGCGCCACGTCTCCGCATCACATCGAGATTCTCGAGACCGAGCGCGCCGCCGTGCGCCTCGGGCACAACGCCTTCACGCGGCATCTGCTCGACGACGACACGATTTCGCGAGCCGCGCGCGTCTTCCGCCATTTTAGGGACCGCATGGACCGGCATCAGGTGACGGCGTATCGCGCCGTCGCCACGGCCGCCGCACGCGAAGTGCGCAACTACCGGAAGCTGATGGAGCGCATCCAGCGGAAGTCCGGAATCGAACTCGAGGTGATCGGGAGCGAGGAAGAGGCGCGGCTGGTCTGCTCGGCCGTACGATGGGCGCTCGGCGACAAAATTCAGCCGCGCGTGATTTTCGATCTCGGCGGCGGCAGCCTGGAAATCAATTTCTTGGATCGGGGGGAAGTGAGCGAGCGCGTCGCGCTGCCGCTCGGCACGATCCGGCTGATGGAAACGTATTCGATCGACGGCGCGATCGACGAAGACAGAGAGCGGCGGCTGCGGCTGCACATTCTCGCGCTGCTGCAGAGCGCGATGCCTTCGCCGCCGAAGCTTTCGCGCGCGATCGCCGTCGCTTCGGGAGGAAATGCCGAGGCGCTCGTGCGGCTCGCGCCGGGCCCCATGGCCGGCCGGACGCCCGCGATCAATGTGCGGCTGCTCAAGGACCAGACGCTGCGGCTGCTGCGCCTCGACCTGCCAGGGCGCATGCGCGTGTTTCGCATGCGCAAGGACCGCGCCGAAGTGATCGGCATCGCTGGAATCATCATCGGCACGGTGGCGAAGTGGCTCGACCTTCGCTCGATTCTCGTGCCCGGGGTGGGCGTACGTGAGGGGCTGCTGCTCGATCTGGTTGCCGAGCAATATTCGGCGGGCAAAGCGTCGGCGGAGGAAAAAGACCGCGCCGAGGAGTTGCTGACCGCAGCGCGGTGGTTCGCGAGCCGCCTCAACTACGACCCGCAGCACGCCGAGCAGGTCTCGCGAATCGCGCTTTCGCTTTTCGATCAGCTGCGCCCGATCCACGAGCTGGGGCCGGATCACCGGCTGCTGCTTGAAATCGCGGCGATGCTGCACGATATCGGGCATTTCGTTCACCGCAAGTCGCACAACCGGCACGGCGAATATTTGATCCGCAACAGCGAGGTTCCCGGGTTGCGCGGCTGGCGGCGCGACATGGTCGGTGCGCTGGTCCGCTACCACAATTGCAAATCCGAGCCGCAAATCGAACACGCCTCGTACGCCGCGCTCGATGGCTCGCGGCGGCGCTAGATGCGCCTGCTCACTTCGCTGCTGCGCATTGCCGAAAAACTCGAATCGGAGCACGCGCAGCGCGTAGAGGGTGTCGATGTGCAGATCGCCGGGCACCGCGCGATTTTTCTGGTCCGCGCGGCCGAGGGCACGCGGCTCGACGTCGCCGGACTGGAACGCAAGGCGGCGCTCTTCGAGAAAGAATTTCACCTGAAGACGGAGTTCCGGCGGGTGCAGCGAAAGGAGAAGGTCGCCTAAACCATGATCCTCTATCTCGTCCGCCACGGCATAGCCGTCGACCGCACCGATCCGAAATCGCCGGCCGAGGCGGAACGTCCTTTGACCGCGCGCGGCGTGCAAAAGACGCGCGAAGCGGCGCTCGGGTTCTGCGCGCTGAGCGCGAAACCGGAAGTGCTGATCACGAGCCCCTACGTGCGCGCGGCGCAAACCGCGGAAATATTCGCGGAGGCACTCGCCTTTTCACCGGAGAAGATTCGCGTGAGCGACGCGCTGAAGCCCGCGCAGAATCCGGCCGAAATCTTGAAGGAAATCTCGCACCTCAAGGCAAAGGAAGTGGCGCTCTTCGGCCACGCGCCTCATCTCGATCTGCTGATCGCGCAGCTGGCGGGGTCGCGCGGCCCGTTCACGGAATTGAAGAAGGCCGGCGCCGCGTGCTTCGAACAAGCTTCTCCGCACAGCCGGTGGAATCTGAAGTGGGTGCTGACCGCCAAGTTCCTGCGGAAATTGGAAGGCTGACGAACGAATCGTTGCGTCCTCGAAAGACTCCAGCTCCCACCGGCCGGCCACTGCGATAGAGACGAAAAGTCAAAGGCCCCACCCTCACAAACCGAGGATGGGGCACCCGGAAAAACTTAGACCCCTCGCAAATTTATTTCCCGGGCCATCGAGTCATCAGGCGGTGCGGCGCTGCCGGAAGGATGCGGCGACGAGCGCGTGTCCCCACTGAAATCCTGCCCGCCAAACGAGCCACGGCGATTCGGGTCCGGAGGCTTTCGCAAGGAATTCGTCGAGGCGCGCTTTGCGCGTCGTCGCGATCTTCTCGATCCATCTGGCGAGGGCCGCGGCGTCGAGCCTCGCAGCCTCCTTGCGCAGCCTGCCGCGCAGCACATCGAGATCGTGGACGTCGCCGAGCTGATCCTGCATCACCTTCAGATCGGCGGCCCAGACCTCATAGCGCTCGGGCAGAAAATTTTCGACGATGTAGCGGAATTCTTTCAGGCCGATCCGCAGCCGGTGCCAGGCGACGGCGCTGCGTCTTTTCCGCGCCTGCTGGTAAAGCTCGACGGCTTCGTTGAGCTTCGCCAAAGCCAGCCGCTGAAATACAACGCTGCCCGACGGGAAAAATTCGGCCTTGTCCGGCAGCTTGCGCCCAAGCTTTTTCCATTCCTTGCGATCGAACGCCTCAAGGGCCTGCGCCGCGAGTCCCTTCTGCTTCTTTTCCTCGCCAGCCAGCAGGCGCAGCACGTGTTTCCGCACCGGATCGCCCGCCGATCCCAGCTTCTTCACCCAGCCGCGCTGCACCTGCGTATCGCGAAGATCGCCGAGCGTGTGAAAGAGTCCCCTGCTGGCTTTCTTGAGCTTGCGCCAGCCAGAGCTGGCGCTGACTTCGCTCAAAGCCTCGGCCATGGTCCGGCAGCGCCGCAGCGCGACGCGGAGGTCGTGGACCTCGTCCGCGTCCCACTCGGGCTCGATGTCCGACGCCTTGTCGAGAGCGCGCTGCATCCACACGTCAAGACCAGCGCGCTTCTTTGAAATGGTTTGAGGTAAGGAAATTGTAACCGCCATGGAACACCCAATCGACTCGGCAGGCCGGAAACGGAAGCTGTATCTTAGCGCGCTCCGCCAGATTTTTCCAGCAATGCCCGGGAAACCTAAGAGACGAAGGAGCAGCCGACGCGCATGCGGCCGTCGTCGGCCGAAAGCACGTAGGACTTGCGTAGGATCACGCGGACCGGCGGAAGAATCGGCACGTGAAGGACGGCGTGAAACTGGGCCGGGAGGTCTTCTTCCTTTTCGAACAGCAGCGCCACGCCGCCGTAGCTCAGGTCGATCACCTTCGCGGTTTTCTGGCCCACATCCGTCAGCACGGCGTGCGCTTTCGTGCCGCCGAGCGACACGCGTTCCCACTTCCGCTGCTCGGAATGCGGAGGAGGGGCGGCTTGTTCGGGCGGAGACGGTGGCGCTGGTGGACGCGGCGCCGCAGGTTGCGTAGGCGGCGCAGCCGCGCTGGGCGGAACAGCGGGAGGCACCGCGGCGGGAGCCCTCGACGGCGGAGCCACCGCGGGCGGCGCTACGGGAGCTTTCGGCGCAGCAGCAGGAGCGATTTCGCGAGCCGGATGCGTCTCGATGGGAACCATGCGCGGAGCGTGGCCCGAGCGCTTGAGCTCGTAGAGCCGCTCGTCCGCCGTGCGCAGCAGATCGCTTTTCTGATCGCCATCCTGCGGATGCACGGCGACGCCGAAATCGAGCGTCACGCCAACTTCGAGCTTAAGCGAGACCACGTCGCTCTCATAAAGCGAGCGGACGCGGCGGCACAGCGTGACGGCCTGCTCGGTATCGGTCTGCGGCAGGAGCAGCACAAATTCATCGCCGCCGATGCGGAAGGCGAAGTCGGCGGCGCGCAGCGTCTTGCGCAGAGTAGTCGCCGCGAGCTGCAACATCTGATCCCCGCGTAGATGCCCATGCCGGTCGTTCACTTCCTTGAGCCGGTGAAGATCCAGAATCACGATGGCGAGATGCTGGCCGTAGCGTTTCGCGCGGTTCAGTTCCTTGTCGCAATATTCGTCAAAGAGCCGCCGGTTGTAGAGTCCGGTCAGAGGATCAGTGGCCGCGTTGATCTGGAGCTTCTTGAGTTCGTCGTACTCCATCACGATCGGCACGCGAATAAAATTGGTCGACGACAGCACGTCGACCATCGCCGTGGCCAGCGCCACTTTTCTGCCGAGACTTTCGGAAAGTTCCCGGCGCCGCTGCAGAATCCGCTGCCAGTAATCGTTGCTCTGCGGTTCGGGCAAATCGATTTTCGCGATGGTATGGAAAAACTGGCGGAGGAATTGTCCGCGCACCGTCTCGTCGAGACCCTCGAGGGTCCCGACGAGCAGGTCCAAGAAGGAGTCGTCGGCCGATGGCTGCGACGGCGAAGCGTCGGCTGGCTGGGGCATCAATGAGTTCCGAGTCAAGCGAACGTACGTCTAGTTTATCCTGTATCCAGGACACCTGCGGGGCGGTATCACTGTAGCAAGGGACAGTCCAATCCAGGACAAGAATATAACCCGGGGCTTGGTCCTAAGTCGCTGCCAATACGTAGATTATTTGATCGCCCCCAAGGGTTGCAAGCGGAGGCGAACATGGATGGAAAAGCGCTTCCATTTTACGGTCGGAGCTGTGCCGCGAATGGGCAACCCCGGTCTGTGGAAAACTTCCTATCCGATAGGCTTCAGGAACTCAACGCCTACGAGGTGCGCTTCGCCAGCTTCCTGTTGCCGCTTGACCCTGGCTTGGATCGGAGGCATCCCGGCTGGCACTAGGCCCGATGAGATGATTGAAGGAGCCGGAATCGTCAGGATAATGATATCGTTGATCGTGAGGGAGCGCGGACAAATGACGAAGGCCCCTAATCCACTGATATCAAGTGTCTTACCCAACTCCACAAACTGCTCCCCGTGAGCATCCTTCCCACGGATGAAGAGCGGCACCTGGAGGCGAATCCGATGGAATCGGCGCCGATCGTCGTAAGACTGCGCGACCTTCTGCTGCACGATGTTTTCTCGTACGCTCATTGGTACCCGAGTATTAGTACTCTCTTGGACTGCCTCTTCCTCAGCAAGTTCTCTACCCCTCCATTCCGCTTTCGTAAACCACTCCTTTTCAGTTAGATGCCGAAGCCGCGCGAATGGACTCGTCCCGTATAGCCTTTGAAATGTTCCGGTTTAATGCAATTCATTTCCACGTTTGTGCAAACGCTAGGACGCTTTTACCATTGACTCTATTTGGCGCCTTTGCGAGCATACAAACCTTCGAGCCCATTCCCACTCGATTCTCTGAGACAAGGATTCGAGTGGTGTCTTTGCTCGTTCCCGGAGCCGGTGGAGGGCGAGTTGGCCAAAAGTACGGCAGCGGCTGAAAAGCAAACGAGCGATCAGGTAAGTTTTCAAGCAGTCGCTAGTCTGCTCGATGCTTTGGATCGCCCCTTGCTTGTTTCCGACCGCGCGGGACTGATCGTCTTCACGAATCTCCATGCGCAGAACGCGTTGAACCCCCTCGCGTGGAGCGCCAAGCCCGACCCGAACCTCTTTCGAGACATTCTTAACGCCGATGGCAAGGAAATTCTGAGCCAGCTGGAACGAGGCAAGCAGGACGTGCTGCTCCCGATCGAAGCCGGCCAGGGCAAGGCCGTCGCGCGTATCCGCTGGCTCCCGGAGCCCGACTGGCTCGCCGTCTACATCGAGGCGCTTCCCCAAGAAGTCTCTGCTGACGAGACGCAGATGCGCCAGACCGTCCAGGAACTGATGCAGGAGCGCGAGATTACGTACAGGAATCTTCTGGCCGCCTACCTGCGCCTGCAGGAGGCCAATCGCCAGAAGACCGTGCTGCTCGGCTCCGCCGCGCACGAATTGAAGACGCCCCTCGCGGTGATGAAGGGCTATTACGACCTGCTGCTTTCGGGTTCGCTCGGAAAACTCAGCGAGCGCCAGCAGGACATTTTGCGCGAATCGAAGGAGAGCTGCGATCGCCTCGTGCGCCTCGTCTCGATGTTCCTCAACTATTCGGCGCTCGAGAGCGGCAAACTTGTTCTGCAGCTTTGCGAAAACGATCTCCGCGACTGCATCAACGATCTGGCGAGCCGTTGGGGCGACGCGTTTCAGCGCGCCAGCGTGCGCCTCGACGTGCAGGTGCATCCCGATCTTCCGCTCTTCAAATTCGATTACCAGAAGGTGCAGCAGTGCATCTTCAATCTGCTCGACAACGCGCTCAAGCACACGCCCGCCACGGGCTTGGTGACGTTGCGCGCGCAGCCGCATTTCTGGGAGCGGCGCATTTCGGACGCGTCTCCGTCGCAGGAGCGGCGCCGCGGCACCCCCGCCAAGGCCAATAGCGTGTTGATTTCAGTCACGGACACGGGTCACGGGATTGCGGCCGAGTTCCATCAGGAAATCTTCGAGGAATTTGTACGCGTCGATCCTTCGTCTTCGGGCATGGGCTTGGGATTGGCAATCACGAAACGATTGATCCAGGCTCATCGCGGAAAAATCTGGGTCGATAGCGAACCGGGACGCGGAAGCTCTTTTTCCTTCCTGCTGCCTAC
>JBAPOM010000204.1:0-5798 GCA_049279635.1 Candidatus Acidiferrales bacterium
GGCTAAAGCCCAGTCGGGTTCGCCGCTGAATGTCGGGGCTGAAGCCCCGACCTCCTAAAGAGCGATTGAGTAAGTGTCGGATTCAGGAATCAGGGAGAGATCGAATGGCAGAAGAACAAGCACCACAGCAACCCGCGCCCGTAGCAGCCGCATCGGTGCCGCCCGCGAGCCCATCGGGTCCGTCCGGCCCGCCGGCAGGGGCGCCGTCTGGCCCGTCGGGTCCGCCGCGTTTCGGCGGGCCGAGGCCGCAGGGAGGCCGCCCGGGCGGTCCCGCAAAGCGCGGCAAGCGTAATTTCGTACGCAAGAAGAAGGTTTGCCGCTTTTGCGTCGATAAGGCCGACTTCATCGATTACAAGCGCGCGGAGATTTTGGCGCCGTTCATTCAGGAGCGGGGGAAGATTCTTCCGCGCCGCATGACCGGCACGTGCGCGCGGCACCAGCGCTGGCTGACTGTGGCGATCAAGCGCGCGCAGAATATTGCGCTGCTTCCGTTCGCGGCCGAGCTGTAGGCGCGGCGCTCAAAGGCAAGAGCAGATCCCTCACCATCCGCAGAAAAACGCGGACGGTTCCCTTCCTGCGTCAGGGCAGGCGGGACGATAGGTCTAGGGGTGGGGCGGTAAGCGAGCCCCGAGACGCATGAGAGTTTGAGGAATTCGAGGACAAGGATCATGCAAATTATTCTGCAGGAAGACGTCGAGAAGCTCGGGAACCGCGGCGAGGTGGTGGAAGTGGCCGAAGGATACGCCCGCAATTTCCTTTTGCCGCGCAAGCTCGCGCTCGAGGCCAGCGCCGGAAACATGAAGCGGCTCGAGAAGATGCGCGCCGCGTTCGCCAAGAAGGAAGCCACCGAAAAGGGGGAGGCGCAGACGCTTGCCGGACTCCTCGCAGGCGTTTCGCTCGAACTCGCACGGAAGTCGGGCGAGAACGATCAGCTTTTCGGCTCCGTCACGAACGCGGATATCTCCGAGGCGCTCGCCGCGAAGGGCTACACCATCGACAAACGCAAGATCACGCTCGCCGAGCCGATCAAGACCATAGGCGAATTCGACATTCCGGTGAAGCTGCATCGCGAAGTCACAGCCACCGTGAAGCTCGCGGTGAAAAAAGAAGAATAGCGTTTGATCTGTCGCGTTTTGTAGGGGCGCGTGGCTGCCGCGCCCTCATTTTTTTCTGCACCACACATGGGATTTTCCACCGCTTAAACATCCATCCACAGCTTCATGTGATTGACGCCAGCGCTCAGCGTGGCAGAATGCTCTACGCTCGGGGCAAGACGCAGTAGCGTTGATTCGCAAACGCCACGACAAAAAAGGAAAAAATCGCCGCGCGCGGCGGATTGCTGTTCGTGTGCCTGCGCGAAAAGGCGCTTGCGTGCGGAAAAGACTTAGGCGAAGATAAGGCGAATGGCTAGCGATACCACACTCGAACGACCTCTCCCGCAAAATCTAGAAGCTGAACGAAGCATTCTCGGCGCCGTGCTGCTCGATAATCACGCGCTCAATGCCGCGGTGCAGGTGCTGCGCTCGGAGGATTTTTTCCTTTCGCAGCACCGGCATATTTTCGAGCGCATGGTGCAGCTGAGCGAAAAACAGCAGGCCATCGATACGATCACGCTGATGGAGGATCTCGCCCGCCGCGGCGAACTCGAAGCGGCGGGCGGCGTCGCATATCTCTCGCAACTGGCCGACGGCCTGCCGCGCGTGACGAACGTCGACCACTACGCCCGCATCGTGAAGGAGAAGTCGATCCTGCGCGGGCTGATTCACTCGACGGCGGCGATCCAGGAACAGGCGTTCGCTTCGGGCGAGGATGCGGACGTGATCCTCGACCGTGCCGAATCGAAAATTTTCCAGCTCGCCGAAGACCGCGTGAAAGCCGGGTTGATCGGCGTCAAGGATCTCGTCAAGGACGGCTTCGAGCGGCTGGAAAAGATTTTCAGCGAAGGCCGCCGCATCACGGGGCTCGCCACGGGCTACGCGGGGCTCGACAACGAAACTGCGGGGCTGCAGCCTTCGGAGCTGATCATTCTCGCGGCGCGGCCTTCGATGGGAAAGACGGCGCTCGCGCTCAACATCGCCGAGAACGTCGGGCTGCGGCAGCGCGAGCCGGTGGCGATCTTCAGCCTGGAAATGTCGAAGGAGTCGCTGCTGCTGCGCCTGTTGGCGTCCGAGGCGCGCGTGGACGCACACAAATTCCGCACCGGCCACATGAGCCGCGACGATTGGAACAAGGTCACCGGCGCGCTCGCGAATCTTGGCGAAGCGCCGATCTGGATCGACGACTCCGCGTCCTCGACCGTGCTCGAAATGGGTGCGAAGGCGCGGCGGCTGAAGCGCGATCGCGGTTTATCGCTCATGATCGTCGATTATTTGCAGCTTGTGGTGCCGACGGGCAGCGGGCGGCAGACGAATCGCCAGGAGGAAGTTTCGGGCATGTCGCGCGCGCTGAAGGGGCTGGCGAAGGAGTTGAAGGTGCCGATTGTTGTGCTCAGCCAGCTGACGCGCGCGCCCGAGCGCGAGGATCGCAAGCCGCAGCTGGCGGATTTGCGCGAGTCGGGCGCGATCGAGCAGGATGCGGATGTCGTCCTTTTCATCAACCGGCCGAATTTCTACAAGACTGATTTGCCGGAGGAAGACCGGGCGAAGGCTGAGCTGATCATTGCGAAGCAGCGCAACGGTCCTACCGGCACGTTGAACTTTGTGTTTCTCGCTCGCCACACTCGGTTTGAAGAGGCCGCGCCGGATGCCTGGAATTCGGGCGGGGAAGAGTAAAGGCAGTGGCTAGTGGCGAGTGATTAGTGGCTAGAAGAGCGCGACTCGTGATTCGTAATTTGTGACTCGTGGCCTCCTCTGGCCTCTTCTGCTTTCCTCTGCGTTTTCTGGGTCTCTGCGGTGAATCCTCAGGTTTCTCGGCAAAGAGATCAGGTTACCGCACCCTTCGCCCCACTGCAGGCTCACGGCAAGGAGAAGCAGAGAACGCTGGGAACGGCCAGAGATTCTAGGCACTCCTTACCGACCACTTTCCCTGTTTCCCGCTGCCCACACTTGTGTTGCGTTGCCCGCGCTGCAGCGTACGACGGGCTTGCTTGTCGCGCTTGAATAGGCTGCAAGTGGTCTGTTTGCAAGGGATGCGGTGCGCCCTATGAAAGCCCGGATCCTGGCCCGCCGCTTGCACTCATCCAAAACAGGATGTTTACCCAAAGGGTGAGATGCGATTTTCCGGCACGGATTTTCGTCGCGCCGTGGGTATGGGTCTGGCATCCTAGATGAAAATGGGGAAATCAATTCACACCAAGGGCAGGCCGCTCTGGGCGGAGGTTTCGCCCAAGGCAATCGCGAAAAATCTCGCGGTGATTAGGCGCCACATCGGGCCGAAACCGAAGATTCTTGCGGTGGTGAAGGCGAACGCCTATGGGCTGGGCGCGGTCCCCGTGTCGAAGGCGCTGGCGAAGGCGGGCGCGGACCGCTTTGGCGTGACCTGCCAGAATGAAGGCATCGAGCTGCGCGAGGCCGGGATACGCAAGCCGATTCTGGTGCTGACCGGCTTTTGGCCGGGGGAAGAGAAGAGCTTCATTCGCCACGGGCTTACGCCGACGGTGACGCGGCTTGAGGACGTGCGGAATCTCGAGCGCGCCGCGAAGGCTGCGCGCGTCAAGTCGCCGCTACGATTTCATCTCAAGATCAACACGGGCATGAACCGGCTCGGGCTGCCGGCCGAGCAAATCGACGCGTTCGCGAGCGCGCTGGCCGATTGCCGCCACATCGAGCTCGAAGGCACGTTCACGCATTTTGCTTCGGCGGAGGATTTCAGCGCGCAGCAGACGGACGAGCAGGAAGCCGCGTTCCACCGCTGCCTCGACCGGCTGCGCGCGCTGCGCGTTTCGCCGGGAATCGTTCACATGGCGAATAGCGGCGCGATCTGCGCGCGGCCGAGCACCTGGGCGGACATGGTTCGCCCCGGCGCGATTCTCTACGGCTATTACCAATCTTTCGATCCGCCGCAAAAGGGGCAGGAGGTGCGCGAGCGATTACCCGTCGAGCCGAGCCTTTCGCTGCGCGCGCGGATCATCAGCCTACGCGACTTGCCTGCGGGGCAGCCGGTGGGCTACAGCGCGAAGTTCGTGACGGCGCGGCCTTCGCGCATCGCCGTGATCAATGCGGGCTACGCGGACGGCATCCTGCGGCAGCGCACCAACCACGGCTGCGCGCTCTTGCGCGGGCGCGGCGTGCCGTTTGTCGGCACGATCTCGATGGATTTGACTACGCTTGATGTCACCGATATTCCCGATGTTGCGCTCGGGGATGTCGTCACGATCTACGGCCGCGACGGCGAGGCTGAAATTCGCGTGTCGGATGTGGCGCGCGAAATCGGCACCGTCACCTCGGATTTGCTCTGCGCACTTGGCCGGCGCGTCCCGCGCTATTATCTCTGATGGAAAGGCGCGCTGGTCTGGTCTTCGCGGTCAGCGCCATCATCAGCATCTTCCTTTTGTCCGCGTGTCATAATCGAACTTCACCGAATCAGAATGATGCCGCGAACTGGTCTGAGAAGATGCGGGTCACGTCTCCAAATGGCCAATTCGACGCGGTCCTTATGGTGCACGTGTATGGGCCGCCCGCGGGCGGAGGAGTCGACTCGAACGTGTACATAATTCGAAAAGGGGCCCCTGTAAATACGAAGGAGGGTCGAGAGGTGTTTAGCGCAGATCCAATGACCGGTGAGCAGTTGGTCTGGAAGCGGGATCATGTGCTCGAAATTCATTACGATATTGCGCAAATCCACCGATTCCGGAACCTGTGGGGACTATACGAAGTGAGGAATGTGGGCAGCGCGAAGTACGACTACGAAATAGAAATACGATTAATGCCGGCCTCGGATTCGTCGGTGCTCATGCCAGACGGGTCGTTTCGGGATCGTTAGAACCCCGCGATTGGGAACCTTTAGGACGCTATCGGAACATGTGGACGTAGAGGAAGAGGAGGGCGAGGCAGGAGGCGATGCCGAGGAAGAAGCCGCCCAGATGCAGGCGCGGATGGATGGCACGGGCGTAACGGATGGCAGCGACCAGAAAGACGACGTTGGCCAAGACGGCGAATCCGAACCCACCGAGGATGACAGGCTGCGCGTAAAGCGCGCTCCACCTCCAGCCGGCAAAATACACTGTCAGGATGGCGAGGGCGGTGGAACTCAGGGTGACGACGGCGGCGGTTGCGACTGCGTAGCCGCTCGCAAAGCCCACGTTGGCGTGCAGGAGAAGCAGCAAGAACGCGACCGCATATTCGGCCAGGACGACGGCAGCGACGAGAGCGCGGTAGCGCGGATCGGTTTGGCCGAAAAGGCGCGCATCCGAAAAGAAGACAGCCGGGATGAGCGCGTTCGCGACGGCAGCGACGCACAGCGCGGTGCAGAGAAAATGCCGGCGCGGACGAAGAGAGGCGGCGTCCTGCGCGGTGCTGGCTGAGATCTCGGCTGTCATGGATCGAATCGCGCGGATTATATAGCAGGAAGTGGGGTGAAAACGGTTTTCTTCAAAGGAGAATACTTATAGTGGACTGACCCGCCACAATCCCGTCCTCTCGTTTGACTCTCGCTCGACAGCAGGTGCTATACTGGCCGCATAACGGTTTCATATTGTGATACGCGGTCTGATTCATACCGGTTTGGGGACGATAAACTTGATAACGCCGGATGATACGTTTCGAATCTTTGGGGCGTCACGAATCGTACCTTCATACATTTCATAGGGTGCAAAAATGGCCAGGCCTTCTAGCGCTCCCAGCCGGACTTCGGCAGGCAGC
>JBAPOM010000205.1:0-7000 GCA_049279635.1 Candidatus Acidiferrales bacterium
GTGGAGCGGTTAGCCCGCCGATGCTTTCCTGGCCAAGTGCCCACTAAGTTGGTTGCCCCTGAGCCGTATGAGCACGACACGTTCACTCTCGAGGGCCACGATTTGCGCATCATCGAGCAGGGCCACACCGATAGTGCCGATACGACCTCTCTACACGTTCCATCGATCGGCCTGATCGTCGCTGGCGACGTTGTGTACAACCCAGTGCCGCATGTACGTCGGCGACACCACCCCCGAGAGCCGAAAGAATTGGATCGCGGCGCTAGACCGGTTAGCGGCGCTCAACCCGGCGATTGTTGTCGCCGGTCACAAGAAGCCTGGCGCGCCTGACTCTCCCTCGACGATCCAGGACACCAAGCGTTACCTCGAGGACTTCGATCGGGTGCAGAAAACCGCGACATCCGACCAGGACCTGTTCGATCAGATGACGGAGCTGATGACGAGGTCTGCATCGGCGATCGCTACCGCATCGGTGGTGCGATATTTGAAGTAACACAGCCGCGCGTAACATGCTACCGCGTCGGCATTCGCATGAATGAACCTCGGATGCCAGCCCTGCTCGTAGCGCAGCACAGACCAGGATTCTACTTTCGCGTGTTGCAGGAAGGAGAAGTTGGGGCGGGCGACGACATTGTAAGACTTTCTGACGGTCCGGAGCGAATCAGCGTGGCTGATGTCGACGCCCTCCTGTATTTGCCAGGACATTCCAGCGAGCAACTGGAACGAGTGCTGCAGATTCCCGCACTTAGCAAGGGTTGGCAGAGTTCGTTCCAAGCAATGCTCCTGGCAACCGCAATTCCAGGCTACCGAACGGAGGAATCATGTGATTACTGGCTCGCCGGGAAGTTACTGAGCTGATCGATCGACGAAGCAGCTTGTTGCTAGACAAGAGCTTGATGAGAAGTGACCAACCGTCGCGATGACCTTCTCTGTTTCCTCTTATCGGAGGGAAGCACTCACGTAAAATCAGATCCTCTACGATAGCTTTCGGCCGGCCGTTCCTTATCAAAAGATCAGTTTCAATCCGAATTGAATCTGCCTGGGGTTGGTGGCAAGGGTGGTAATCAATCCCGCCGACGCATTGATCGCTCCGTTTGCAAAAACCGTAGTGTTGGGAGGGCCAAAGTTCACCCGGTTCAGCACGCTGAAGAATTCGGCCCGAAACTCCAAGCTCATCCTTTCCGTCACCGCCGTGTTTTTCAATAGCGATACGTCCACATCCGCCAACCCCGGACCCGTGAGTGTTCCTCTGCCTATATCGCCATAGGTGCCCGCCGACGGAAGAACGAACGCATTGGGATTGAACCATTCGTTCGGCTTCCCAAGCACAATGGGTCCCGAAAAGCCGGAATTCAACGAAGGCCGGTCTGGATTCCGCGTATCGCCGTCCCCGGATCGGTTCGAACCCACCAGCGGAGTAATCGGAAAACCGCTCAAAAATGTGGCGATTCCGTTCAGTTGCCACCCATCGAACAGCTTGCTCTTAGCACCGCTGGTTGTGCCGAGCCAGTGCTTGTCCTGGCCGAAAGGCAGTTCGTAGTGCGCCGAGATGCTCGCCTGGTTGCTGATGTTCAAGGCCGAAGGCCCCCAGTCTCGCCGCAAGTCGTTCCGGTCCAATATCATTTGCGCCTCATTAATGGCTTGAGCGCCCGTCAGGGCCGAGTTCATATCGAGGTTTTTCGACCAAGTATAGTTGGCGCGAAATTGCAATCCTTTGCCCAAGCGATGGGCAACTTCTGTTTCCAGCGCGTTGTAGCTGCTGTTGCCCTCGGTGAACCAGAAGAATCCCGCCCCCAGATACGGGTTGGGACGCGTGCCCACGGGTATGTATTCCGTGCCTTCGGGCACATGGCTTTGATTCGAAGGCGAAGCCGGCAGTCCGCTCGGGGCCACGCCGCCGGCTTGGCAGCCGCTCGGGGCCGTGCAAGTCTGCGCGGGAATCGTGTTCGGATCGACGCTGACAAATCCGTGATACCCATGCGATCCGACATAGGAAACGCGGAACAGGGTATTTCCGCTCAATTGCCGTTCTACTATGAGATTCCACTCCTCCACCGTCGGAGTTTTCGCGTTTGCCTGCACTCCCTGTGGCGCAAAAGTGGCGCAGGGAGCGGGAACGCCCGGTCCGCAGGAGGGAGGCAGCGGAACCCCCCGCGCAATCGGCGTGATCGAGGACAACGCTCCCGAAAACGTAAGTGCCCCGTTATAGGGAGGAACCGAGTTGAGTAGAAAAGCGAGATCGTCAATTAATGAGTAATACGTTCCAAATCCGGCGCGAACTGCTGTCTTCCCGTTCCCGAACGGATCCCAAGCCATCCCGATTCTGGGGCTAAAGGGCAGCTTGGCATTATTCTGTGTGAAAACCGAGTTGCCCACCTGTGGGTTGGTCAAGAGCACGCCCGACGGGCCGACCAGAAAATTAGCGGCCCTTCCAAAAGCCTCATTCCAACCGGTCGTGAATTCGTGCCGAACACCGGCACGAACGGTGAGATTTTTCCGTATAGAGATTGCATCTTCGGCATACCACGCTCCGAAAAAGCTCCTCCACCCGAGTTCTTGCGGGCTCGGCACTACTTGAAACGTACTCACGGTTCCTTGAAGGAATGTCGTCAGGTTGCTGAATGTGGTTTGCCCGAGCTGGCGCGACGCGCTGTCTTCATTATCCTGAAGCCGCTGGAACCATACCCCCATGCTGATCTGATGGATCCCTCTGCTGATCAGCACATCATCGGTATAGGTGAAGAGATTTCTGCGATTCCACACTCCCGCTCCATTGCTAGGACCAGCTGAAGTAAGAGCCGCAACGCCGGTGGTTGTGACGCTACCTCCGATGACGATTCCGCCAGGCCCGGCGCCGGTTACGAAGTCGAGGCTTGCTGGAAACGAAGCCAGCAGAGACGAAGCCAGGTTGAATCCGGCGCGGGAAAAGCCAACCCTGAAAGTGTTCAGAACATCCGGAGAAAAGATATGGGACTCCTGCAGACTGGCAACTTGCATCCGCAGCGCGCTAAAAGACGCGAACAGCGGATCCGCCAACGGCACGAGGCTGTTGCCGTCATCGATCGTATAAGCAGCCGAGAAAGTGTCTCGACTCCCCAGGATATAGTCTGTCCGGAGAGTTCCGAAGTCCTCGCGAATATATTGCTTGGGACTGTTATAGGAGAACGCCGTTCCAGTCGGGATGCCGTTCGCCAATAGTTCCGCCCCGTTCGGTGGAGGCCAAAAGGACATGTACTGCAACATCGCCGAATTCAGATTCGGGACCTGGGTCTCGATGCCCGAGCTATTGGGCAAAAACCCCTGGCGCGCCTGCTGGTCGGGGACCACTGCAACGTTGCTTACCGTCAAAGCTTGCCGGAAACCTTCGTAATTGCCGAACAGGAACCATCGATTTTTCTTGAGCGGTCCTCCTGCGGCGCCTCCAAATTCGTTTTGCTCGAACGGAGGAGCCGATTCCGTGGCAAAAAAGCTCTTGGCGTCCAGAGCGCTGTTCCGCAGAAACTCGAAAATAGAACCGTGCAGCGTATTGCTCCCCGACTGGGTCACGATGCTAACTTGGGCGCCGGCTCGCTTCCCGTATTCGGCGGGGTAGGTGTCCGTCAGCACATTGAATTCCCGGATGGCGTCGATGCCCAGAAGTTCGCCGCTCACGCCGCCAGGCGTTATGGCGAGCTGGCTTGACCCGGTGTATTCAATCCCGTTCAGCAAGAATAGGTTCTCCGTGGTCCGTCGTCCGGCCACCGTAAACGTATTCCCGTTGCTCGTGCTGGTTTGAGCGCTTTTCATCGCGCCGAAATTGATCGCTCCAGGGTTGAGGGTGATCAGGTTATCGAAGCTGCGTCCGTTGAGCGGCAAATCCTTCACTTCGCGTTCTCCCACCATTCCGGAAACTGGAGCAGTCGTCGTATTCACCAGCGGAGTCCCTCCCGAAACGACGATCTGCTGCATGAACGCGCTTATTTCGAGTCTCAGGTTCACTACTGCTTCCTGCCCGACCTCTAAATTGATACCCGTCCGGACGGTAGCGTCGAAACCGCTCTTTTGCGCTTTGACCTCGTGCAGCCCCGGGGAAAGGCCGAGAACCGTAAAGTTTCCCTCCTGATCGGTCGTCACCGTCCTCGTAGCCTGCGTCTCGAGATTTTTCACCGTGACCGTGGCGCCGTTAATCCCATCACCCGACGGGTCTTCGACAGTGCCGGAAATTGCCGCGGCTACCTGGGCGTGTGCAATCGGCGCTCCCGCCGTTGCCAGGCAGACCCACGAGGCCGCCCATGCGAACGCGCAGGCCGAAGATCGAAGCCGACGCCGGGCGGTATGTTTCATTCTTTGGCTCCCAATTTTGGGACCGGACCTTCGTTCTTGATTGGGTCAAACCAACTTACTAAATCCCGCGTGGAAGCGGTGTGACCTGAATCACCCATGCGGGGTTTGACGGTCGCGCGCTGGAACCTACAACAAAGGCGGCCGCTACGAAGGCAACGTCGGAGGCATCGTCAAGAGGCGAGTTATATCAAAGGCATCGGAACTTCGGGGAATCAGTGGCAGCGTGCCTGCGCTTGGGTGCCGCCCGTGCGCGGCCAGATGGCCAGCAGCTCCACGGACCCATCCACGGGCGACACGTAGACGTAAAAGACGCAGGTGTCGTCCTCAATTTCGTAAAAATGCGGCCGCTTCACGTCAGGACGCGCACCCGCCCCGCCGGCAAGCAGGCTGCGCAGAGTTTCGATCGACTCGGGCGAATGGTTCCTCAGATCCTTCACCTCGAAGCTGTTTCCGCCCGTCATTTCAGCTACTGCCACCGCATAGTTTTCGCATCCCATTGTTCGTCCCTCACCACCTAATACGGCTCCGCCCCCGCAAAAGTTCCACCCGCCGCGCCGTTTTCGTTCTTGGGCTTTCGTCCCTCGTTTGGATGCCCCCATAACGACCCTCGACTCAGAGAAACCGCGCCCGCCTTACCAGGTGGTTATCTCCTCCTTCTTGGGCGACCGCATATACGCTGCGCCGTATCGGTAGCCTTTTCCGTCTTGCAGCTTCCGCACGTTCCCGATCCGCGCGGGGACGAAAATAGCCACCTGCCCCGGCGTGTACGGCAGGGCAACTTCGAGCGGCGTTTCTTCCGGGTATTGCTTGCTGCTGCGAAACGAAAATCCCCCGCGTGACATGTCCTCGCACGCCACGATTTCATCGCTCGCGCCCGCACAGCGGATGCACGCGCTGAATTTCACTTTCGTGCGGCGCTCCTTGCGCCGGTTTGGCGGAGGCGTAACCGCAACCGGAAGTTCCGCCACAGGTTCCGCCACAACCTGAGTCTCGATCTTCGTTTCCATCCACGCCGGCGCCGCGGCGGTCGCAGCCCCCTGCTTTGGCCGAACCGGCGCCTCGGGCGCCGCCGGTTCCGTCGTAATCTTCCAGGCGGTCGAATTCAGGCAGCGCTTGCAGTAGCGCAGCGCGCCCTGATTCACGAGGTAGACGTCCATCTCCGTCGCGTCAAACTCGACGACTGCGCGTTGCCGGCAACCCGTGCATTCCAGCGTTACGCGACTCAGGTCCTTTTCCAGCCCTCCCGCGGGAGGAAACTCGATCTCCCAATAATTCACGGATGGATCGACAAACGCCACGCCGTAGATATACCCGTACTCGCCCTCGCCGATCTCGCCGCAGATCCGCACCTCGATTTCTTGCTTCGTCCCTACGGCAAGCAGAAAAATCTCCTGCTCGGGAATCAGTTTGTAATGCGAAAGGACGCTCGCTCCGTGACGGCTCAGCACCAGCGTCTTGGTCGTTTCGGAAAACTGCCTGCCCCCGGTGTCGCTTCCGGAAAGAACGATGGGGATCTCTTTGGATATGCGCCCGCTTCGGCGCTGCGCCGCGACGGGCACGCGCGCAGGTTCCGGGGTTGTCGTCCCTATGGGGGCGCTGGTCTTCGTCGGCGCAGACATCATTTAGACCTATCGGCCGCGAGCCTGCCAACTTGAATTTGTGTTTTGAATTTTCCGGTTGCCGTGCCTTCGCATTCGTAGCGGCGGCACTTTTCCCCCCTCCGATTGAGGAGTACAGTATCCTTTCGTCGGGAAGTTAAAATGGCCCTAAAAGGCCGAGAAAAGCCAAGTTTGGCGGGATTTTGCCACATGTCACAACAACCGACCCTTCAAGAGAAAACACAGCGGGCGTTTCGGGCGTATACCACGCTGGTCGATACGGCGGACTGGCTCAGGACGGAGCTGCGTGGGCCATTGGAACTGTTCGACTTAACGATCCGGGAGTTCCGTCTGATGGAAGTGCTTTATCGGGATGGCGCGCTGCCTATCACCGATGTTGCCGTCCGGCGCAAGATGGGGCGATCGAACTTGCACAAGATGATCAGGACGTTGTCGAGACGAGGATGGGTGCGGCAGGTGATGGCGACGCTTCCTCCCGTGGAATTCAAACGAGCGCATTTGCCCGAGGCTCGAAGGAACGAGCCGCGAAAGGGACGGCGGATCGCCGTGGTCGGCCTAACGAAACCGGGGAAGAAATTCATGAAGGATGTGCTGCCAAGGCATTCGAAATTGGTGCAGGCTCTGATGAGGGTGCTCGACGCACGAGAGCAGGAATCGCTGGTGCGAATTTGCGAGAAGCTGCGCAAGGGCGACGTGTTGAAGTTTCTGAGGGAGATCAGGATGGAGGAAGTTGAGGGGTAGGAAGTTCAGAGTCGAGAGTTGAAAAGTTATTCGCGGCAGTTTCCTGTTTCGGAGTATCGATCCGTTTTTCCGGCGCTGCCCAAGATGGAAAATGGTATGCTGACCGAGCGTAACGGAACAACTACACGCATGTCGGATATCGCGTTCAAATCCGATCACAGCACCGACGCAGGACATGTCCGCCGAGCCCCGCTTGACCTTGCGCTATACACCTTTGTTCTTTTAGCCCTCAGCTTGATTGGCCCAGGCGGGGCAGCGGCAAATGCGGACGTCGCGAAGGCGCCGATCGCGACGGCACGACCGGGCCTGTCGTTTGC
>JBAPOM010000206.1:0-1740 GCA_049279635.1 Candidatus Acidiferrales bacterium
GGCTGGCGCAGAATTTCGAGCCGCGAAAGAAAATCAAAGTGCGCGCCCGCGACGCCGCCGGCAAAACGAAAGATTTTACTGCTCTTGTCCGCGTCGACACTCCTTTCGAGGTCGCCTATTACCAGCATGGCGGCATTCTGCAATACGTCCTTCGGCAGATGCTCTAACCGCAACTGTACGCTCCCGCACAACCGATTGCCCTTGACGGCCCGTGCCGGAATCGGCAATATATCGCCCACACAAGAGGGTTGGGCGCTCACGATCGTTCCAGGCTGCGCGCGTAGTATTGGGTTCGCGCCCGGCTGGGACTGAAATCACTTGGGGCTTGGTTAGCCACCCAGAGGCGGCCATGCAAAACCGGTTTCGATTCCTCCGCGGCTGTCTTGTGACCGCGGCCTTCGCTCTCCTTTCTTTCGCCGTTTTCGGACAAACCAGCAACGTGCAGCCGCGCATTACGGCGGCCATCGACGAATCGCGGCTCACCACTCTGCGCGGCAACACCCATCCACTCGCACGGCCCGAATTCGACCGCGGCGCGGCGCCCGATTCCCTGCCCATGCTGCGCATGCTGCTCGTGCTGCAGCGCAGCCAGGCGCAGGAATCCGCGCTCGAAACGCTCATGGAGCAGCAGCAGGACAAATCCTCGCCCAACTATCACGCGTGGCTCACGCCGCAGCAATTCGGCCAGCAGTTTGGTCCCGCGGATGCGGATATCCAGACGATCACTTCGTGGCTGGAATCGCACGGCTTTACGGTGAACCGCGTCTCGAACGGGCGCACGGTGATCGAATTCTCGGGTACGGCAGGGCAGGTGCGCGCCGCGTTTCACGCCGAGATTCACCGCTACAACGTGAATAACGAGGATCACTGGGCCAATGCGAGTGACCCGCAGATTCCGACGGCGCTCACGCCCGTGGTGGCGGGGATCGATTCGCTCTACAACTTTCCGCGGCAACAGATGCACGAGCTGGCAGGACTGTTCTCGCGGACCAAAGCCACGGGAACGGTGAAACCGACCGGCACGCTGTTTACGTTCCCGAATCCTTGCAGCGTGACCTCCAGTCCATTCTGCGAATTTGCGGTCGCCCCGGCGGACTTTGCGAAAATTTACAACGTGCCCAACTCGCTTTTGACCCCCGCGCCACCGACCCAGTTCAATGGCGACAACGAGACGATCGCGATTGTGGCCCAGAGCGACGTCGTTCTGAAGGACGTTTCGGATTTTCGGAGCCTCTTCGGTCTGCCGGCACCGAAGCTTAACGTGATTGTCGACGGTCCCGATCCGGGGCTCGATCCCGGAGGAGCCGAAACCGAAGCGGATCTGGATGTGGAGTGGGCGGGCGCGGTGGCGCCCAACGCGACGATCGACCTCGTCGTCTCGGAATCCACAGAGGCGAGCCTCGGCGCCGACCTCTCGGCGCAGTATGCGGTCGATAACAATCTGGCCCCGATTCTGAACGAAAGCTTCGGCCTGTGCGAATTCTCCATCGGCACCTCGGGCAACACCTTCTACAACCAACTGTGGCAACAGGCCGCAGCGCAAGGCATCACGGTCACGGTTTCCTCGGGGGACAGTGGATCCGCAACTTGCAATCGCGGCCCCGGTCCTGCGACGTTTGGCTTGGCCGTAAGCGGGTTCACGTCCACGCCCTATAACGTTTCGGTTGGCGGCACCGACTTCAACGATGTGAGCAGCTTCAGTACGTTCTGGAACTTGAACTCGGGCGACGCGCCAACGAC
>JBAPOM010000207.1:0-6204 GCA_049279635.1 Candidatus Acidiferrales bacterium
TATTTGACACCATCTATCGCCCGCGTGTGACGAAGCTTCTGCGCCTCGCGGCGCGGCGCGGCATCGAAACGGTCTCGGGCGTGGAAATGTTTGTCGCGCAGGGCGCTGCGCAGTGGGAAATCTGGACGGGCGAACGCGCGCCGGTCGAGGCGATGCGGCGCGCCGTGGTTCGGGCGCTGGCGGCCGGGGAAGACGCCGGGCGTGCGCGCTACGGCAAGAAGTGAAATCCCAAAGAAAGATACCTATCGGACGATGATTCAGCCGGACTTCAAGACGTTCAGCCGCCTGGCGCGCCAAGGCAATCTCATGCCGGTGTACGACACGTATACGGCCGATTTGCTCACGCCCGTCGGAGCGTACCTGCGCATCGCGCGCGGCGCGAAATACGCATTTCTGCTCGAGAGCGTAGAGGGCGGCGAGAATATTGGGCGATACACGTTCACGGGCGCGAATCCGGAGGAACTGTTTCGCGCGCGCGGGCGCGTCTGCGAACTCGAAACGGGCGGCAAGACGGTTCGATTCGACGAAAATCCCGTGGAACAGCTGAAGCGGCTGACGGCGCGTTACCAGCCGGTGCGCGTGCCAGGTATGCCCCCGCTGACCGCCGGCGCGATCGGCTATTTCGCCTACGACATGGTAAGGCTCGTCGAGCGGATTCCCGACACCGGCCGCGACGATCTCGGCGTCGACGACTGCATGATGATGTTTTATCTCGGCCTCGTGGCGTTCGACCGCGTCCAGCATCGCGTCTGGATCATCCGCAACGTTTTCACCGAAGGGCCGGGCAGCCTGCGCGCGAAATACAACGCGGCGGTCCGCGAGATTGGCCGCACGCGGAAACTGCTCGAAGGGCCGCTGCCGGCGCAGCCGCACGCGCGGCGCGCCAAGCCTCTGCATGTGAAATCGAACATGACCAAGCCGCAGTTCACGTCGGCAGTGCGGAAGGCCAAGTCGTACATTCGCGCGGGCGACGCGTTTCAAATCGTGGTCAGCCAGAGATTCGAGGCGCGCACGTCCGCCGATCCCTTTGAGATTTACCGCGCTCTGCGCGTCGTGAATCCTTCGCCCTACCTCTATTACCTGAAACTTGGCGAACTGTCGGTTGTAGGCAGCTCGCCCGAGATGCTGGTGAAGGTGCAGGGGCGCGACGCGTTTTACCGGCCGCTCGCCGGAACGCGTCCGCGCGGGCGCAACGAAAAGGAAGACGAAAAGCTCGAAGCCGAGCTCCTCGCCGATCCGAAGGAGCGCGCCGAGCACGTGATGCTGGTCGACCTCGGTCGCAATGACCTGGGCCGCGTGTGCGAATATGGTTCGGTGAAGCCGGAGCGGCTGATGTTTGTCGAGCGCTATTCGCACGTGATGCATCTGGCGTCGAGCCTGCGCGGCCGATTGCGCGGCGACGTCGATTGCTTCGATGCGCTGATGGCATGCTTTCCCGCGGGAACGCTCTCGGGCGCGCCGAAAGTCCGCGCCATGGAGATCATCGACGAACTCGAGCCGACGCGGCGCGGGATCTACGCGGGCGCCATTTTGTATCTCGATTTCTCGGGCAACCTCGATTCCTGCATCGGCCTGCGCACGCTCGTCGCGAAGAACGGGCGCGCTTACGTCCAGGCGGGCGCCGGCATCGTCGCGGATTCCGTTCCCGAGCGCGAATATGTGGAATCGGCGAACAAAGCGCGCGCGGTGCTCAGGGCGCTCGAAATCGCTCACTCGGGCGGAAAATAGCCCGGAAGCGGCATCCTTGCGCCACGGCTGGTAGAATAGAGCTGTATGATCCTGCTTCTCGATAACTACGATTCGTTCACCTACAACCTGGCGCAGTATCTCGGCCAGATGGGGCAGGAACTGCTGATCCGCCGCAACGATCAGATCACTCTCGACGAAATCGAGGAACGCAAGCCGGAGCGCATTGTGATTTCGCCGGGGCCCTGCACGCCGAAAGAAGCAGGCATCAGCGTGCCTTTGATCGAGCGTTTCGCGGGCAAGATCCCGATTCTGGGCGTTTGTCTGGGGCACCAGTCGATCGGCGCGGCATTCGGCGGGCGCGTGATTCGCGCACCGAAAGTGATGCACGGCAAAACCAGCCAGATCCACCACGACGGCGAAACAATTTTCTACGGGCTGCCGCAGGATTTTCAGGCCACGCGTTACCACTCGTTGATCGTCGAGCGAAAGTCGCTGCCGCCTGAACTCGAAATTTCCGCCGAAACCGCCGACGGCACCATCATGGGCCTGCGCCACCGCCAGATGAAGGTCGAAGGCGTGCAGTTCCACCCCGAATCGGTCCTCACCGAAGCGGGCTTCCGCCTCCTCGAAAATTTCCTCACCATTTAGTGTCCCGAGTCAGAAATTCGCAGCACAGTTTTTCAGGAGGCGCGATCAGAGTCCGTGTGACAACCTCGAATCTTTGTGGGTCGTGGCTTCCAGAGTTTGTCTGACAACCCGCGAACGTTTGCGCGGGTCTTTGCTTCGGCCCGCGAGGGCACCGGTGGAAGCGTGGGCCTTTAGGCCCTCGAGAAGATGCTCGTCGTATGGCGGCTTTAGCCGCGGGCTTTGTTTCTCGAACGTAACGACGCGAGGGTGTTTGTAGGTCGTGGCTTCCAGTTTACCCTGAGCGAAGTGAAGGGCCACGACATAAGCCCTGCCAAATGGGTTTCAGCCCCCGAAGTTCTCACGACGCTAGAATCCTACGACGCGGCGTGCGGGTGGCCCTTTTCAGCTTGCGAGAACGCGACGAGCGCGTCGAGTTTCTCACGGGCTGCGCCGGAATCGATCGATTTCGTGGCGAGATGCACGCCCTCGAGGAAATCAGCCGCGTGGCCCGCGGCGACGAGAGCGGCGCTGGCATTCGCGAGGACGATTTCGCGGTGCGGCCCATGTTCGCGATACAGCATGGAACGCCCGAAGATCTTGTGAATGATTTCGGCGTTTTGCTGAGCGTCGCCGCCGCGAATTTCTTCCAGCAGTGCGCGGTGCAGCCCGAAATCCTCGGGCGTCACGGTGAAACTGCGGACGATGCCATCGCGCAGCTCGGCAACGTATGTTTCGCCAGAAACCGAAATTTCATCCAAGCCATCCGCGCCGTGAACCACGAAAGCGCGCCGCACGCCGAGCTCGCCGAGCGCCCGCGCCAGAAGCTCCGTGTAGCTTTCGTCGTAGACGCCGACGACTTGGGCTGAGGCCCCGGCGGGATTGGTGAGCGGGCCGAGCAGGTTGAAAACGGTGCGCATCTTGAGTTCGCGCCGCGCGGTCATCGCGTGGCGCGTGGCGGCATGCACGGCGGGCGCGAAGAGGAAGCCGATGCCGATCTCCTCGATCGCGGCCGCCACGCGCTCCGGCGGAAGATCGATGCGCACTCCAAGCTGCTCGAGAACGTCCGCCGAACCGCATCGCGAGCTGATCGAGCGGTTGCCATGCTTCGCCACGCGCACGCCCGCGCCGGCCACGACGAAGGCCGCGGCCGTCGATACATTGAACGTGCCGGAAGCGTCGCCACCGGTGCCACACGTGTCGACCAGCGCTTCCTCCGCAATATGCGAATGAGCGCGAAAAATCGGCGTCGCGCGTCGCCGCATCGCCGTCGCAAACCCAACAAGCTCATCGAGCGTTTCGCCCTTAAATCGCAAGGCAGTCAGGAAAGAAACAATCGAGGCGTCGCTGGCCCGCCCTGACAGGATTTCCTCCATTGCCGCTTCTGCCTCCCGCCTTGAGAGGTCATCTCCTCGGCCTACGATCATTTGTGTGACTAGGGTCAGGTCGCCGGGGTCCAACGTGATTGCCTCTTCGGTGTCACTGGTTGACGTCTCGACGGCATGTTGATTTCTGGCCGACTCGAAGGCCACCTCTTCTTCTTTGGTCATGCCCTTCATCATGAGCGCAGTCCACAGAGCTCTCATCTGATTGGCCGTTGCCTGGCCAGCACGGAACTCTTCCATTACGGCCTCAACCTCCGCCCGGGTGAGGTTCTCGCCAGCGACGATTTTTTCCAGCGCTTCGTGGATCATGTGGTTTCAGCGAACGAGCGCATCCGCTTGCTCGCCTCTGTGGATGCAGGTAAACTGCTTCGTTTGCACCGTGAATAAATACTAGCACTTTAAGGCGACCTTCAGTCCGGCCGATACGATCAGCATGAAAATCCACGAATATCAGGCCAAGGCGATTCTCGCGAAGTTCGGCGTTCCCGTGCCGCGCGGCGAAGTCATATCCAAGAAAGAGGACGCCCGGGCGGTGGCGAAGCGCCTCGGCACGCCGGTGGTGGTCGTAAAGGCGCAAATTCACGCGGGCGGGCGCGGAAAGGCTGGCGGCGTGAAACTGGCCAAGTCCGCGGACGAGGCAGCTTCGCTTGCGGACAGCATTCTCGGCATGACCTTGGTGACGCCGCAGACAGGTCCGGAAGGCCGCGTGGTGCGGCGCCTGCTGATCGAGGAGGGCCTCGACATCAAGCGTGAGATTTACCTGAGCATCCTCGTGGATCGTTCGGTGGGCGCGCCGGTGTTCATGGCGAGCGCCGCGGGCGGGATGGAAATCGAGGAAGTGGCGAAGGAGCATCCCGAAGCGATCCTGCGCCAGGCGATCCGCCCCGAGACAGGTTTTCAGCCGTATCACGCGCGCAAGCTGGCATTCGGCCTGGGCTTTTCGCCGGAGCTCGCGAGCGTCGCCCTGCCTTTCATGCAGTCGCTCTATCGCGCGTTCATCGAAACGGACGCGTCGCTGCTCGAAATCAATCCGTGCGTCATCACCGGCGATGGCCGGCTGGTGGCGCTCGACGCAAAAATGAATTTCGACGACAACGCGCTCTTTCGCCATCCCGAGTTCAACGACCTCCGCGACCTCGACGAAGAGACGCCGCTCGAAGTCGAAGCCTCGAAATTCAAGCTCAACTACATCAAACTCGACGGCACCGTGGGCTGCATGGTCAACGGCGCGGGTCTGGCCATGGCCACGATGGACATCATCAAACTGTGCGGCGGCAACCCGGCGAATTTTCTCGACGTGGGCGGCGACGCTTCGGAAACGCGTGTGAAGAACGCGTTCCGCATTTTATTGAGCGATCCAAACGTGAAAGCTGTTTTCGTCAACGTCTTCGGCGGAATTTTGCGCTGCGACGTCCTCGCCAGCGGAATCGTGAACTCGGCGAAGGAGTTGAACATCAAGGTGCCGATGGTGGTGCGCATGGAAGGCACCAACGTTGAAAAGGGACAGGAAATCCTGCGGAACTCGGGCCTGAATTTTACGGTTGCGAATGGAATGAAAGATGGAGCGGAAAAAGTGGTCGCTCTCGCCGGGGCCGTGCGATGAGCATTCTCGTCGACAGCAACACGCGCGTCATCGTGCAGGGCCTCACGGGGCGGGAAGGCGGCTTTCACACGCAGCAGATGATCGACTATGGGACGAAGGTCGTCGCGGGTGTGACGCCTGGCAAGGGTGGGACGAAGCATATCGGCGTGCCCGTGTTCAACACGGTCTCGGAAGCCGTCGGCGAGACCGGCGCGAACGCGGCGCTGGCTTTCGTTCCGCCTCCATTTGCGGCGGATGCGATTCTGGAAGCTATCGATGCGGGTTTGGCGTTTGTCACTTGCATCGCGGAGGGCGTCCCCGTGCTGGATATGGTTCGCGTCGCCGCCGCGTTGAAGAATTCGAGGACGCGCCTGCTCGGGCCAAACTGCCCGGGAATCATCTCGCCCGGGCAATGCAAGCTCGGCATCATGCCGGCATTCATCCACAAGCAAGGAAACGTCGGCGTAGTGAGCCGCAGCGGCACGCTCACGTACGAAGCCGTAGGCCAGCTTTCGGGGTTGGGCATCGGGCAATCGACATGCGTCGGCATCGGAGGCGATCCCATCATCGGCACGACTTTCCTCGATGTCATTCGAATGTTCAACGACGACCTGGAGACGCACGCGATCGTGATGATCGGCGAAATCGGCGGCAACGCCGAGGAGATTGCCGCGGAATTTATCAAACAGCACGTGAAAAAGCCGGTGGTCGGTTTCATAGCCGGACAGACGGCGCCGCCGGGCCGCCGCATGGGCCACGCGGGCGCGATCATCAGCGGCGGCCAGGGCACCGCCGCCGACAAGTACAAAGCGTTGCGCGCCGCCGGAATCCACACCGTGCAGAGCCCAGCCGAAATCGGCGAAACAATGGCCGCCATCATCAAGAAATAGCTGAGCACAGTCACGAAAACATTCTGAAGAGAAT
>JBAPOM010000208.1:0-1936 GCA_049279635.1 Candidatus Acidiferrales bacterium
CTCAAGAGTCGATGGTCGATCCGGCCATGGTAGTATTCTGGCCTCGGGACTCTTGCGGTTGGCGGCGGTGCCGCCGCCGTAGCCTTCGTAATCGGGGCTTGGCTTCGCGACCTCACCCTTTGATCCGTGGCGATATTACTTCTGCTGCAACCTGAGGTACTCGTCCACGGCTCTCGCGGCACTGCGGCCCTCCGCAATCGCCCACACAACCAGTGACTGGCCGCGGCGCATGTCACCGGCCGCAAAAATCCCCGGCACCGAGCTCATATAGTTGCCTTGCGTCGCGATATTGCCGCGAGCGTCCAGATTCACACCGAATTGCTCCAGCATTCCTTGCTTCACCGGGCCGGTAAACCCCAGCGCCAGCAGGACGAGGTCCGTCTCGATCGTGAATTCTGTGCCGGGCATGGCCTCGAACTTCGGCGGCGCGCCGACGCGGATCGCGTTCAACTGTTTCACGTTTCCGCCATCGTCGCCGGTAAAGCTTGTCGTCCCGACGGCCCAGTCCCGCATGCCACCCTCCTCATGCGCGCTTTCCGTGCGCAACTGGAGCGGCCACAGCGGCCACGGCGTGCTGGCGTGTCGCTCTTGCGGGGGCATCGGCATAATCTCGAATTGCAGCACGGACTTCGCCTTTTGCCGGTGGCATGTGCCCAGGCAGTCAGCGCCAGTATCGCCGCCGCCGATGATCACCACGCGCTTGTCGGTTGCAAGAATCTGCCCCGGAACCATAACTCCCGCGATTCGCCTATTTTGTTGCGGCAGATAGTCCATCGCGAAATGAATTCCCTTGAGCTCGCGTCCGGGAACTTTCAAATCCCGCGGACTCTCGGCGCCGCCAGCCAGCAGAATCGCGTCGAATTCCTTGCGAAGATCCTGCGCGGAGACGTTGTGTCCAACATGCGCACTCGTCTTGAAGACGACGCCCTCGGCGCTCATCTGCTCGAGCCGCCTGTCGAGCACGCTCTTCTCCATCTTGAAATCGGGAATGCCGTAGCGCAGCAACCCGCCGACGCGGTCGGCTTTCTCGAACACGGTCACCGCGTGGCCCGCCCGATTCAACTGTTGAGCGGCAGCCAGCCCCGCCGGGCCCGATCCCACGACCGCGACGCGCTTGCCGGTCCGCGTCTCCGGCAATTCCGGCTTGATCCAGCCGGCCTTCCACGCATGCTCCACGATCGTCTTCTCGATCACTTTGATCGTGACCGCCGGCTCGTTGATCCCGAGCACGCAAGCCGCTTCGCATGGTGCCGGGCAAATGCGTCCGGTGAACTCAGGAAAGTTGTTCGTCGAATGCAGCACCCGAATCGCATCTTTCCACTCGTCGCGATAGACCAGATCGTTCCAGTCGGGAATGATGTTGTTAACCGGGCAGCCGGTATGGCAGAAGGGAATCCCGCAATCCATGCAGCGGGCCGCCTGAGTGCGCACGTGGTCTTCGGGGAACGGTTGATACACCTCGAAGTAGTCGTTGATGCGCTCCGTAATCGGGCGCCGCGTGGGTGTTTCGCGCGTGTATTCCTTGAAGCCGGTGACTTTACCCACGGATCACCTGCCCGCTCGAATTTTTCCCGGCCTGCGCGGCGAGCACCGCCGGAGCAACTCGCGGTATTCCGAGCACGCGCTTGTACTCGTGCGGGAAAACCTTGATGAATTTCGGCAGCGTGGCATCCCAATTTTCGAGGATCCACTTCGCCTGCGGGCTGGCGGTCAGTTCGCCGTGGCGCGCGATCAGCTGGTACAGCATCTCGATATCTTTCTGATTCTTGACCGCCTCGAGGTCCACCTCAGCTCGGTTGCAGCGCAGAGACGCGAAATCGCCAAAATGATCGAGAACGTACGCGATACCTCCGGTCATCCCTGCCGCGAAGTTCCGGCCCGTCCGCCCCAGCACCACGACCAAGCCGTTGGTCCTATACTCGCAGCCGTGGTCGCC
>JBAPOM010000209.1:0-1981 GCA_049279635.1 Candidatus Acidiferrales bacterium
GGATTCACCTGCATGCGGCATCTCTCGAGAGCTATCCCAGCCTGATGAAGGTGGTTGCTGCCGTGCAGCCGGACGAGGTTTACCATCTGGCTGCGCAAAGCTACGTCAGTTATTCCTTTGAAGACGAGTTTTCAACTTTTGAGGTCAACGTCAACGGAACTCATTACTTGCTATCTTCATGTCGCGACCTTGCGTCCAAGGCAAAATTTTATTTTGCCGGATCAAGCGAAATGTTCGGTTCCGCCCCAGCTCCGCAAAACGAGCTTACCGCGTTTCGTCCGCGGTCGGCCTATGGGATCTCGAAAGTGGCCGGCTATCATCTCACCCGCAACTATCGGGAAGCTTACGGTCTGCATGCATCCTGTGGCATGTTATACAACCATGAGTCGCCCAGGCGCGGCATGGAGTTTGTCACCCGCAAAATTTCTTCCTTGGCGGTGCAGATCAAGTTCGGTCTGGCCACTGAAATCCACCTAGGCAACCTGGACGCCAAACGCGATTGGGGCCACGCGCGAGAATACGTGGAAGCCATGTGGCGGATGCTGCAGCAGGAACAACCAGACGACTACGTCATCGCCACCGGGGAAACCCACTCGGTGCGGGAATTTCTTGAATGTGCGTTTGGCTTGCTGGGACTCGATCCTTATAAATATCTGGTGCTCGACAAACGCTTTCTGCGGCCTGCCGAAGTCGACGTCCTGCTGGGAGATACAACGAAAGCGCGCCAGCGCTTGGGTTGGTCGGCACAGACCACGTTCAGCGAATTAGTGCGCGATATGGTTTTCTCCGACCTGAACTCTTACTCGCGCAGTGCAGGCGGCGAGATCCCTGCGGCTCCTACCGATACTTTTGCGGCACGCTGAAACTCGGCTCACCATGCAACGAAACGTGCAACCCACAGCCGTGCTTCTCTAGGAGGACTTACCAAGCAAAGCCGGCGACATCGCCGATGTCTGTCCTTCGATTTCCGTCGTCGGCCGGCTACCGCGTCCTGTTGCTGACGCTGTTTCGCGGGAAGATCAGCGGCGCCCTAGTCATCCGCCAGGTGGTCGTCATCGTACTCAGCGGGTTCGTTTCGCAATCGGCGCTCATTCCTTATCGCCGGGATGGCATTCCCAACGGCAATAGATTGCGAGTGATGGTTCGTTTGTTCGCTACTTTGCCTGTACTTCGACCCCATCTGCTAGGTGCATGGGCGTTTGTGAGCGATCTCTTACCTCTAACGTTTGCCCGTTCTTGAGATATCCCGATAGCACGGCGGGCTCGGCCCAGTCCAGATCCCAGCCGTTTTCAATGGCGATGATGGTGTACGAGCCAGGAATGACATTCGGTAGGCTGAAACTTCCATCGGAATCGCTCTCGTCCCGACGAAGGCGGTCGCGATTCGCTTCCGGGTTCTTAGGCACCAGAACGACCATCGCGCCGGAAATCCCTTTTCCAGCGCGCTTCGCGAAACCTTCGACGGTGACCGAGCCTCCCACGAGCGAGAGCGCAATGGTGAGTGACGCGCCCGGACGCACGTTCAACGAATGTCCGGAAATTGTTCCGGAGTCCGACGCGATGCCAACCACCGAATACGATTGCATCGCAGAGCGAGCTGCGACCTCATATCTGCCGGGAATTACGTCCGGAAAATTGGCCTCGTCCTTGGCGTCCACTACAGCAGCGTTTACTCTGCCTTTGCTGTTGCGTAGTTCAATCTGGAGTTGAGATGGAAGATTCGTCGCGCCCTCGATCTTAGCCGTCGCCTTGATCTTGCCCGTCAAGCTGCCCGAGGACACGTCGAGTTCGCCGCCACTGTTGAGATTGACTTCATTGGACTCTCTCATTTGCCCGTTGGAATCTGGCATTCGCACCGTATACCGGCCCGCCGCAACTCCGGTCAGCTCATACACGCCGGGGCCGACATTCTGAATGTTGCTTGCCTGGAGCTGATCCAGACCGTCGAAAGCGGGCTTCTGCAGGGTGGGGAAGGCAATCC
>JBAPOM010000210.1:0-4071 GCA_049279635.1 Candidatus Acidiferrales bacterium
GTGTAGTGCCCTTACCCGAGAAGTGGAGTACTAGCATTTATCCGGTTATCCGACCTGCTGGCGCGAAAAATACCGTTAACTTCTCGAAGCCGACTTTCTAAGACGCCGAACTCCGGTCCATGCCCATTGTATGAAGCCCACGAATGCAGCAACAAAACAACCAAGACTCAGCACACCAAAGACCAAGGCCGCCGCTCCAAATAGAAATGAAAGCGCCGCTTTTTTGGGGTCTGCATTAAGGGCCATCCAAGCGCATACAACGAATGCAAAAAGCGCCCACCACCCAAACCACGACCAAATCCACCACTTGAACTTCCCAAGGACGTTGCGCCAGCGTTCGGGTCGTGAGTTCATAGGCACTTGTACCACGCACTCCTGCGCCTTAGTTTGCTAGCGAAGCCTCAGGGTTTCTTGCGAGGCTGTAGTTCCGTCTTCTCAAATATCGATCCCTTAGGCCAGACCAATCCGCTTCGCTGTCCAAGGAACTGAGTACGTTCTTCATCTGCTCCTCGGCGCTTCGCCCACTCTCTCCATCGCGGAACAGATATTGACCACCAGAGCCACGCCACCATCACACCCAGAAGCAGGCCTATCATCCCCCAAATTGGACCTGCCACAACGTAACCGAGCACGTACCCCAACCCAATGATACCCAGCACCGGCAGATTGACGATTAGATGGCCAAGCAGGACCGCCCGTTCTGCAGTCAGGGGTGATTTCACGACATTCCTCCGCCCGAGACGCGCTTAAGACGGCGCATCATATCCCTTGCGCTTGTTCTTTCCAATTGCAGAAACGAATCTCACTGCCTGATTAACAGCCCTGACCGGAGAAGTGCTGGGCTAGTACGTCACTTTTCCGATTACCCGACTAATCAGGAGCTATGCCGCCCCTGCCCGGGCGTAGCTCTTCTGTTCGATTTGTACGGCGTTCATTGACGACTCCTTTCGATGGAGCATTCACTATAAATATGTGCCCTCTGTTCGCAACACAGTTTCAAGGCACCAGCAGGATCTTCCCCACGCCACCCTTCTCCGCCATTGCGTGAGCCCTGGCTGCTTCGCTGAGTGGCAGTTTCAGACCAATCGGGATTACTAGCTTTCCATCTCGCACCGCTTCGGCCATGAACTCGAGCGTTTTCCTGTCGAATTTCGAGAATACTTTCACCACCTTTACAGACGGGTACTCCGCGGCGTTCTGCGGCGCCTCGACAACCGATGCATAGACTCCCCCCGGCTTGACCCTGGCGATCATCTTTTCGGCGGTCCTTCCGCCGACCGCATCCGCTACGGCCTCCACCGGCGGAATATCCGCAATCGCGGTGTCGTCGTCGGTCGCGATCACCTGATTCGCGCCGACCGTCTTGGCTTCGTCGATCTGCCTCTTCAATACTCCCGCGATCACAGTGGCCCCGCGTGCCTTCGCGGTGAACACCGCCGAACGCCCTACATTTCCAACAGCACCGAGGACCAGAACTGTCTGGCCAGCTTTTATTTCCGTGGCCAGGAGGAGCTGGTTGCCAGTCGTCGTCACCAGCGGCAACGCCGCCGCCTGAATCAAATCGAGCCCCTTGGGAACTTTCGCCAGAACCGCAGCTCTCACGACACAAAGTTCAGCGTAAGTATTGTCCGCCATAGCGAACACCTGGTCGCCGACAGAAAAGCCTTCCACTCCCGGCCCAATCTTGGCCACAGTGCCCGCGATATCCACTCCTATAAGCGCCGGAAACTTGAGTGGGTAAAAATCTTTCGTTAATCCGGCACGTCGCTTGTAGTCGATCGGATTCACGCTCGCGGCAGCCACCCGCACGAGTACTTCGCCTGTGCCAGGGACCGGATCGGGGTATTCTTCATACTTGAGTACTTCAGGACCGCCATATTCGTGGACAACAATTGCTTTCATATTTCACCTCCCTGGCTCGGGGTGTGTTTCCTTGCTGGCCGCGTCAAAACGAACCTTCACACTCCGGCATCCTGTGCGAAGGGTGCTCAATGTCCAGCCCGTAGTTCAACGCTTCTCGTACGGGTGAAAGATGTAGTCCTTCGCCTTCACGGCCACATGGCATGAGTTTCCGCAGTCCGCGTGGGATGTGGGATCGGGGGTGAACTTGTTCGACGCGGCGTCGTAGTTGAACACAGCGTATCCCCAGCCGCCGGTTTTCGGAAATCTCTTGCTGTCTTTCTCCATCACGAATGCCTGCTTAAAAGCGTCCGGCACTTCCACATCGAAAGTCGCTTCCGTGTCCTTCTTCGGTGACCACTGGAGCTTCACGATCATGGACCCTTCCGGAAATGCCTTGCCGTTTAGTGGAATGCCAGCCTTGAACGCCTTAATCATCGCCGAATTAGCGACGATTACCTTAAGCACTTCTGCCTGGCGGGCAGAAGAAACCGTAGACCAGTCCTCATACCCCCTGAAATCGGAGAACGCGATTCCATCCGGTGATTTCAGAGAGTACTTGTACTTGTCCGTGTCCTGCCCTTTCGCGTTAAGGACCGCGCCGCCGAGGATGGCAAGCAGCGCCACGGCTGCGAGGATGGTAACGGCCGCGATAGGTTTTACGGCTGTGCGCGTTTCTTTCTTTTGTTTTTGTTCTACTCGCGCCAAAGAGTCCCTCATAAGTTCAGTCATGTTGTGCTCTCCGTCACAAAAAGTCGGGCAGTCTCCTCTTACGAGTTGCTGTTCCGCGGATCGTCTTTCGCGCTGACGTATTCCATTCCAAGCGGCCCCATCGCGGTTACTTGCGTGATGTACTCGCCGGATTTCGCCCAGTGGAAATGGTGCGTGTTGCCAGGGAGAATGATCACGGCGCCCGGCGGATAGGCTTCGAGCTTGCTCTCGTCGAATTCATCACCCAGTCCGATATAAAAGACGCCCGAAATCACGGTATAGACTCGATCCTCTGGGTGCTTGTGAGGCATCAGCTTCGCGCCGCGGGGCGCTTTGACCCTGATTGTGTAAGGGCCGGGCTCGGAGGGCTGACCCACGACGACGGCGAGCCGGACGGAAGGTGGGAACGCCGGGAACGGTTTCCAATCGACGTCTTCGGATAAGATGGTTTTGAAAACCTCCTGCCCGAGTTGGTGAGGCCGGACTTCGCTTTGCTGAGCACGCTTTACGGCGCTGGCTTTCTGGGACATACGAACCCTCTTCGTGCAGAAAATGTAAAACATCACCGCAGACTTTCGAAACGTGTCCGCCAAGATTGGCTTCGAGCGCGTCCCATCCGCAACGTCCGGAGTTCGGAACCGCGTCGAGCACCGACCTAGCGCGCGATTTGGCCTAAATAATATCCGAGCCGATTCTCGACATCCCCCGGCTTGTGGAAGCCGCGCGCCATCAGCGCTTTGATCCCATTCTGGGCGGCGGGTCGACCGAGCGAAGCGATGCACGCATCCCACCCGGCGCCGAGCTCGACGTCCGGCGGCAGGCTGGTGTTGACGAGGCGTTTCGTGTTGGCGATCGCCCACTTGTCAAACCCGGCGATCCGCGTCGCGAGGGCCTCGACGAACGCGTCTAGCTCGGCGTCTGGCAGGGCGCGATTAATGTATCCGTAGGCCTCGGCCTGGTCTGCTCTGAGATCTTCCGAGGTCAGGAGCACCTCGAGGGCGCGGTTCCGGCCGATCAGTCTGGGCAGCCGGGCCATGGGGCCGCCACCGGCAACCATCCCTACGCCCACCTCCCATTGCGAGAGGATGGCCTTTTCGCGGCTGGCGAAACTCATGTCGCAGGCCAGCGTGATCTCGCTGCCGTTGCCCGTCGCCCGGCCACGGATGAGGGCGATGGAGGCGACTGGCAAGCGGGTCAGACGCACGAGAAAGTCCGGCCAAGGCGGCAAGCCCGTGGGACCCGCCGGGAGTGAGGTCAGGTCCTCAAGCTTAGCAAGGAAATCGGAGTGATTCAGGAAGTAGTCGTCGACCGCACTGTCGAAGACCACGACCCTCACATGCTCGTCGGCCTCGAGAGCGTCGATGACTTCCTGAAACTGCTTGACCATTTCCGGGCCCATCACGTTGATCGGCGGGTTGTCGATCGTGACACGCCAATAGGCGGGCGACCGCCGGGTCACGC
>JBAPOM010000211.1:0-12205 GCA_049279635.1 Candidatus Acidiferrales bacterium
AGCCAAAAGGCTGTCCTCCAGCAGCGGATCGACGTGATCGAGACGCTCCAGAAGAATCGCAGCGGGGCGCAGGACCTGCTCCAGATGGTGGCCAACACGGTCGTTCGAGTAGACGCGCTCTGGTTGACGTCGATAACAAGAAGTGGCGATTCGCTCGATATAGAGGGCGAAGCGGGGTCGATCAATTCCGTGGCGAATTTCATTACGGAATTGAAGAGAAGCGGTTACTTCACAAACGTCGAGATCAAGGACGCCAAGGAAAACGACATACGTCCGTCGGTTGAGACCTACGGCTTCTCGATGTCCGTGACGATTGCCCCGCAGCAGAACGGTGCAGCCACAACCCAAGCGACGGGAGCGGCTCAGCCGCCTCCGCCCGCGCGGAAGGGAAGGAGCTAGTCGATGGCAACAAGTTTCCGGGACTGGCCCTGGCCGTTACAAGCCCTTGCGTCGGTGGGCCTGGCAGTTGTGTTGATTCTGGCCGGACTCTACATTCCTGGCCTGCCCCTGGCGAGCGTCCGCGGGCAGCTCGAGAGCAAGCAGGCGGAACTGAAGCCGCTCGAAGCCGAAGTCGAGAGTTTGCGCGTTTACAAACAGCGCCGGGCGGAGTTGCAGACCGAGATGGACGCCCTGCAGAAACAGCTTGCAACGCTGCAAACCATCGTGCCGGAAGACAAACAGACAGATGAGTTCATCTTGATGGTGCAACGCGCCGCCCTGAGCTCGGGCGTCTCGATCCGAACCCTGACGGCGATGCCGGTCGCGCAGAAGCCGTACTACTTCGAGATGCCGTTTGCTGTAGAGGCGGACGGCCCGTACTACTCGGTGCTCGACTTCTTTTCCAAGCTCGGGCGCCTCTCGCGCATCATCAACGTGGGCGACCTGAAGCTTTCAGCGATACCAACGAATACGAACGCCAAGTTCCGGCTCGTGCCTGGAACGTCGGTCACAGGAACATTCACGGTTACGACGTTCTTCACAAACCCGACTGAACAGGCAAGCGCAACAACGACAAAGGGTGCGAAGGGCGCGAAGAGCGCGCCGGCAAGGCGATAGGGCGAGAACGATGAGACTTGCAAAGGCAACCGCGAACCTGGTGGCAGCGCTGACTGTTTCACTGTGCTTGATTCCCGGCGGGTGGGCGCAGATTACGGCGGTTAAAAGAGCGAAGGCGGCACGGAAGGCCGTCGCGTCAGGAGCGAAACAGGCTGTCCCGAAGCCCGCTGCCGCACCGGCTGCCGCGCCGCCTGCCGCATCGGCTGCCGCGATTCCAGCAACGCCGTCTGAGGAATCGGTGGATGCGGGCACAATCAATATGGAGGGCAAGCGCGATCCGTTTGTGCCATTGGTTTCGGACAAAAAAGACACGGGTGCGGCGCACTTGCCGCCGGGTAAGGCCGGCATTGTGATTGCATCGGTGCGCGTGGACGGGACGGTGAAGTCCGGCAATGGAATGATTGCCGTGGTTTCGAATCCCGATCAGCGCGTCTATTTCATCCGCGAAGGGGATCAACTGTACGACGGTGACGTGGAGAAGATCAGTTTGGATGGGGTCACTTTCAAAGAGAATTCGAAAGACGCATTTGGCCATCCAGTCGAACGAATCGTGACGAAACGAATCTACGCGAGTGCAGGAGAGCAGCAATGAGGATCATGTGGCGGGGGTGGGGGCTCGGTGCGCTGATAGCGGCCGGTCTAGTGCTGTCGAACGGAATGCCGGCCGTGGCAGGCGACGCGCCGGTGGTCCATGTGAAAGCGGAGGTGAAGGACGGTGCCGTGAGCTTGCACGCCGAAGCCAACGCGCCCTTCGAGTACACCACCTACCGTCCGAGCGCGAGCCTTTTCGTCCTCGACCTGAGTGGCGTCTCCGCCGGAGATGCGGCTGGCGCGCGCGCCGTGCCTTCCGACCTCGTGAAGAGCTATCGCATCACGAGTTATTCTTCGGGCGCCAGGCCGGTCGTACGCGTGGAAATTCTGATGGCCCAGGGCGTCGACCCTCGCCTGGAACGCAAGGACCCCGAGGATCTCACTCTGCTGGTGTCGCGCACCTCTGCGGGGCCAGCGTCCGTGACTGCGCCTACGAAGTCGCCGGCAATGGCTCCCATTGTGGCCAAGGCTGCCGACATAACTCAGGAAAACGGGGTTTCTCCCTCGATCCGCCAGATTCATCTTACTCAGGATGCCGGGCGAACCGAGGTTAATATTTCCGGATCGGGAGCTCTGACCTACCACGCAATGCGGCTCCACAATCCCGATCGGTTGGTTCTGGATTTCGCAAATGCGCATCTCAGGACTTCCGAAACCCATCTTGCGAGCAATCTTGACCCAGTCCGCGAGATTCGCTTCGCTCAGTTCACGCCCGAAGTTTCGCGTGTCGTGATCGATCTGCGCCAGCCGGCGGCTTACAACATCGTTCAGGACGGCGATACGGTCAGCGTATCTTTTTCGCTCAAGGCGGTTTCGTCTGGCGCGGCGCAATCCGATTCCTCGGACCAATCGACCGGCGTGGTCAAGATAAAGGCACCGGCGTCAAGCAATCCGGCTGCCCTGCAGCATGAGACTTCCGCGACAAAGCCCGGCGAGGTTCCCGCGCCGGCTGCTGTGTTGCCGGTCGCGTTGACGAGGACCTCGGTGGCTCTCGCGACCCCTTCGGCGGACGCCAAGGCGGCATCATACAAACCTGCCGATGAACCAGTCTCAACAGCTACACCTGCTGCGCAGCCGACCACTGGGCCGGCCTCACCGCTCGCAGAAACTGCGGCGGTTGCCCAAGCTCCCGCAGCGGCTCCCGCGACGGCCAAGTTCACGGGCGAGCCCATTTCGGTGAACCTCAAGGATGTGGATCTGCGCGATTTCTTCCGGCTGATCCATGAAATCAGCGGGCTGAACGTCGTGCTGGATCCGAATGTGAAGGGATCGCTGACCATCGTTTTGGACGACGTGCCATGGGATCAAGCCCTCGACATCGTCCTCAAGAACAACGATCTCGATAAGCAGTTGGATGGAAACGTCCTGCGCATCGCGACGCGGGCCACCTTGCAGAAAGAGGCGGAAGAGAGCCGGGATCTGGCCAAGGCACAGGCCGAAGCGGCCGACGTCGTTACCACGACGCGCGTGTTGAGTTACGCGAAGGCGACCGACCTTTCGGGCACGCTTAAGCAGTTTCTCTCGTCGCGCGGCGATATCATTGCCGATGATCGTTCCAACACGCTCATCATTCGCGACATTCCGAGCACGTTGCCGGTGCTCGACAACCTGATTCGACAGCTCGATCGCAGGTCGCAGCAGGTCGAAATTGAGGCCCGTGTTGTTGCTGCTAACCGCTCGTTCTCGCGCGAAATCGGCAGCCAGTTTGGCATCTCCGCGGCCGGAGGAAACCCGACAAGCTTCTTGAGCGGTGCGACCTCGGTCGGGACCAGCCCGATCGTTCACTTTCCACCGATCCCTCCGGTCATCGTCTCAACCGGCAGCTCCACGGGGACCACGACTTCCGGGTCGATTCCTCTGAACACGAACTTGCCGGCCAGCGCTCCGACGAGCGGCTTTTCATATTCTTTCGGGACCAACAACTTCGCGCTCGACTTGATCATCACCGCGGCGGAGGACAAGGGTGTCGGCAAGCTGTTGTCGAAGCCCAAGGTAATCACGCAGAACAATCAGAAGGCGAGCGTAAAGCAAGGAACAAAGATTCCAGTTCAGACAGTCGTGAACAACACGGTATCTGTCCAGTTCGTGAATGCGGTTCTCGAACTGGACGTCACTCCCCAGATTACGGCCGACGGCACGATCTACATGGACGTGACGGTCCAAAACGATCAGATCGATCAGGGAATCCCGCGAATCCAGGGTATCCCGGCGATCGACACGCAGTCGGCGGAAACGAAGGTCACCGTCAACGACGGCGCGACGGTGATGATTGGCGGAATTATCGTCACCCAGCAACGCACCGATATCCAGCAGGTTCCACTGTTCGGGAGCGTTCCGGTGATCGGCAATCTGTTTAAACACACGACGGTCAGCTCCTCTTCTCAGGAATTGCTGTTCTTCCTGACGCCTCGGATTCTCCCGAGCTAAGCTTGGGCGGAAGGATCGGGGGGAGGGGATCAGCTGCCTGACGTGGCGGCGAAATCGGCAAAGCAGAGTTCAGGCCGGAGCGGGTTCGAATAACGAACGAACCGGCTCCGGCTTTCGTTTCCCACACTCGGGGTCGATTCGATTCTCGTCTCGCACCTGCCGAACATCCAGTATCTCTGCGGCTTCACGGGCAGCGCCGGGTTGCTGCTGATCGACGAATCCAAAGCCACGCTTTTCACCGACAGCCGCTACACGTTCCAGGCGCGGCAGGAAGTGCACGGGGCGCGCGTCCACATAGCAAAGCAAGGCCTGCTGCGCGCAGTCGGCGAAGAGTTGAAGTCTCAGCGCCGCCGGTGCGCCGTGGCCTACGCGACCGCCCAGACAACGGTGGCTCAGAAGCAGACCATCGACGCAATTGCGCGGGGCAGGGTGCGGTGGGCCAGCGACGAGAACGTGGTCGAAAAGCTTCGCGCAGTGAAGGACGCTGGCGAACTCGCACGAATGCGCGACGCCGCGCATCTGATCAGTGGCGTTTTTCGCAAGGTTCTGCCGCTCATTCGCCCGGGGACCTCCGAACTCGATCTGGCCGCCGAGATTGAATACAGCATCAAGATAATGGGCGGGTCCGGTCCCTCGTTCGAGACAATCGTCGCCTCGGGCCCGCGCTCCGCGTGGGCTCACGCGCGCCCCACCTCAAAGCGCCTCGCCAAAAGCGAATTGGTCGTCCTCGATCAGGGTGCTATACTCAAAAATTACTGCAGTGACATGACGCGGACGGTGTTCGTTGGGCGAGCGCCGGCCAGGATTCGGCGATTGTATCGAGCGGTCCTGCAGGCCCAGGAAGTCGCGAAGCAGGTGATCCGGTCCGGCGTCAAGGCTGGAGATGTGGATCGGGCGGCGCGACGGACCTTGAAGCGATTCGGCTTGGCCCGCTATTTCACGCACAGTACGGGCCACGGCCTCGGCATCGAAGTGCACGAGATGCCGCGCCTTGGCAAGGGCGAAGAAACATTACTCCAGGAAGGGATGGTCGTGACGGTTGAACCGGGCGTCTACCTGGAAGGGATTGGCGGCATCCGCATTGAGGATGATGTGGTTGTAACAGCGCAGGGCGCTGTGGATTTGACGACGGCTCCCCTGGATTTCCTCGAACTCTAAATGGCGAAGAAAACGAAATCTGAATCTGGCGCAGGTGCGCACGCTGAGGGCGTTGACTTGGTCGAAGTCAAGCGCCTCCTCGCGTTTATGCAGGAGAATGGGCTCGAAGAATTTGAGTACGAGCGCCGAGGCGTGCACATCCGCCTCAAGAAGGCGTCGACCGCGTCAGGTGCGGCCGCCGTGGCCGCAGCGCCGCCTGTGGCTGCTCCGGTAACGGCGCACGCTTCTACATCTGGGCCGGCGCATGATTCAGCTAAGCCGGCCGCTCCCGCGGCGGATGTGCATCTGATCAAGTCGCCGATCGTGGGAACTTATTACGCCGCGCCGAGCCCCGAGGGTGAGCCTTTTGTGACCGTTGGCGCGCGCGTGGAATCGGGCCAGGTGCTCTGCATCATCGAAGCCATGAAGCTGATGAACGAGATCGAATCCGATGTCGCGGGCGAGGTCGTCCAGGTCCTTGTCGAGAATGGGCATCCGGTCGAATACGGCGAGCCGCTCTTCGGAATTCGCACGCAGGGCAAGAAATAGCTCGGGGCAGACGCGGCGAGGCAGAACGGCCGCCGAATTTCCCGCACCTGACACATGTTCAAAAAGATCCTGATTGCCAACCGCGGCGAGATTGCTCTGCGGATTCTCTCCGCCTGCAAGGAGCTCGGCGTCCGCACCGTAGCCGTCTACTCGGAGGCCGATCGCCATGCCTTGCACGTGCGCTTTGCCGACGAGGCAGTCTGCATCGGCCCGCCGCGCAGCGCCGATAGTTATCTGAATATTCCTCACGTCATCAGCGCCGCCGAAATCACCGACGTCGACGCGATCCACCCGGGCTACGGTTTTCTCTCTGAAAATGCGAATTTTGCCGAGGTCTGCGAGGCCTCGCACATCACGTTCATTGGCCCATCGCCCGACGTGATTCGCATGATGGGCGAAAAGGACCGCGCGCGCGCTGAAATGGCCGCAGCCGGTCTCCCGGTGATTCCCGGCAGCGCCGGGGTGGTGCCCGATGAAGAGGCCGCGAAGGAAGTGGCGGCCGAGGTCGGCCTTCCTCTCATGATCAAAGCAGCCGAGGGCGGCGGCGGGCGCGGCATGCGCGTCGTGCGCACCAAGAAGGAGCTGATTCCCGCTTTTCAGACCGCGCGCTCCGAGGCCGAACAGGCCTTCGGCAGTCCCAACGTCTACATGGAGAAGCTGATCGAGCATCCCCGCCACATCGAGTTTCAGGTGTTGGGCGATCGCCACGGCAACGTGATCCACCTCGGCGAGCGCGAGTGTACGCTCCAGCGGCGCCACCAGAAAGTTCTCGAGGAGTCGCCGTCCACCGTTCTCGACGCGGCCACTCGCGGACGTGTCGGCAAACAAGTGATCGACGCCCTCCGGGCGGTCGGCTATTCGAGTGCGGGTACGGTCGAGTTCCTGCGCGACGTCACCGGCGAACTCTACTTCATCGAGATGAACGCGCGCATTCAGGTCGAGCATCCCGTCACCGAAATGGTGACGCAGGTGGATCTCGTGAAATCCCAGATTCGCCTCGCCGCCGGCGAACACCTCGACGACGTGGTCGGCCCGGTCGAGTTTCACGGCCACGCGATCGAGTGCCGTATCAACGCCGAGGACCCCGAGACGTTTCGTCCGTCGCCGGGTCACATCACGGCCTTCCGGGTTCCCGGCGGCCCGGGCGTTCGCGTTGATACGGCCGCGTATTCGGACGCGGTGATCCCGCCCTATTACGACTCGCTGGTAGCCAAGCTCGTGACGCATGGCCGCGACCGCGCCGAGGCGATCGTGCGCATGGAAGGCGCTCTCGACGGCTTCGTCGTCGAGGGTATCAAGACCACGATCCCCCTGCACAAGCGCATCCTCGCGGAGCCGGATTTTAAGGCCGGAAAGTTCGACACCCACTTCCTCGACCGGCTCACCACCATGGCAGGGAAGTAGCTTGGGAGAGAGTTTGTTCCCAGCGCTATACGCGATCCTCGATCCAAACTTTTCACCGGAGCTGCCGGTTGAGTTCGCGCTGAAATTGGCTGACGCAGGCGTCGAACTGATCCAGCTGCGCGACAAACGCGCCCCAGCGCGGAAAATCCATGACGCTGCGTTGGAACTGGTCACGCACCTGTCTCCGCGCGGCGTGCGGATCATCGTCAACGACCGCCCGGACATCGCAGCGATGGTGGGCGCAGGCGGCGTGCACGTCGGCCAGGAAGACCTGCCCGTCGAAGAGGCGCGCCGGATCTGCGGCCCCTCCCGCTGGGTAGGCATTTCGACACACAGCGTCGAGCAATTTCGCGAGGCCACCCTCACTTCGGCGGATTATATTGCCGTGGGGCCTATCTTCCCGACGGCGGCGAAAGAGAATCCCGACCCCGTCGTCGGAATCGACTTCGTGCGCACCATGCGTAAGCTGACGCCGAAGCCGATCGTCGCGATTGGCGGCGTCACGGTCGAATCCGCCGCGGACGTTTTTCGTGCGGGAGCCGACTCCGTCGCCGTGATTCGAGATTTGCTGTCGGCTCCCAATCCGGCCGGCCGCGCCCACGAGTATTTGGAAATTGCGCAGCGCGTTCGCGCGGAGCGAGCTTGACGGGCAGTCGCAAAGCGAAAGCCTAAATGGCCGAACAGGCGCAGAGCACCGAAACCTCCACCGGCCGGCCCACCGCCGAGCTTGTCAAAGGTCTCGGCCTGTTTGATTCGACGATGATCGTCGTCGGGTCGATGATTGGCTCGGGCATCTTCATCGTCTCCGCCGATATCGCGCACCAAGTGCAAAGTCCCGGCCTCTTGCTCGCGGTGTGGCTTGCTTCGGGTGTTATGACGCTTGTCGCCGCGCTCAGCTACGGCGAGCTCGCTGCCATGATGCCACACGCGGGCGGCCAGTACGTCTACCTGCGTGAATCGCTCGGCGAAATCTGGGGCTTTCTCTACGGCTGGACGATGCTGCTCGTCATTCAGACTGCGACGATTGCCGCAGTCGCCATCGCCTTCGCCAAATTCACGGGCGTGCTCGCCCCGTGGTTCTCTCCCGCGCACTGGATCTGGAAAATCGGCACGTTCGGCCCGTGGCATCTCTGGTTCGGCGAACTCGGCCCGTACAACGTCGGCCTGAATCGCCAGAATCTTCTCGCGATTCTGTCCATCGTCCTGCTCACGTGGATTAACACGCGCGGCCTGCGCCTCGGCAAGATCGTGCAGAATATTTTCACGGTGACGAAAACAGGCGCGCTCGCCGTCCTGGTCATTCTGGGATTCTGGTTCACGACCGCCGTCGCTCGCTCCGCGAATTTCACGCATTTCTGGCGTAATGCCGGCTGGCACACGCTGCACGTCTATCCACCCGACAATCCCACGTGGATGATCACAACGATCACGCTGATGGGAGTGGCGATGGTCGGCTCGCTCTTCGCGATGGATGCCTGGAACAACGTCACCTTCACCGCTGCCGAAGTGAAGAACCCGAACCGCAATCTGCCGCTGTCCCTCGCCATGGGCACAGGACTCGTCGTGCTGCTCTACACGCTCGCCAACGTCGCTTATCTGCGGGTGCTCCCGCTGTCGGGCAGCGCGCAGGGCGCGACCCCGCTCGCCCGCGGCATCGAGTTCGCAGCCGATGGCCGCGTGGCCACCGCCGTCACGCAAGTGATCTTCGGCCCGACGGGCGCGGTCCTCATGGCGCTCGCCATCCTCATTTCGACCTTCGGCTGCAACAACGGACTCATTCTTTCCGGCGCTCGCATCTACTACGCGATGTCCAAGGACGGCCTCTTCTTCCGTTCCGTCGGCACCGTGAACCGTTTCCACGTGCCCAGCGTCGCCCTCGTCGTGCAGTGCATTTGGGCCTCGGCGTTGTGTCTTTCGGGAACCTACAGCCAGCTGCTCGACTTCCTGATCTTCGCCGAGCTGATTTTCTACATCCTCACGCTGCTCGGGTTGTTCGTCCTGCGGGCGAAGCGCCCGGATACGCCGCGACCGTACCGCGCGTTCGGGTATCCGGTTTTGCCGGCGCTCTATTTTGTGATGGCAATATTTCTCGAAATCCAGCTCTTGCGCTATAAACCACAGTACACTTGGCCGGGGCTGATCATCGTTCTGCTGGGGCTGCCGGTGTACGGCCTGTGGGCTTGGCTGGGCAGGCGGCCCGCTGGGTCGTAGTGCAAGCCTGAAGAGCAGGAAACAATCGTCGGGTTACGAAGCGCGCAGCACAAGCGCATGTGAGTTCTTGGGAGGAAAATCCCGAATGGGAAATCCATTGCTGGCGACGAAGCCGCTGAACGTGATCATGCAGGAGGCTGCCGAGGAGCACGAGCATTCCCTGAAGCGGGCGCTGGGCCCGATCAACCTGATCACGCTCGGCATCGGCGCGATCATCGGAGCCGGTATCTTCGTGCTCACGGGGCAGGCGGCCGCGCAGAGCGCAGGCCCGGCAATCGTGCTCTCCTTCATCCTTTCGGGCATCATCTGCGCGTTTGCGGGCTTGTGCTACGCGGAATTCGCTTCGCTGATCCCAATCGCCGGCTCGGCCTACACCTACGGCTATGCGACGCTCGGCGAAATCTTCGCCTGGATCATCGGATGGGACCTGATCCTCGAATACGCCTTCGGCGCTGCCACCGTTGCGTCGGGCTGGAGCGGTTACGTCGTCAGTTTCCTTGAGGATTTCGGCATCCACCTCGGCCCCAAATGGATTGCGACGCCGGGAACGCAGTTGGTCCTTTACAAGGGCCACTGGGGCACGATCATGTCGGTGCAGCCATTGCTCACTGCCGCTGGCATCGACCCGTCCACGCTTCCGCACGCAACCGGCGTGTTCAACGTGGTCGCATTTTTAGGGATCGCCGCGGCCACATTCATCTTGATCGTCGGAATCAAGGAGTCGGCGAATTTCAACTCGGCCGTCGTAATCCTCAAAGTCGCGATCGTGCTGGTCTTCATCGGCGTCGCGGGAATGTACGTCTTCCGCCATCCGGCAGTGGCCGCTGCGAATTGGCATCCGTTCATCCCGCCGAATACCGGCAAGTTCGGTGACTTCGGCTGGTCGGGCGTAGCGCGCGGCGCTGCAGTGATTTTCTTCGCGTACATCGGATTCGATGCGGTCTCCACCGCCGCGCAGGAAGCCAAGAATCCCCAGAAAGACATGCCGATCGGTATTATCGGCTCGCTCGTTATCTGCACGGTTCTCTACATTCTGGTGTCCGGCCTCCTCACCGCGGTCGTGCCTTACACCGCTCTGAACGTGGCCGCTCCGGTAGCGATCGGTATCGACGCCACCGGCGTGCGCTGGGGCAGCCTGCTGGTCAAGGCGGGTGCCGTAGCGGGGTTGGGCAGCGTCATGCTGGTAATGCTGCTCGGCCAATCACGCGTCTTTTATTCCATGTCTCGCGACGGCCTTCTCCCGCACTGGGCGGGCGCGATTCATCCGCGTTTCCGCACACCGTGGATTTCGTCGCTTGTGGTGGGCGTCTGCGTTGCGATTTTCGCGTCGCTAATCCCGATCGGCGACCTCGCCGTTCTGGTCAATATCGGGACGCTCCTCGCGTTCGTGATCGTCTGTGCCGGCGTTTGGATTCTTCGCCGCAAGCGCCCCGATCTTCCGCGGCCCTTCAAGACGCCGCTGGTGCCCCTGGTTCCGATTCTAGGCATTCTCACGTCGCTCGCCGCGATGGCGAGTCTCCCCGCGAAGACCTGGTGGCGTCTGCTCATCTGGCTCTTCATCGGTCTCGTCGTGTACTTCTCCTACGGGCAGAAGCACAGTAAGGTACGCAAGGTGGCGGCTGGCAGCGCCCGGTAAAGTATCCCTAATGTTCCTTCGACTGAGGTATGTTGACCGAGGAGGGCCGAACGTCTCCGTTTCGCTTCGGCGCCCCACGCATTGCCTATGAGTCGAATCTCTCCGCGCCGCTTCGCCGTATGGTTCCGGCACATGTCGCTGCTCGACCGTGTCGCGGCGGCGCTGCTCGTCCTATGCGGGCTGGTGCTCGCGATTAACCGCGTATCCGGCCGCACCCTCCCGCTCACTTCGCTGATTGTCTTTGTTGGTGTCGCAGCCGCCGCTTATTTTGTCGTGCGGCTGATTGTGTTTATCCGCGCCAAGGGAATGTGGGCGCTGCGGAATCGCCTGATCGTCGCCTATTTCTTCATGGGTGTCGCGCCTGTTGTGCTTCTTTTCTCGATGGTGTTCGTTGCAGCGTATCTCCTCGAGCTGCAGATCGGCGCACACCTCTTGCGAGACGATCTCCAGAGCCGAAGCGAAGTGATTGCCGCCGATACGAATACGATTGCCGCGGCGCTCACTCGCGAACCGGACTTGAAGCCTAACCAGCCGGTTTCTCCCAATTCGACCGCGATCGTTGACCCGATCCTCTTGCGCCCGGAAATTGCCAAAATTATCGCCGCGGCTCAGGCCGAAACGCCCGGTCTCCTCGTCGTTTTGAATCACGGCCAGCAGGTCGTGCGGGAGGCCCACGGCAAGCCGTTCTCCGGCTTGGCCGAGTTCCGCAATCAGCTCTGGTTTGCGTCGGCCGAAAGCATCCCGGTTCCGGGCGGCCAAGCGACTTTACTGTCGGTCGCTCCGATCACCCCGGCCGTGCTCGACAGCCTGCCGTCGAAGCTCGGCCCCATCGGCCTCACGCTGCTCGAGCCTGCGCCGGACTCTTCGTCCGGGGGAATCACGCTCAACGGCACCCATTACGGTTTCCGCGAGCAGATTGCCAGCGACAAGCGCACGCTTGCGCCGGCCGCTCACCCGCTCGATTTGCACATCGATGGATTCGCCACGCTCGAGGCCGTCCGTGCGGATTTGGGCCCCAACGTGGAAGACTTGCCTGTGTTCGCCCACTTCTCGTTGCGGATCTCGCAAATCAACGGAGACCTTCTGACCTCTGTGGGTGCGCTCGGTTCGACGCTCGTCCTCATCCTCGAAGCGGTCGCTGTCGTCTTTCTCCTGCTCGAAATCGTGGCTTTGGCCGTCGGAATCATGCTGACG
>JBAPOM010000212.1:0-30913 GCA_049279635.1 Candidatus Acidiferrales bacterium
GGGGCGCCCCTTTTGGAGTAGGGTTTTGAGTGTTCGCCTCAACCTTCTCCAGAAAGGAGCGCCCGTATGACTGGCACCAAATATATCGGCATGGACGTGCACAAAGAAAGTATTTCGAGCGCGGTCATGAATGGTTTGGGAAAGATCGTGATGGAAAGTGTCATCGAAACGAAAGCCAGCACCATTCTTCAGTTTATTCAAGGGCTGCACGGAGAGTTGTACGTCACCTTTGAAGAAGGAACCTGGGCCGCCTGGCTGTACGACCTGCTGAAGCCGCACGTTTCGGGGTTGCTGGTGTGCGATCCGCGGCGGAATGCCTTGTTGCAAGATGGCAACAAGAATGATCGCATCGATGCACGCAAGCTGGCCGAGCTGCTGTACCTAAAAAAACTCCACCCGGTCTATCACGGCGAGCACGGTCTACGAACTCTGAAGGAACTGGTGCGCAGTTATCTGACCATTACGAAGGATCTCGGGCGAGTCATGACCCGGGTGAAGGCCATCTATCGCAGCTGGAGTATTCCTTGCACGGGCAAGCAGGTCTATGCACCACGTCATCGGGGCGAGTGGCTCCCGAAGATCCAGGAAGCCGGAGTGCGCCGGCGGGCGGAGTTTTACTACCAGCAACTGGATGCGCTGCGAGTGTTGCGCCAGCAAGTGCGGCGGGATCTGCTGGCCGAGAGCAAGAAACACGCGGCGTGGAAGCGGCTTTGCCAGATTCCGTCGATGGGTCCGATCCGGGCCGCCGTGTTGCTGGGCATTGTGCAGACACCGCATCGCTTCCGCACCAAGCGGCCGCTGTGGAAATACAGTGGGTTTGCCATCGAGACCCACAGCAGTGCCGATCACCGTTCGGTCCATGGACAGCTCCAGCGAGCCAAGAAGCAAATCTCGGTTCGTGGGCTCAACCAGAACTGTAATCACGATCTGAAGAATCTATTCAAGGGGGCGGCTGTCCTCGCCTCCAGCAAACCCGGCCCATTTCAGGAGTTCTACGCGGCTTTGCTGGCCAAAGGCATGAGGCCAGAAATGGCACGTCTTACGCTGGCACGCAAAATTGCCACGATCGCGCTGATCGTGTGGAAGAAAGGAGTGAGCTTCGACGCCCAATACCTGAAACCACAAACAGCTTGAGTGTCTCAGACCGTGTCCGCTCCATCGTGGGGATCTTCTCTGGCGGTGGCCGTCAGGTTCTCGAGACACTCGGGTTCGAGAGCGAGTCTCAGCCGATTAGTTAGGCCGCTGTGTGCCTCGGGCACTCAGTCTCACACGCGACCCTAGGCCCTCTCGGATAACCCGAAAAAGCTATAGGCCACGAGTCTCAGATAGAACTATGGTCGCCACCTGACCGCCGTTCTGCTTTGTTGGTTTCGGAACTGACAGGCTTCGTCGCGAAGAGGCGATGAAAACCGCTGGTAGAGAACACCCAAACCGCTGGGCTACAGCGCCCTGCGACCGAGCTCTTGGTGCGGCAGGTCAGAACAGCTCTCGTTCATTCACAGGGGCTGCGCTGCAGGAAAATTCCGGCCGCGGGAGGGAAGTGTTTTTTTCCTTGACTCCCTTTATAGAACTTATCGGGAGGTACGACTCTCTACATCCCACGTACGGAAAGACGAAGAACCTGAGCTATGGCTGGGCCTTTTGTAGATTCTTCATCATTTCCTGGTAGATGGGCGTCGACCAGTTCTTTTTAAACAATCGCCCATAGAACCCCTTGCCGGTTGTGATGGATTACGTGCGCCTGATCGCCCTGTGCTTCCAGCCTGGCGGTTACGCTCTCGCCGCCTCCCGAGGCCTCCTGCTGGGCGGTGGTAGAGGCGCGGGGGCGCTTGCACTCGATGCTATCGGCAGTTGTCGACGTCACATAGCAATCCTGGCTCTCCATGGCTGGCTTGAGTGCGGCCATCACTTTCTCCATGGGAAAGGGAACGACCTCATCTATGTTGATCGTTACTCCGATCAGGTCGGCGGGACCGGCGTCGGGATTAATGGCGGCGTCCTTCAAGGTGGCGATCCATTTCGTTCGCGTTTCCGGCGCGACTTCATACACTCTGGCGGTATACATCAGATCGAACCAGCTTTGTTTACCCTGGATAATTCTCCAGATGGCGTCCAGTTCGTGCTCCCCCACCTTGCATGGCTTGGACTGCAATTCGAATAAAATGCTGTTTTCATCGTGATCGATTACGTTCCATACCGTTGCGCCGCGACAGTGCTTTTCGGTGTCCGCCTTGACGGTATTGAATTCCTCTTGCGGGGACTTCTGGTTGGATTTCATACGGCCGGTTTCGAAACGGAAGAGCTCATTCCAGTGATTGGGATTGTCCTGGTGGCGGAGATAAACGGCATATCCGCTCGTACTGTCTCCGCCGCTGTCTAACATGTACCAGTCCGGATCCAATTTGAACTTGAGGCCTTCCATCGGAGCCTTCTGGGCGGCGACTCCAACCCACGCGATGAGGCATAAGGAGACAACGAGCGGCGCCAACTTGTTCATGAACCCTCCGAATTTCTACGCGGTCCGGGTTCCCGATTTAATCGAAACGTGTCATGTGGGCCTTTGGTGGCGAATCGTATACCGCTTCGAGGCGCGGCACAACGAATTTGGCGCGTGAGCACGCCTCCGATTGGAGCGAAATACGAGGCTCTGGGCGTATTGCCGCATACACGGAAGTTACGCTGACAGAACTGCGAATAGGAACTTCTGCGTTTACGTCCGCGGGTGGGAAACAGTTTTATGAGATCGGCTACCACCGGATTCGCCCGGTGTGCGTTCGTCGCCGGCGAAATTCAGAAAATGCTTCGTTTCAATCGGCTGTCCCGGCTCGACGACAACAAAATCGTCACCCCAATCGCCTTCGAACATGCGCTTCAACAGACTCGTAGTGCCGGCAATTTCCTCGTACTTCATGTTGAACTGGGCTGCCATCGTGCGGGAATACTCGCGATCCGCTTCCAGAGTACTGACATTGGGCAGGCGAATATAGGCGAGCCGGTTGTAATTAACCAGCATCTTTGCCATCAGCTTTTCGGCTTTCTCACGACCGTATTTCTTAACGACCCGGTCATAGTCGGAGAATACTGATCCTCCCTTGTCGCCGATGTAGCCTTGTGTCAGAAAATAAGTTCCGGGGGCGCTCGCTAGTTGGTTGAGGCGCTCTTCTCGCGACCCTAGGAAGATCGCAATGCAGTCATCATTCTTCGGCATTACCAAACGCGACTTCTTGGCCATTAGGCCGACGACCGCCCTGCCGCACAACCCGTACCCAAGATAAATCGGATCATAAATGCCGTCGGAGGTATCAATGGCCTCCTGCAGCTTCGTCCGCAGTACTTCGGGACGGTTGTGCAAGCTGATCTCAAACACCTCGGTTGCTACCCCCTCCGGCAGAAAGAGCTTGATTTCATCGATCATTACCCGGCATGAGATCAGCTTGGATGGCATTAGAGTTATGGTGTCCTTGGCCGACACTTAAAACGGGTGAGAAATTGGGCTCATGCGCGACGGCAGCATTTCTGCTTTCGGGCCCTTCCTGCAAAAGCCTAGCCCTGCTGTCCCATTCTGTCAATCGTACGTCGCGCTGCCCCTTTTGGCGGTGGTGCGACTCGTTTTCATCGTTCCGCGGGGCGGCGTATTCTTGCCTCCGCCTATCTCTTACCCCCTGGGGTCCACACCGAAGGGGGCAGCCGACATAGCGCGCACTATGTAAATCCAGCCCAGACGATTATTCTGGAATGTGACCGAGAACCCAGACGCAAACGCAAACGCCGAGCCTCCGTTGAGGAAAGGGTCTCTGCGATCCTTCATTCGATGGATTGTCATCGGGGCAGCGCTACTTTGGTCGTTTGCTGCGATGATCCTCGTGGCTGCCAGATGGATCGATCCGCCGACGACCGCGGTCCAGACGGAGCGCCGCTTGGAGGCTTGGATTCACGGCAAGCCGTATCACAAACGGTACAAATTCGTTCCGCTCAGCCAGATTTCGCCCGATTTCCAGCATGCCGTGATCGCTGCGGAAGACGCACGTTTCTACCAGCATCATGGATTCGATTGGCAGGCGATGGAGATCGCCGCCGAAGACGATATGGAGGGCGGCCACCGCATTCGCGGAGGGTCCACCGTCACGCAGCAACTGGTAAAAAACCTGTTTTTCGGAACGGGCCGCTCGGTCCTGCGCAAGGGCTTCGAGGCCACGCTTGTGCCGGTGGCCGAATTGATCCTCGGCAAGCGGCGCATTCTTGAGCTCTACCTCAACGTGGTCGAATGGGGTCCCGGCGTGTACGGCGCCGAGCCGGCGTGCCGCTATTACTACCAAACCTCGGCCCGGAATATGGACCGCGAGCAGTCTGCGCGGCTCGCGGCCATTCTGCCGTCGCCCCTGAGGCGGCGCCCCGACCGCATGAATCACTACAGCGCGCTCATCCTCGAGCGCATGCGCCAAATGGGTTGGTAATCGCACGAGACGATTTATTGCGGGTCATTCTGAGCGAAGCGAAGAATCTGTCTTCGGTTTTCTGTTCCGGCTCATGCCCACCGCAGATCGCACGGTGCAGGACGGGTCCGGAGACCCGTGCCAAAACTGTACTCAGGTACAGCTGATTCGCGCGGCGCAATGTGCGAGTGTGGTGTGAAGGCAAATGTCGTCGGCCCTCCCGGCGAGGGCGAAGCGCTCTTTGAAAATTAGGACTGGTAACAGGAATCGCCACTCGGAGCTCCTAACTATGTAGCTCACCCCGCTTTGCCGGGGTGGGGCGGCCCGGGTGGAAGCGTGGGGCTTCAGCCCCGCGAAAAGACGCGAGCGGAGCGAGCACACCCTTGCGCCGATTCACCTGCAGCATGTTCTCGAGTTTCTGCCCGCGAGCCGAGAGCCGCAACCTGCGGATTCCGCCCATTACTCAGCGCCATCAATCACCGGTTTTCTAATCGACACTGCGGCGATTAGAAATCGCCGCAACCCGAACAAAACAAACGATGGGTGTTCAGTCTAATCGACACAGTAAGAGGGGTATCCCGAATCACGTTTCCGTGCCTTATTTCGAGCGCGGCGCTTCGAAAGCGAGCAGCAGATTCCCAGGCATTCCCGAGGTTCCCGTGAAGCCGGAGGTGACGAAGACCATGTTGCCCGAGACGGTGGGGCCGCTGCCGCTCATCGAGCCGCCGTGGGCTTTCACGCCATTCACGGTTGGGACGCTCGGCAGCGTGTCGTAGTCCCACAGGATCGAACCGTCCTTCGCCGAATAGGCGCGGAGATGGCCGTCCATCGAACCGGAGAAGACTACGCCGGGAATCGCTGTGACGGCGGCAAGCTGGCCGGCGCTGCAGCCCGGCTGTCCTTCGCACGCCGGCTTCGGCGGCATCGTCTTCCAGACAAGCTTTTCCGTGCGGATATCGATCGCGAAAAGGCCGCCTGACGGCGGCACGACCGCGCCGGGCTTCGGCGGCGAGAGCAACGACGGAATATCCGAAAGCGCGACGTAAGCGTTCGTGCCATCGGTGGCAAAGCCCCACTCGATTCCGCCGAGGCCGCCGCCGTGGCCGACTCGAACCTGCCACAATTCTTTCCCGCCGTCGTCGGGATCGAGCGCGAAGAGCACGCCGCTTTTCTGTCCCGCCAGCAGGACGCGATGGCCGTCGTCGAGATTCTGCAAAATTACCGACGAGCCGAAATCGACGTCGGGGCCGACTTTCGGCGGGCAGTTCAGGGGCTGCGGCTGGAAGCAGCCGAAATTGAAAACGTCGCCGGAAGTTTTCTGCTGCAGCCACAGACGCTTTCCGCTGGCGAGATCGAAGGCAACGATCGCGTCGGTGGCTTCATCGGCGGGATCGACGTAGGCGTCGCCCGTGCCGGTGTAGAGGCGGCCGAGCTTCGCGTCGATGGTCGGCGCGCTCCACATCGCGCCACCCGCCGGGCTGAATTTCGCGTGGCTCGTGCCGGGCGCGGACGGGCCGGGCACCTTGGCGATACCGTAAGCCTTCCAGATCAACTTGCCAGTGCGCGCATCAACCGCGGTGATGTTGCCGCGGAACGTGCAGCAGGGATACGCAGGGTCGCCGCCCGTGAGCTCTTCATTTCCTGTGAGCGGGACGTACAGGCGGCCGTCGTAGAGCTGCGGCGCGCCGGTGATTCGCGCGGTCGGATGCGGATCGACTTTCGTTTTCCAAGCGAGCTCGCCGTCGGACGCGTCGAGTGCGTAGAGATTGGCTTCGCTGTCGCCGAAGTAGGCGAACGCGCGGCCGTCGTCGCCCGCAGCGACCGTGATCGCGTCGCGCACGGTCGTATCGGCTTTGAACGCCCAGATGGTGCAGCCGGTCGAGGCATCGAGCGCGTACACGGTTCCGTCGCCCGAGCCGATGAAGAGGCGGCCGGAGACGATCGTCGGCTGGCCCAGCGCGGAGCTCGCGTTGGGAATGCCGAACGCCCATTTCAATTGCAAATGCGCGGCGCTGTCGGGATCGAGGCTCGTGTGCGGCTGGTAGCGCGAATTGACAACGTCGACGCCCCAGCCGTTCCAGTTGTGCGGATTCGCGAGGCCCGCGGGCGTGATCGGCGGCGCGCTGGCGCAGAGGTTGGCGCGCGAAATGTCCGTAGCGATTTTCGAGCTGAGGAACGCGGCGACCGCGCGGCGCTCGGCTTCGTTCATCTGATTGCCGTAGATCACCATCGCGCCCGATTCGAGCGTCTGCAGAATTTCCTGCTGCGTTTTTTCGGCGAGCACGGCGCGCGTGGGCGCGCGGCTGGTGGCCGCGGCCGCCCCAGCGTGGCATGTGGCGCAGTGCTGCTGGAAGAGCGCAGCGCCGTCGGGCGCCGCCTGCGCCGATATGCGCGGCGCAGCGAAGGCCATTGCGAGGGATGCGAGGGCGAGAAAGGCAAGATTCGTTTTCACGGCGAATTGCATATCAGTTTTGGGCGCGTGGCGCAAGACGATTGCAAAACGGCGCGGCGGCGCACGATCCGATTTTTGGCTTTACATGCGGGCGGGAGAATCCCTATGCTGAAGGGCCATGTGGTACGTCAACAAGACTTTCGATCAGGCGCAGGTTGAGTCGCTCGCGGCGAAGGGGTTTCTGGTGCGCAGCTCGGGCGGGGTGGTCCGCATCGAGAAGCACGGCTGCGGCGCGGAACTGCGCAAGTCGCCGGCCGGGCATTTCCAGATGACGATCATTCCCTCGATCATGCATCAAGGGCAGTTCACGCGTCTGTGGGACGCCGGATATCAGAAATTCCTGCTGACCAACGAAGGGCTGAAGTTCCCGATCCGCGTGGCACAGCTCGGCGATCTGCGCACCTTCAACGAAGGGCTGCGGACCGCGCTCGGCGTGCCCACCTACTACAACGAAGCCCTCGGTTCCACCTGCCAGTACAGCGTCTACGACCGCGTGAAAGGCCGCACGGGCGACGTGCCCGACGAGACCGTCGGCGCCCACGAAGAATCCGCCGAGCATTAAAGCTCCGCTCATTATCAATTGGGTACTACTTCTCGATGCGAACCCTCAGTGCTGCTATTTTCTAAGCAGGGGGACGCGCTAGAGATGCCGGGCTCAGGACGTCACCGGTGGGAACCGACCAAGCCGCTGCCGCTGCTTGCAATCGTTGTGCTCGTCTTTATCTTCGTTGATTTCGTGGTCAGCTGGTTGATGACGCTCACGATCGATCGGTGGGCTAGGCAGTTCCCGACCCCGGGCCATTGGTACCAACTCCACATGATGCGTAGCAGAACCTACTACCTCTCGCCATCCGTCGGCTGGTATCTCGACAATGAATTGTGGATTTACTTTGGGGCGTTCGTCCTTTTCTTCGTGATTTCCTTCCTCTACGGAGTTCGATGGAAACGGGTACGCTGATCCCCGCAGATTCCGTTGGCTCTCCTCCGGTGCCGCAATGTTGACAATTCGAATGGCGAGCGCATAGCATGGCCGCAGAATCAGGCGACAGCGCGAGTTGGGGCGCGCTGCGAGGAGTTTCTATGTCGACCGTATATCTTGAAGAGCTTTCAGCGGTGGGCGCGGTCCGCTTTCCGGACATTCCGATCTATCAAGGCTTTGGCGCGCCGAGCCGGCTCGAGGCCGATCTGCGCGACTGCGAAGTGACGTACGGCGCGGTGCCGAAGGATCTCAATGGAATCCTCTATCGCTGCGGGCCCGACCGGCAATATCCGCCGCTGCTGGGCGACGATATTTTCATCGACGGCGAAGGCATGGTGGTGATGTTCAAATTCGAAAACGGCCACGTCGATTACAAGAGCCGCTACGTGCGCACGGAGCGTTTCAAGCTGCAGGAAAAGCACCGCCGCGGGCTTTTCGGGCGCTATCGCAATCGCTACACGCACGATCCGCTCGTCAAAGGCTGCAATCCCGGCACGGCGAATACGAACGTCGTGTGGCATGCGGGCAGATTGCTCGCGCTGAAGGAAGACGACATGCCGTACGAGCTGAATCCCTACACGCTCGAGACGGTTGGCCGCTACGACTACAACGGCAGCGTGAAATCGGTGTGGATGTCCGCGCACCCGCACCTCGATCAGACGACGAACGAGCTGCTGACCTTTGCGTATCAGGCCAAGGGCGACGGCACGACGGACGTGGCGTATTTCGTGATTGGGCCGGACGGCAAGCTGAAGCACGAGGTGTGGTTCAACGCGCCCTGGGCGGGAATGGTTCACGACTTCGCGATTTCGGATCAGTACGTAATCTTCCCGTTCTTCCCGCTGCTCACCGACGTGGACGTGATGAAAAAGGGCGGGCCGTTCTACACGTGGCATCGCGACAAGGAAACGGTGGTCGCGGTGGTGCCGCGCTACGGCAGGCCGGATCAGGTGCGCTGGTTCCGCGGACCCACGAGCTTCGCGGGACACATGATGAACGGCAGCACGAACGGCTCGAAGGTGAGCCTCGACGTCTGCCTCTCGCAAGGCAGCTCGTTTTTCTTCTTTCCGAATCACGATGGCACGCCGCCCGATCCCACGGCGGCGCTTCCGCATCTCACTCGATTGACTTTCGATCTGGCCGGCAACACGGAGGACTACAAAACCGAGCAGCTCTACGATTGGATGTGCGAAATGCCGCGCGCCGACGACCGCTACTACGGCAACGGGACGTACCGGAAAGGCTACGTCATTTGCCGCGATCCGAACACCCCTGGGTCGGGGAACATCGGATTCGGCGCCGTCGGCGAGTTCGATCACAAGACGGGCCGCGCTACCATGTGGAATCCGGGGCCGGATTCGGGCGTGCAGGAGCCGCTGTTTGCGCCGCGCAAGCCGAATTCGCCGGAGGGCGACGGCTACTTGCTCGCGCTCGTCAATCGCATGGCGGAGAATCGCAGTGACCTCGCGATTCTCGACGCGCAGAATCTCGATGCGGGGCCGGTGGCGATCGTAAAGCTGCCGCATCGCGTGCGCATGACGTTCCACGGCATGTGGGTGTCGCAGGAAGCGCTGGAGAGCGGGCGGTATTCGGTGGCACGCGCGGGGAGCTAGGTCGCGGTTGCCGGGCGGAGGAATATGGTCTGTCCGACCGCGAGGCGGCCGGTGCGCGTGACCGCGCCGTAGATTCCTGCATTGTTCTGGTTCGCACGAACGACCGCTTTCAACACTTCCGGCGCCGAGCTTGCTGAGTCTGGATCGAGGTTCACCATCGAGCAGCGAACGTCATGCATCGTGACCGTGATGGCGGGAGCATCGTCCCCCTCACCGAACGAGAGCACGCCGCCCAACCACTCGTCCTCCTGGAAGGGAACCGATCGGAGAGAACGAACCACAACATTCGGACGAAATCGACGCACGTCCGGATTCTGCCCTGCGAGTCGTGCGATCTCGCGCACGGTGTCGAGGGCGATCACCGAGATGCACGCATCATCAAAGATGCCATGCTTCAACTGCATCATCTGAACGGGGGCCCCGTAGCGGCGTCCGACCTCCGCGGCCAAGTCCTCGCCGAAGGCGGGCATCTCTTCGCCGTCCGGCGTGCGAACGTGCGTAGGAAGATCTGCGTGAGTGCCGTTTTCTCGGCGCTCTGGAGTAAAGAGCAGCAGCTCAGGCAACTTGCTGGCTGTGAGCCATGGGAAGCCGCTGCGGTCATGCATCCGCCAGAACGCGAGACGCCTGTCGCCATCGAGGCCGTGCCAGCCCAGGTCGGCGACGTCGAGCGGTTCGCCGCGCATGGACTTCACCGGGTAACGGAAGATCGCGTCGACGTGTCCGATTTCTATGAGCATGCTCGAGTTCGCGCTTGGGAACCGCGATGATTTCACGCGCTAACGTTCGGTCCAAATTGTCACACGTTGTTCGAGAACCGACTAGAAGAGCGCTTGTGCCGCGCCTGCCCGTGTGTACACTGAAGAGCGAAGGGGAGACGCATGGCGCAGGTGGTGGCGCTGGTCGATGATTTGTTTTTTCAGGCGAAGCTGATCGAGACGGCGAAGCAGCTTGGCGTCGAGCTGCGGACGTGCGCGACGGCCGACGCGCTGGCGGATGAGGTCGGGGCGCGCGCGCCGAAGCTGATTGTGGTGGATTTGAATGCGCGGTCGAATCCGCTCGAGGCGATCGAGCGGGTGCGCGCCGGCGGGCCCGAAATTCCTCTGATTGGTTTTCTTTCCCACGTGCAGGTCGATCTCGCGGCGCAAGCGCGGGCGGCGGGCTGCGAAGACGTGATGCCGCGATCGAAGTTCACGCAGAACCTGGCAACCATCCTCGCGCGCGCGAAATCCGAATCTTGATGAAAGCAGTTTCGATCCTCGTGGTACGCGGGCGTGCGTTTTGGCGCGCTGCTGGCGCTGCGGTGGCGTTTTTGGCTCTCCTCCTTTTCGCGTTTCCGGCTGCGGCGCAGCAATCCCCGGCGGACGAGCAGCCGGAAGACGCCGTTGCGGCGCTGGTGGGCGCGCTTTCGGCTGCATGCCGCGCAAACGAAACAGATTTCGCGAACTACCTGACCGCGGAAAATGCGGCGGCATTTCGCGCGCTTTCTCCGGATCAGCGCACGGCATTCGTGAAAAGATTTTCGCTTTCGGATCAAGCAGGCAGGCCGCTGATTTCGGCCGACATGCAAGGCCACACTGTTTTCCGGTGCATCACGGATCAGCAGACGGCGGAGTTTCGCTTTGGAACCGCGAAAACGCATGAAAACCTCTCGTTCATTCCCGTGACTGTGGTGAATGCCGAGCAGACGCAATTCGGGCTCGTTCACGAGAATGGCGGCTGGCGATTGCTTTCGCTCGGGCTCGTGCTGCTCGATATTCCGCAGCTTTCGAAGCAATGGGCGGAAAGCGATCTTCTTGCGAGCGAGGATGCGGCCATCCAGACGCTGCACGATCTCGCGGAAGCGATCCGCACATATCGCGACGCGTATGGCAAGCTTCCCGTCTCGATCGCGCAGCTCGGTCCGGCGTCCAAGGGACAGATTTCGGACGAGCAGGCTTCCTTGATCGACGCGACGCTGGCGACGGGCAGCGTGGGCGGCTACCGATTCCAATACCGCGTGATCGCAGCGGCACCGGAGCCGTCGGATGGGGCCGAGCCGGCGCAACCGGGCGACCCGAAATTCGAGCTAGCGGCGACTCCTGAAAATTACGGCAAAAGCGGGCGGCGTTCGTTTCTGCTCGACAAGGCCGGGACGCTGCATGGCGCCGACAGGAACGGCGCGATGGCGACGGCCGACGACCCAGCTGTGACGGAGAGCTCGGAGCAGTAGGAGTGGCCTCGCTCGCCAAAGAACGCGAATACCCGCCACGGCGAGCGCGGAAGGCGCGCATGCTGCGGGTCAGGCTGCGCAGTGGAACGCGCTTCGCGCGGTCGTTTTGTGTGGGACCTCAAGGTCCGACCCCTAAAAAGGTGCCGCGAGATGGCTGCGCGGCTCCGATGAGTTCCAAGAAGCGGAGCTTCGGCATCTGGTCCGCTTGAGCGTATAATCCAATCCCAAGAAGTTCTGGTTCCTGAGCCCGATGCCTCCAAAAGCTGCCCGCGAGAAGCTGACGCCCGAAGATGCGGTTCGCGACGCGAACCAGCGGTTCTATGCGGCGTTTGAAGCGTTGAATCTTGCGGAGATGGAAGCGGTGTGGGCGCACGACGACGGCGTCGAATGCGTCCAGCCCGGCTGGGACCTGCTGCTTGGTTGGGAGGAAGTGCGCGAGCGCTGGGCGCGGATTTTCAAGAACACGAAGCGCGTGCGCGTGGCGTTGAGCGGCATCTGGGTGCGCGTCGAGGGGCAGGTCGGCTGGGTGGCGTGCACGGCACGCGTCACCACGGCGTTCGCGGACGGATTCGACGAAGCCACCGTGCAGGCGACGAATATTTTCGTCGAGCGCGAGGGCAAGTGGCTGCTGGTGGCGCATCACGCGTCGCCGCTGCCCACCGCGCCGCGCTCGACCGTCCAGTGAGGCCGCCCTGCGCGTTTGCGTGATTCACGACGGCTCAAAGGGAACGGCTAGAAGGCAGGACGCATTTCCTCTTCTCGTTTGAGTACCTCGAACAATCGAGCCCGGCCGGAATTCCCAACGCTTGTCATGCGGATCGTAGTCCTTCGGAGGCAGCAACTCGAAGAGCCCGTTTCCCAGGACGACGGCCTGAGTTACCCGCAGGGAGGGCGTTCCTTCATCTAGCAATTTAACGTAGATTTCCACTCTGGCCGGCGGTAAGAGGGCGGGTCTGACACGCTTAGGGAGAAGCAGTCCCAGCCACGTTACTGCGGTGAGGATCGGCAGCGTACCCATGGCAAGCACGGGGTAGATGGGTGCCGCGGAAGCCAGCGGCCGAAGAAACGGCCTCAGAAAAAGCCATCCGCTGACAATAGCGGGTCCACTTAGAACGATTGCCAAAAAACGCCCCCAATTGCGACGGAAGAGGAGCCCCGCGCCTGCGATCAACCCGCACAGCCCTAGACAGCCAAAAGCGACCAACCATTCGAGAATAGGCGCCATGCGAAGGAAGGGGAATTGACTATCCCGGTCAATCAGCAACAAGATCCACATCCCGCCAAGGGCGAGCCAACAGAGCCCAGTGGTGATCAACAGAGCCGCAGCGATGGTTGCGGAACGTGAGCGAGATGGCGTCAAGCCGCTCATTTTGCCGGGAGTATACCATCGGCGAAGCGGGACTGCCTCAACGCGCCTAGGTCGGCAAGTCGATAGATTGGAAGCCGTCTCGATTTGTCGGCCGCGGGCTGATTGACGCGGGTGGGGGCGGCTGCTAAATTCGGTTGTTGGTGTTCCTCACTCGACGAAAACAAGGACCTCCTAGATTATTCCTACTGGTTTCGGCTGCGCTTGGCGCGGTGCTGGCCTGGGGCTGCGCCATGAGCCAGCCTACGGCGACGAAGCCGGCGGGCCCGCCGGTGGCGCTGCAAACGGCGTCGAAAGCCGATTTGATCGCCGAGTACAATCGTCAAGCCACGGCCGTTACGGCACTTAACACTGGGGTGACGGTGACGCTGACGGCGGGATCGCAATATACGGGCGTGATCAAGCAGTACCATCAGATTACCGGATTCATTCTCGCGGAAAGGCCTTCGAGCATCCGAGTGATAGGGCAGGCGCCGGTGGTTGGGACGAACATTTTCGATATGGTGAGCGACGGCGAGACGTTCGAGATTTTCATTCCCTCGCAAAACAAGTTCATCACGGGTTCGGAGAATGTCGAGCGGCCTTCGGCGAAGCCCATCGAAAACCTGCGGCCGCAGCACCTGATCAACGCGGTTTTCTGGAATGCGATTCCGGCGGATGCGCCGGTTCTTTTCGAGCAGGAGCGAGAGGGAAATTCGCAGTTTTACGTTTTGACTGTGGTGCGAGCAGCGAGCGGCGCGAGCCCGCAGGACTGGGAAATCGCGAGCAGGATTTGGTTCGATCGCGCCGACCTGAGCATTGCCCGCATCGAGACATACGATCCCGGAGGCACGCTCGTGTCGGACGTGCGATACAGCGGCTGGGATACGTTTGGCGGGGTACGATACGCGCGCCAGATTTCCTTGGAACGGCCGGAGAACGACTACCGTCTTGATATTGGGATCACCAAGATGACGTTGAACGAAACGATTACGTCCGATCGATTTGTATTGAAGCAGCCGCCGGGCACGCAACTCGAGCGCGTGGGCGAAAGCGCGCCGGCGCCGGAGTCCAAGCCTTGATCGGCCACCTGATTCTGCGCAACGCCATGCACCGGCCGGTTCGCACGGCGATCACCATGATTGCGGTGGCGATCGAAGTGATGCTCGTGATTATCGTGGTGGGGCTCACGAGCGGTTTGATTTTCGAATCCGCGAAACGCACGGAGGGAATCGGCGCGGACATCATGGTGCAGCCGCCGTCGGCGTCGATTTTCATGGCGTTCAGCGGCGCGCCGATGCCGATCAGCATCGCCAGCAAACTGCTGCAGCTCGATTACGTACACGCGGTGGCGCCCGTTCTGATCCAGTTCAATTCCGTGAATGGCCTCGACATCGTTTACGGCATCCAGCCGGACACGTTCGACGCGGTTTCGGGCGGATTTGTGGTGCGCGAAGGGACGACGCTGGCCGATCCGAACGACATCCTGGTGGATGACGTGTACGCGCGCGCCAAGAAGATCCATGTGGGACAGACGCTGCACATCCTCGAGCGCGATTTCCACGTGGCCGGAATCGTCGAGCACGGCAAGGGAGCGCGGCTGTTCGTTTTCATGTCCACGCTGCAGGAGATGTCGGGCGCGCGCGACAAGGCTTCGGTGTTTTTCATCAAGTGCGACCGCTCGGACCACACCGGCGCCGCCGCGGATGAAGTTCACTCTCTGCTGCCGGGCTACGAGGTGCGGCCGCTGAAGGATTTCATATCGCTGATGACGTCGTCGAACCTGCCCGGCCTCAACGCATTTATCAACGTGATGATCACGATCGCCGTGGGGATCGGCTTTCTGGTGATTTTTCTTTCGATGTACACCACGATCATCGAGCGCACGCGCGAAATCGGCGTACTGAAGGCCCTGGGCGCGTCGAAAGTCTACATCGTCGAAATTATTCTCAGCGAAACCACTCTGCTGTGCCTCGGGGGGGTCGCCTGCGGAATCGGGCTCAGCTATCTCGTCCGGATGATCTGCCTCCGCGTGTTTCCCTCGCTCACGATTCTGATCACGCCCAAATGGATGCTGCTATCCACGCTGATTGCCATCGTCGGCGGCCTGCTGGGCGCCGCCTATCCCGCATGGCTCGCCAGCCGCAAGGATCCGGTCGAAGCGCTTGCCTACGAATGATTGCCGGAACCTTTTCGCTTCTAGGCAAGAATGCAAAACGCGACTAAAATGATTTTATCCGCGCCAGTGTGTTCGCTCGTCCGGGAGCCGGCTTTGGAGCCGATACTCAAGACTGAAAATCTGTGGAAAGTGTATCGCACGGGCAAAGTGGACGTGCCGGCGCTGCGCGGAATCAACGTCGAAATCTTTCCGGGCGAGTTCGTTTCCGTGATGGGGCCTTCCGGTTGCGGGAAATCGACGTTTCTGCATGTAATCGGCGGCCTGGCGCAGGCGACGAAGGGCCACGTTCTGCTGGACGGCAACGATCTCACCGGCATGACGGATGCAGCGCGCACGCTGCTCCGCCGCCACAAGGTCGGGTTCGTGTTTCAGAAGTTCAACCTGCTGCCCACGCTCGACGCATATCACAACATCGCGCTCGCGCAGCACATTCACGGCGATGGCTTCGATCCGCACCGCTTCGAGGTTGTGACAAAATTGCTCGGCTTGTCGGACCGCTTGCATCACAAGCCTTCGGAGCTTTCCGGCGGCGAGCAGCAGCGCGTGGCGCTGGCGCGCGCGATCATCAGCGAGCCGAAAATCGTCCTCGCGGATGAGCCGACGGGCAACCTTGATACGAAGACTTCGGAAACCGTGCTGGCTTTGCTGCGCCAGCTAAACAAAGAGCTCGGGCAAACGATCGTGATGATCACGCACAATCCCGAAGCGGCGACCTACGGCAACCGCGTGCTGCACATGCGCGATGGAATCGTGGTCGACGGACCGGCCGTCCACTAACATGCGATCCTTCTGGCGCGGCGTCGGGCGGGTCATCTTCTGGTCCTACGAACGCGGGAGCTGGCCCTACGATGTGATGGTTGTCGCGATCCTCCTCTTCGTTCTCGTGACGCCGCGCAAATGGTTTCACGACGAGTCGCATGCGAGCGTGCTGGCGAGCTCTGACGTGCAGATAGTCTCCCAGGATACGGACAGCGATACGCGCACATACCGCCTTGATGCAAAGGCGCTGCCTCCCGAAAAGCGCGCGACGAAATCGACGCCCGAGCTCGAGCGCGAGACGCACGATATTCTTGGCCGGACGGCGGGCGATTTGAAAGGGCAGACGTTTCAAGTGGTGCGCATCGATCCTGCGCTCTCGAGCGGCGGCTCGGTGCTCTATTACGACGTGACCGTGCATCCGTGAACGGCGTTCGGCGCGGGCTTCATGTTGCGGTATATTATTTTGGGTTGAGCCTATGAAAACAAATGCTGCTGTTCAAACTGCCGAGTTCACTCCGCCAAGCGCGACTCAGATTCAGGGTGCGATCGACGAGCTGAAGACGCTGCTCGGCCAGCGCGCCACCACGGCCGACGCAATCCGCGAGCACCACAGCCACGGCGAGTCGTATCATCCGGCGGCGCTGCCGGACGTGGTGTGCTTCCCGCAATCGACCGAAGAGGTCAGTGCGATCGTGAAAATCAGCGCCAAATATGGCGTGCCGATGATTCCATTCGGCGGCGGCACATCGATGGAAGCGCAGGTGAACGCGATCTACGGCGGAATCACACTCGACATGCGCGAGATGAACAAGATTGTGAACATCAGCGTCGAGGATCTGCAGGCGACGGTCGAAGCGGGCGTGACGCGGCTGCAGCTGAATCGGGCACTGGAGAATACCGGCTTCACATTTTTCATCGATCCGGGCGCGGATGCGACGCTCGCGGGCATGGCGTCGACGCGCGCTTCCGGCACCACGGCCGTGCGCTACGGCACGATGCGCGAAAACGTACTGGCGCTCAAGGTGGTGCTTGCCGATGGCCGCGTGATCAAGACCGGCTCGCGCGCGCGGAAGTCCGCGGCGGGCTACGATCTGACGAAGCTGTTCGTCGGCGCCGAGGGCACGCTTGGCGTGATGACCGAAGTGACGGTGCGGCTGCATCCGCTGCCGGAAGCCGTGGGTGCAGCGAGCTGCACCTTCGCGACGATCCGCGATGCGATCGAGACCGCCATGGTGACGATCCAGCTCGGCATCGCCGTGGCGCGGATCGAGTTCATGGATGAAGTGCAGGTCGAAGCCTGCAACCGGTATTCGAAAACGAACTATCCGGTGGCCCCTATCCTGTTTTTCGAGTTTCACGGCGACAGCGTGCGCAGCGTCGACGAGCAGGCCGAGACCGTGAAGAAGATCGCGGAAGAGCACAACGGGCGCGAATTCCGGTGGTTTACCACGCCGGAAGAGCGCGCACAGCTGTGGAAGATGCGGCACGAGGCGTATTTCGCGAACTTGGCGTATCGCACGGGCGCGAAGATGTTCACCACGGATATCTGCGTGCCCATATCGCGCCTCGCGGACTGCATCGTCGAATCGAAAAAAGATATTGAACGCGCACCCTTCCCGGCTCTGATTGTGGGGCATGTGGGCGACGGCAACTTTCACATGTCGTTCATGATTGACCCCAACAGTGCTCCCGAGTTGGCCGAGGCGAAAGTGCTGGAAGAAAAGGTGATCTTGCGCGCGCTCGAAATGGGCGGCACGTGCACCGGCGAGCACGGCATCGGCACGGGACGCAAGAAGTACCTGCCGATCGAGCACGGCCCGGCGCTCGACGTGATGCGCGCGATCAAGCAGACCCTCGACCCCGACAACCGGATGAACCCTGGCAAAATGGTCGAGCCGCGCGCGCTGTGGTAGCCCAAATTCCGCTTGACCGTCCGATCTCGATGAGTGATAACGCTCGGGCGTCTTTGCGATGGCGGGATTGATCCGGGCATTGACCTGCACGGGCGCACCCTAGCCTTGGCAACGAGCGCATCGACGGCGCCCTCCGCAGCACCCGCACCGGCCGGAAAAGCTTCCCTTCGTTACGCTTGGTACGTCGTTTTCGTGCTGATGCTGTGCTACACGCTCTCCTTCGTCGACCGGCAAATCCTGAGCCTGCTCGTTGGGCCGATCAAGCACGACCTCCGCATCAGCGACACGCAAATGGGCCTGCTGCTGGGCTTCGCGTTTGCCATCTTCTACACGTTTGCCGGGCTGCCGATCGGGCGACTCGTCGACACGCACGGCCGGCGCAACCTGATCGGCGTGGGCATTTTCCTCTGGAGCATCATGACGGCGCTGTGCAGCGCCGCACGGAGCTATTGGACGCTGTTTCTCGCGCGCATCGGCGTGGGCGTGGGCGAGGCGACGCTTTCGCCCGCCGCGTTTTCGCTGATCTCGGATTATTTTCCGGCGGAAAAACTGGGGCTCGCGATCAGCGTGTACACGATGGGAATTTTCTTCGGCTCGGGCGTGGCGCTGGCGATCGGCGGGACGGTTGTCGACAGCGTGATGCACATGCCCGCGCTGCACGTGCCGATCCTGGGGACGATTGCGACGTGGCGGCTTTCGTTCCTGCTCGTGGGCATTCCCGGCGTTCTGATTGGGCTGCTCGTCTACACGGTGCGGGAACCGCTGCGCAAGAATGTTCTGCGCGATTCCACCGGCGCGATGGCTCACGTCGGTGTGATTGACATGCTGCGTCAGATCGGGCAGCGCTGGCAATCGTTCTGGGGCATGGCGATCGGGATGATTTTTCAGTCGATGGCGAGCTACGCGTTTCTTTCGTGGGCGCCCACTTTCTTTCAGCGGATTCATGGATGGACCGCGGGGCAGGCCGGCCGGGCCTTGGGAATTCTGGTGCTGAGCTTCGGCTGCCTGGGAATGTATGCGGGCGGTCTTTTGTGCGACCACTGGCTGCGGAAGGGCGTCGCCGAGGGGCCGTTGAAGGTGGCGACGCTGAGCGCGATCGGCGCGGGATCGTTTCTCGGGCTTGCGATGCTGATGCCGAATCCGCACGTGGCGCTGGCGCTGATGGGGCCGGGGCTATTTTTTCAGGCGATGCCGATCGGAACGGTCTACGCGGGCGTGCAGCTGATTTTTCCGAATCAGATTCGCGGGCAGGCTTCGGCGCTCTTCATGTTCATTCTGAATTTTGGTGGCATCGGCCTCGGGCCGCTCCTTCCCGGCGTGCTCAACGATCATTTCTTCAGGAACGAGCGCATGGTGGGGCCGTCGGTGTCGATTACTGTTGTTTTTGCTTCGCTCTGCATGCTGGTGATCTTGCCGCTGACGTACCGCCACTACCGGCGAGATTACATCGCGCTGAAGTCCGCCAGCGGCGGCGCGTGATTCGACAGCCCTACCCTCGCGGTTGAACCGCCCAGCTTGCGGGAATGTCCACGTAGGAACGATTCAACTCCGCAATCGACTTGCATCCGAGCAGCGCCATCGTCCGCTCGAGGTCGGCGCGCAGAATCGCAATCGCGCGCGCGACTCCAGCCTCTCCCGCCGCGCCGAGGCCGTACATGTAGGCGCGGCCGATCAGCACGGCGCGCGCGCCGAGGCAGATTGCTTTCGCAATGTCGCTGCCGCGGCGGATGCCGCCATCGACCAGCACCTCGGTGCGGCCGCCGACTGCGGCCACGATTTCCGGCAGCGCGCGCAGCGCTGAGGAGACACCATCAAGCTGGCGCCCGCCGTGATTGGAGACGATTACGCCCGCCGCGCCTTCCTCGACCGCGCGCTTCGCGTCCTCCGCGATCATCACGCCCTTCACCACGATCGGGCCGGGCCACTCCTTGCGAATCCATTTCAAATCGTCCCAGGTGACCACGGATTTCGCGAGGCTCGACTGCGCTTCGGAAAGCGGCAGCGTGCCGCGGCCCGGCACAACAATATTGTGCAGCCTGCGCACGCCTCCCGCGCTGAGGAAGCCGGCGAGCCATCCGGGATGCGCGAGCACCTGTGGCAGGAAGGGAATCTTCCCGAACAGATTTGCGCTCAGCAGCGCGCCCGCGCCGTTTCGCACGTCGCGCTCGCGCATGCCGAACGTGCCGGTGTCGATCGTAATCACAAGGACCGAGAAGCCGGCCTTCTGCGCGCGCTCGATGGCGCCTTTGCCCGCTTCGTGCCCGCCTGCGAGATAGAGCTGATACCACAGCGGCCCGGTCGTGGCTTGTGCCACATCCTCGAGCCTATGACCCGACATCGTGGTGAGGACGTAGCCGATTCCCGCTTTGCCGGCCGCGCGCGCGGCTGTCGGCTCGGCGTGCGGATAAAACATGTGGCTAAAACCGCACGGCGCGAGAAGCATTGGCATACTGAGGTTGCTGCCGAGCACTGAAGTGCGCGTATCGCGCTCGGGGATGTAGAGCGCCTGACGCGGGCGAAAGGTAACTTCTTCGAAGGCGCGCGTATTCTCGCGCAGGGTCAACTCGGCGTCGGCCGCGCCGTCCAGATAGTCGAAAAGGACGCGCGGCAGCCGCTGCTGCGCGAGCCGCCGTAAATCACCGATGTTCACCACGCGCGGCGACGAAACTTTCCGTTCCTGTCGAGTCATCAACCCATCCTCGCGCGCGCAAACGGGCCGCACGGAAATTTGTACATGAGATTTCCGCGGCGGCGGATTAAGCTTTCCGGCGCTCGTTCTACCGGGTATTCTCGATCACTTGCTGGCGGCTCGCCGATGCGCGTTCGGTGAGTATACATTTTCCGGAGGGCATGGCCTATGAAGGTTGGCGACGCGATCGCCGAAATACTGAAGCGCGAGGGCGTGGACGTCATCTTCGGCTATCCGGTGAACCACCTGCTGGAATCGGCGGCCGCGGCAGGCATCCGGCCGATCATCGTGCGCCAGGAACGCGTGGGGCTGCACATGGCGGACGCGCTCTCGCGGCTCACGAGCGGGCGGCGCATCGGCGTTTTCGCGATGCAGCACGGGCCTGGGTCGGAGAACGCGTTTGGCGGCGTCGCGCAGGCCTACAGTGAATCGGTGCCGATTCTGGTCCTGCCGATGGGCTACGCGCGGCGGCTCGCTTACGTCGATCCGAATTTCAATTCCGTGACGAGCATGCGCTCGGTGACCAAGTCCGCCGAGCCGATCATGGCCGCAGCCGAGATTCCCAATATTTTTCGGCGCGCGTTTTCGCGACTGCGCAACGGGCGCGGTGGCCCGGCTCTGGTCGAGATGCCCAGCGATCTCTTCACCGAAGAGATGCCGGAGCCCTGGTCGTACGAGCCGGTGATTTCGACACGCTATGGCCCGGATATCGCCGATGTACGCAGGGCGGCTGCGGCGCTGGTTGAGGCGAAGAGCCCCGTGATTTACGCGGGGCAGGGAATTCACTACGCGCGCGCATGGGATTCGCTGAAGCAGCTTGCTGAATTGCTCGGGGCGCCGGTCGCGACCAGCCTGCAGGGCAAGAGCGCGTTTCCGGAGGATCATCCGCTTGCGCTGGGTGCGGGCGGCAATGCTTTTCCGCGCGCCGTGCCGCATTTTCTCGCGACGGCGGATTGGATCTTTGGTGTTGGATGCAGCTTCACCCAGACGGCGTTCGGCATCGCCATGCCGCCGGGGAAAAAGTTCATTCACGCGACGCTCGATCCGAATCACCTTAACAAGGATATTCGCGCCGAAATCGGCCTGATCGGCGACGCACAAATCACGCTGGATGCGCTCTGCGCCGAAGTCGAGCGGCTCGTCAAGAAGCCGCGAGAATCCGCAGGCGTCGCCAAGGAGATCGCACAAGTGCGCAAGGCGTGGCTCGACGAATGGGGGCCGCGGATCAATTCGGATGAAGCGCCGCTTTCGCCCTATCGCGTGCTGCGGGATTTGCAGGCTACGGTCGACGTGGCAAACACGATCATCACGCACGATGCGGGCAGCCCGCGCGATCAGCTGGCGCCCTTCTGGGTGACGAAAAAGCCGCTCACGTACATCGGCTGGGGCAAGACGACGCAGCTCGGCTACGGGCTTGGCCTGGCGATGGGCGCGAAGCTCGCCTGCCCCGACAAGCTGTGCATCAACGTGTGGGGGGACGCCGCGATCGGCTTTACCGGCATGGATTTCGAGACGGCGGTGCGCGAGCGCATTCCGATTCTTTCCGTGCTGCTGAATAATTTCAGCATGGCGATGGAAATTCCGATCATGCCCATCTCGACCGAGAAATATCGCTCCACGGATATTTCCGGCGACTATGCCGCGATGGCGCGCGCCTTTGGCGGCTACGGCGAGCGGGTCACCGAGATCGCGCAGATCGTCCCGGCGATTCGGCGCGGAATCGAGCAGACGCAGAAAGGCGTTCCGGCACTGCTCGAATTCATCACCTGCAAGGAGATTGCGGTATCGAAGCAGTACCACGGCAGGCAGTGAGGGCGGGCGCGCCCTTTCAGGCGCGTCCGATTAACCCTACCAGCCGAGGACGTAGGCAAACACAAGCGGCGCGACAATCGTCGCATCCGATTCGATGATGAATCGCGGCGTATCGACGGCGAGCTTGCCCCACGTGATCTTCTCGTTGGGCACGGCGCCGGAATAAGAGCCGTAGCTCGTGGTCGAATCGCTGATCTGGCAGAAGTAGCCCCACAGCGGCACGTTTTCCTTCCGCAGATCCTGGTGCAGCATCGGCACCACGCAGATGGGGAAGTCCCCGGCGATGCCGCCGCCGATTTGGAAGAAGCCGAGCGAATTTTTCGTCGCCGTCTCCATGTACCAGCGCGCGAGCTCGACCATGTACTCGATGCCGCCGCGAACCGTGGTGGCATTTTTCACGCCTCCGCTGATCACCTGTGCCGCGAACATATTTCCGAGCGTCGAGTCTTCCCATCCGGGGACGAATACCGGGAGGTTCCTCTCGGCGGCTGCGATCATCCAGCTGTTTTTCGGATCGATCTGGTAGAACTGCTTCAGCTTTCCCGCGTTAAGAATCTTGTAGAGGAATTGGTGTGGCAGGAACCGGTTGCCCGTCCGGTCGGCGTCGCGCCACTCCTCGATCACGATGCGTTCGATGCGGCGCATCGCTTCTTCTTCGGGAATGCACGTATCGGTCACTCGATTCAGGTGATTGTTGAGAAGCTCCACCTCTTGCGCGGGCGTCAGCTGCCGGTAATCCGGAACGCGCCGGTAGTGATCGTGCGCGACGAGGTTGTAAAGATCCTCTTCCAGATTCGCGCCCGTGCAGCAGATGCCGTGCACCTTGTTCTGCCGAATCAGCTCGGCGACCGAAATCCCAAGCTCCGCCGTGCTCATCGCACCGGCAAGCGTGAGGAACATCTTGCCGCCCTTGGCGAGATGCTTCACGAAGCCCTCCGCCGCGTCGACGACCACGGCCGCATTGAAATGCCGGTAGTGATGCTTGATAAACGCCGAAATCGAAGTCGTCGCCAATACCTCTGTAGCTGCGCTCATGTGCCCTCCTGATTGAGCTGGCTCAAAATGGAAAATGTGAAAACACCCGTAGCGAATAGAGCGTCGCCTTACTTGGAATGGCTTAGAAGTAGCTGGCTGTGTAGCTCAGCAGGCGGAAAAATTCGTGCGCTGAAAGATGGTGCTGAAAGAATCGAAGATGTGTATCGCGTGCCACAAAGAATAGATAACACAGATCACGCGCGATGCATAACGAATTCGTTCTCTGCGTGCTGATTTGTTGCGCTGGTGCGGGCTGTGTAGAAACGTCGCGAACGAACTAACGCTTCGCGGCTTTCGTTAGTAGTGCCAGTGGCATCCAAGCCAATGGTTGCACGAGTGGCCTAGGCTATCGCGGCTTGTTGCGCTAACATTTGAAATGCCGGTGCGGCGGCGCGGCAAGGAGGAAGACAAATGTGCGGCATCGTCGGCTACATCGGCCCGAAGCGTGTTGTGCCCCTCATCCTTGACGGTCTCAAGCGCCTGGAATACCGCGGATATGATTCCGCCGGAATCGCGGTTGTAGGCGACAACGGCAAGCTCGAAATCCGTCGTGCACCCGGCAAATTGCGCAATCTCGAAGAATCGATTCGCACCACTCCGCTCGACGGAGTCTACGGCATCGGCCACACGCGCTGGGCCACGCACGGGCGCCCCACGGAAGAAAACGCGCATCCGCATCGCGACTGCACCGGCGAGATTGTCGTGGTGCACAACGGCATTATCGAGAATTACATCGACCTCAAGAAAAATCTGGTCGCCGAGGGCCACAAGTTCGTCACCGAAACCGACACGGAAATCATCGCGCACTTGATCGAGAAATTTTCGAAGGATGCGCCGCTCGAAGAAGCGGTGCGCAAGGCCGTGAAAGCGATGACCGGCGCCTACGCGTTGGTCGCCGTTTCCGCGAAGGATCCGAACAAGATCGTCGCCGCACGCCTGGGGCCCCCGATCGTCGTGGGTCTGGGCGACCACGAATTCTTCGTCGCGAGCGACATCCCGGCGATCCTCGCGCACACGCGCAGCATTTTCTTCCTCGGCGACGGCGAAATGGCCGTTCTCACGCCGCAGGGAGTGAAGCTCAGCGATTTCGAAAGCCATACAATCACGCGCCCGCCCCAGCACATCACCTGGGATCCGATCATGGCCGAGAAGGGCGGCTTCAAGCATTTCATGCAGAAGGAAATTTTCGAGCAGCCGCGCGCCGTCCGCGACACGCTGCTCGGCAGGATTTCGCAGGAAACCGGAAAAGTGTTCCTCGATGAGATGAACATCACCGAGGAGGAATTCCGCAATTTCCGCGACGTGAAAATTGTCGCCTGCGGGACGAGCTGGCACGCCGCGCTCGCCGGAAAATTCATGATCGAGCGGCTGGCGCGGATGCCGGTCGAGGTGGACTACGGCAGCGAATTTCGCTATCGCGACCCAATCGTCGACGAGCACAGCCTGATCATCGCCATCAGCCAGTCCGGCGAAACGGCCGACACGCTGGCCGCCGAACGCGAGGCGCGCCAGAAGGGCGGCAAGGTGATCGCCATCTGCAACGTCGTGGGCGCGATGCTGACGCGTGAAGCGAGCGGCACGATCTACACGCACGCAGGCCCGGAAATCGGCGTCGCTTCGACGAAAGCTTTCACCGGCCAGCTCACCGCGCTGCTGCTGACGGCCCTGTATCTAGGGCAGGTGCGCGGCAAGCTCGCGAACGCCGAATCGCAGAAGCTGATGCAGGCGCTCACGCGCGCTCCGCACAAGATCGAAACGATCCTGCAGCACGACGCGCAGATCGAAGATCTCGCGCGGCAGTTTTTCCGCCACACCGATTTTCTCTATCTCGGGCGCGGCATCCACTATCCGATCGCTCTCGAAGGTGCGCTGAAGCTGAAAGAAATCTCTTACATTCACGCCGAGGGCTATCCGGCGGGCGAGATGAAGCACGGCCCCAACGCGCTGATCGACGAAAACCTTCCGGTCGTGATGATCGCGACCCGCGACGAATCCGATCCCGAGTCGATCATGCGCTACGAGAAGACCATCTCGAACCTGCAGGAAGTGAAGGCGCGCGACGGCATCGTGATCGCGGTCGTCACCGAAGGCGACAATCTCGCAAAGGGCACCGCTGACCACGTGATCGAGATTCCCTCGGCGCCCGAATTGATCGCGCCGATCCTCGAGATCGTGCCGCTGCAGCTGCTCGCGTATCACATCGCGGTGCGCCGCGGCTGCGACGTCGATCAGCCGCGCAACCTCGCAAAATCCGTTACAGTCGAATAGGATCGGCGCATGAATTGCTTGAACCGCCTCGGACACGCGACCCCGCGAATGCAACGGTTGACGTGCTGATCAGCTTCCAATAGGTTTGAATGATGCGCATTGCGTCCATTCTGCTCTTGATCGCGCTGCTCCCGGCGTGCGGGTCGGCACAATCGCAGGAGGCGACGTCTCGCCTCGATTCGGTGCAGGTCACGGGCTCCTCGCGCTTTCCCTCCGCGCAGCTGGCCGCCGCCACCGGCCTGCAGGTGGGCACGCAAGTCTCTCGTGACGATCTGCAGAAAGCGGCCAACACGCTCGCGCAGCTCGGCCCGTTCATCACCGTCGATTACCGTTTTTCGAGCACCGATTCGGGTGTGCGCGTCGAATATCAGGTGACGGATGGTCCCGAGGTCCCGGTTTCGTTCGACAATTTCCCCAGCTTCACGGACGACGAGCTGAAAGCGGCGATCAAATCCGCGGGCGTGCTTTTCGACGGTCAGGCGCCGCCGCACGGCGCGATTCTCGATGCCATGTCGGACGCGCTCGCGCAGCTGGTCGCCAAGCGCGGCATGAATTTCCCCGTATCTCACGCGCTCATCACGCTGCCCTCGGGCGATCAGGTTCAGCAGTTCCACATCGAAGGCGACGCAATCCGGATCGCGTCGATCGATTTCTCCGATTCTCTCGCGCAGACCGACCGCGACATTCGCGCGCGCCTGGGCGACATTGTCGGACAGCCGTTTTCACGCAGCACGATCGAGATCTTCGAATTCGAGCAGGTGCGCCCCGTGTATCTGGCGCACGCGTTCCTGCAAGTGCGTTTCGATCCGCCGCAGGCGAAATTCGAGAATGGCTCGGTCGCCGTCACAGCCCAGATCGTTCCCGGTCCCGCGTTCACCTGGGGCGGCGCCACATGGAGCGGCAATACGGCCGTCGGAGTGCTCGATCTCGATACGGCAACCCCTCTGCACGCTGGCGATCCCGCCAATGGAATGAAAATCGAGGCGGGATGGGACGCGGCGCGCGCGATTTACATGCAGCACGGTTACCTCGATGTCGATCTCAAGCCGGTCGCGAAATTCGATGCCGCCGCTGCGAAAGTGAGTTATGCCGTCTCCGTCACCGAGGGATCGCAATATCATATGGGCAAGCTCGTCCTCAGCGGCCTTTCGATCGACGGCGAAAGCCGCGCCCGCGCCGCCTGGAAGATTCCGGCGGGCGCGGTGTTTGACAACAGCATGTACCAAGACTTTCTTGAGAATGGAATGAAGCAGGCGTTTGCCGGCTTTCCCTTTCACTACGAAAAGATCGGACGTTTCCTCCAGAAAGATTCAGCGAACGACACGGTCGACGTCCTGCTCGATTTTCAATGAGGCGCCAATCGATGCGCCGAATGCTGTGTGACCTTTGTGACGGGATGGCCGCCTGATGCGATCTGCTTTCCTGCTCGCGTTCCTCGCAGCCGCCCTCTTTTTGTCGGGTGCTGCTAGGGCGCAGGAGCCGAACGCCTCCGCGCCCTCCTCCAAAGCCGCTCAGGACGCCGAAGCAAAAAAGCAGGCGGAGGCCGAAGCCGAGTTGCAAAAGGCGCTCGCGGATGCGGGTGACGATAGCGCCGCGCTGGTGCGGGATCTGACGGCCTATCTCACGCGCTTTCCGGATTCTCCGCGCCGCCCGAGCATCTACCGCGCGCTCGTTGAGGCCTGCCAGCAGATCCGCAACAACAATTGCGCCCTCGATTACGCCGAGCGATTCATCGCGCTTCGCCCCGACGATTCGCAGATGATGTTGCTCGCGACGAGCCTCCTGCAAAAGAAAGGAGACGACGCGAGTCTCGTGCGCGCATCCGGATACGTTTCGCGCGTGCTCGATCGCGTGGAAAAGACGCCGCCCGACGAGAAGCCCGCCAGCGAATCACTCGCCGAATGGCAGGACGGCCACGCGCAGCTCCTTGCTGCTCTCTATTACGTTCGCGGCGAGATCGAAACTTCCCAGAAGAATTACGATGCGGCGACGAAGGATTTGCAGAAGAGCAATTCTTCACGGCCCAACGCGCTCGCCGCTGAAAAACTCGGCGAAATCGCCGAGCTAAGAAACGATCCCGCGGCAGCGATCGATGAATATGCCCTCGCGTTTGCGCTGCCCGAAAATGGTCCGGCCGGCTCGGCGGACCGCCGCGATTTGCGGCTCAAACTCGGCAACGTCTGGCGGCACGTTCACGGCGGCGACCAGGGCCTGGGCGACGCCATCCTTGCCGCGTACGATCGCGCCTTTCCTGCGCAGTCCGACGCCGCCAAGGCGCCCGCGGCGCGTAACAAGGACGCCAAGGATGCGCTCGAGTTCGTGGTGCGCCGGATGGATGGCACGCCGCTTCCGCTCGCGCCTCTCAAGGGCAAAGTGGTTGTACTGAGCTTCTGGGCCACCTGGTGCGAGCCCTGCCAGGAACTCGAGCCGCTCTTCAATCAGGTAGCCATGAATTACGTCGGGAACGCCGATGTCGCGTTCTTCGCCGCCAATACCGATGACGACGAAACGCAGGTCCCGCCGTTCGTCGCGAGCCAGGAATGGGATGTGCCGGTAATCTACGCCGATGGCCTCGACGATTTCATGAAGGTCGATAGTCTGCCGACGGTCTTGATTCTTGGTCGCACCGGAAATATCGTGTACCGCGTCGGCGGCCTTCCGCCGGAGGGATTTTCGGAATCCCTCGCGGCGGCGATCCAGAGCGCGCTTGGCACTGCCCACGAGTAGCTTGTTGTGTGTATAATCGCGAAAGAAGTCCGGTCGGCGGCCCGGCTAGGAGGCGTCCAATATGAAAGGCAGCCACCTGTCTCGGAAGCACAATTTTCTGGCGCTCGCCGTGGTCTTCATCGCCGTCGCATTCGCGTCCCTGCTCGTTTTGTGCGTCGCTATCGGCCGCCGATATGGTTCGAACATCGCGATAATCGTTGCCATGGGAGCCCCTATCGCAGTGGCGATGTGGGTCGCAATGTTCACGCGGAAACCCTCCCGACCGGCAAACTATCCGCGCATTGAACATCTCCGAATAGCCGGGAAGTACTCTCCAACGGGTGCCTCGAAGACCGGCATCTCTCCTCTGCGTCTAGAGTAACGATTTCCTCGCAAGATCACAGGGTCGGCGATTTTACGCTGCTTGGTTGCCCGGCATCGCGTGCGGCGAGAATCGTGTTGACGTGGATGGCCACGGTATCTTCGAGCTTCCGCGCATAGCCTCCCGCCAGCGTGATCGCCACGGGCGCGCCATTGCGCCGCGCGTAGTCGAAGACGATCGCATCGCGCCGGGCGAGACCTTCCATCGTCAGCGATAGCCCCCCCAATTGGTCCTCGCGATAAGGGTCGGCGCCGCCGACGTAGAAAAGAATCTGCGGCGCAAAATCGTGAAACGCCTGATGCAAGTGCTTTTCGAGAATCGCGAGATAGTCGGCATCGCCGATGCGGTCGGGCAAGTCGATGTCGATGGTCGAGCGCGATTTCGGAAACGGGTAGTTGTGTTCCTGATGGATCGAGAGCGTGAACACGTCTCCATCGCCGCCGAAAATCTCGGCCGTGCCGTTGCCCTGATGGACGTCCGTATCGACGACCATCGCCCGCTCGATCTTGCCGTCGAACTGCAGCCGCCGGATCGCGACCGCCACGTCGTGGATCACGCAGAATCCTTCGCCATGATCCGGGCAGGCGTGGTGAAAGCCGCCGCCCACGTTTGCGGCCCAGCCGTCCTCGAGCGCGCGCTGCCCCGCGAGAATCGATCCGCCCGCCGCGAGCCAGCAAGCTTCGACCAGCTTCTTCGAGTACGGAACTTCCATCCGCTGAATCTCGGCGGGGCTGAGCGAGCCTGATTTCAGCTTGTAGACGTAGTCCTGCGAATGGACGCGCAGAATGTCCTCATCGGAGGCAAGCCTTGGCGCGAGGAAATCGTCGGGCGAAGCCAGTTTCTCCGCGAGCAGCCGGTCGTGGATGAGTCGGAATTTCTGCGACGGGAACACATGCGTTCCCAGATTCAGATCGTAGCGCTCGTCGTATACCAACTTGAATGGCAGCACAATTTCCCGAGCGTACCGCCAACGGTCGCCTAAGGCAAACCACCGGAGCGTCGTGTCTGGCCATGTAAACGGCCTATCGCACTTTTGCCATGAACCACAGAACGCACGCCATCATGAGCGTAACGCCGACGAACAGCGCAATCCGGACGCGGGTTCAGGCCCTTCTCGTCAGCCTGCTAACCAGCCGAATTAAGTGCTCGGAAATGAAGGGACCGAGCAGAACACCAGAAGCTACAAAAGTCACAAGGAGGCCGAGGATTCCAAGAGGAGACTCCGGGCGTGAACTGTATCGCTCACGGTGAGCTATCAGGAGGGCTGAACAGACGCCCCAAATGGCCCACAGGGCGCGAGACGCTAAGGGCGGCCTCTTAGGATGGTTCATTTTTTCCATTGACTCGAGATGCTACTCTCCCGCAAGCGCTCTTTGCAAGGTGGCCGAATTCGGCATTGCCGCATGCTGCCGCCGTGTGCTAGGGTTTTTGCGATGCGGCGCGTGCAAGCCATTCTCGTAATGCTGGCCCTGCTGGCGACACCCATGGCGCTGCTCGCTCGTTCCGATTGCAACCAATCCGCGTGCGACTGCATGTGCACCCTCGTGAATAAAACTCTTCTCGCGCACGGACACCACGCTCCGCTGCTGTGTGGGCAGGCTGCCGGCTCGCTGCACCATTGCACGATGAACACCAAGCACCACCCGCCGGATTACGGTCTGAGCACGCTCATGGCTCCGACGGCGCCGCTGCCAGTTGCGGAGCTTACAGCATCGGTCACCGCCGCGCAGGTGCTCGCGCCGCAAATGCTATCCACGCCGTCCGGTTTTCTAGCCGCTCCCTTCGAGCCTCCGCGAAGCTAAGTCCCTCTTCCGAAATAGACTCGCGTTCAGTTTTCGCGCGCGTGCGTGCGTGCCGAGGCTGAACATCTCTGAGCTAAAGCTGCGGGTGTCCGGTTGGGCCGCGCTCGATGCGCGGTCAGGCACGATTCCCCACGCGCTGCCGGCGGCGTTCCACAACGGAATGTTGCCACACAGACGAGGAGCATTTCTATGCGGTGGGTCTGGATAGGACTAGGTGTCGCTGCTCTCATGCTCGTGTCGCTCTCGGGGTTGCATGCGACGGTGTTTGGCACGGTTCGCGGAATCGTGCACGATTCTCAGCACCGGCCCATCGCCGGCGCCGACGTGACGCTGAAAT
>JBAPOM010000213.1:0-19462 GCA_049279635.1 Candidatus Acidiferrales bacterium
ACTTTGCCGTCTCTTGGTTTTCAAACAAGGCTTTGCTCCAGTCGCGAAGGCAGCTTTCCTAGTGCCTGGAGAGAGACTAGCATAGCCCCGCAAGTTGATAATCGCGGCGTCTCAACATACAATCGGCCCGTTTACCAGCCCCTGGTGAAACATGCCGGCAACTTCACAGCGAGTCTACGTCGGTGCAGGCGAGCGGGTGCCCGAGGGTGGCCGGCTCGTGGTCGACATTGGCGACAAGACGATCGGGATCTTCCGCGTCGCAGGAAAACTCTACGCCTGGGAAAACAGGTGCGCGCATCAAGGCGGGCCTGTCTGCCAGGGTAAGATCATCCCGCGCGTCACCGAGATCATCGAGCCGGGCGGCGAGAGCCGCGGATTCGCTTTCGACGAATCGAGCCTGCACATCGTCTGCCCATGGCACGGGTTCGAATACGATATCCGGACCGGAGTGCATCCGGGGCGGCCCTCGGCCAAATTGATTCGCGTGGCGGTGGAAGAAGCAGCCGACGGAATTTATGTCACCATCTGACGAGGCCGCGAGGTTAACCGCGCTTCTCGTCACGCTGCGCGAGCAGCTCGAGCGAACCGCCGAGGCGGATGAAATCGCGGGCGTGCCGGCTGCGGACGTGACGAATCTCGTGAGCGGCGCCGTGAAGCTCTATGCGGCGGCGGTGGAAGACGCGGAGCTGGGAGCGAAGGCGATTCCCGTGATCGATGGCACGGTTTCGACCACGGAGGCGATGGTGATGGCATGCGCGCTGCTGCGCGCGCACCACCTGAACCCATTCGATCTGGCGCTCTGGTTTTCGCGCACCGCGCCAGGCGCTTAGTCGGTCGCGGCTGCGGGTAAGGATACGCATATGGGCACAACCAAAACTTTGAACGGCACCAGCACCGCTACCGAACACGCGGTGCAGCAGATCACCACGCGCACCGACTCGCGCGAAATCCTCGCGAACGCGCGCCGCGACATCGCGCGCTATCACCTCGACGACTATTTCATCGTCGACGTCGACGCGCACCATGTGGAATTCGATTCCTGGGGCGAGATTCTCGACCGGCTCGAGAATCCCGTGCTGCGGCACAATGCAAAAACGATGACGCAGGATTGGCCGCGCGCGCGCCAGCTCGCGTTCAGCAATCATCCGGTGGGGCTGACGTTTCAGGATGTCTTCGGGCGCATCCCGCACCAAGCCGAGCTGGCGGAATACGTCGAGAAAACGGACGAGCACCGCGATCTCACGCTCGTGCGCCGCGCCATGGATTCGATGGGGATCAAGATGCAGGTCGTGTTTCCGCAGCCGATGCTCGAAATGGGCCTGCATCCCGAGCCGGATATCGTGACGGCGATGACGTTCGCGTACAACCGCTGGTTCACGGAGACGATTCTGCCGCGCGAGGAGCGCGTGAAGACGCTGCTCTGCCTGCCGTTCCACGATCCCGAGGCTTCGCTGCAAACGATCGCGGAGTTCGGCGAGACGCGCGGGGTGGTCGGCTTCATGATCACCAGCCAGCGCCACACGGGCGTGCACAAGAACATGTACATGCGCATCTATCGCGAACTCGAGGAGCGCGGCCTGCCGCTGGCGTTTCACGCGGGCCCCACGTGGGGCGATTCGATGACGGTCACGATGAACCGATTTCTTTCGGTGCATTCGATGTCGTTCGTCACCTGCAACATGACGCACCTGACGAACTGGGTCGTGAACGGGCTGCCGGAGCGATTCCCGAAGCTCAAAGTGATCTGGATCGAAAGCGGGCTGGCGTGGGTGCCGTTCATGATGCAGCGGCTCGACCACGAATACCTGATGCGGCAATCGGACGCGCCGCTGCTGAAGCGCCTGCCGAGCGAATACATCGCCGAGATGTATTTCACGTCGCAGCCGCTCGAGGTGACGATGCCGCACATGCTCGAGGCGACGATGAAGGCCGTGCGCGCCGAGACGCAGTTGATGTACTCGTCGGACTGGCCGCACTGGGACTTCGACGTGCCCGCGCGGATCGCCGGGCTGCCGTTTCTCGGCGAGCAGGCCAAGCGCAACATCCTCGGCGAAACCGCGCGAAAAATATTCAAGCTCTAGTACCGGTTTTTTCTTCTTCGCAGGCAACCCGCGAATACAACATCCCTGACGGTACTTGCTTCTAAACAATTCACCGACATTGGGCTCATGCCACCCGGCGCGATGGGCGACTCTGCCGTCGGCGAATCCAAGCAAAAGCAACTGGGGCCCCTGAGGGAGAGCAGTCAGCGAAACTTAGGAGGCGAAAATGCGAATGCTTATGGTGTGCGTGTGTGCCTTGGCAGTGCTGAGCTTTGCGGTTCGTAACGCAGCCGCTCCTCAGCGAGCTTCCTCGCAGCATCCACAATTCCGCGCTGTGAAATCCGAGGCGAAAACAGCTTCCAATGTAGCAGTGTCACCGAACGTAAGCGACCTGTCGTCGCCCGCGAATCTTCCCGTGCGTCGCGTGATCTTGTACAAGAGCGGCGTCGGCTATTTCGAGCACGTGGGGCGCGTCGATGGCGACCAGACGGTCCAGATCGACTTCACGAGCGGGCAGCTCAACGACGTCCTGCAGTCGCTGACCATCCTGGACCTGAATGGCGGCCGCGTGGCCGGCGTGGATTACAATTCCGAAGCGCCACTGAGCGAACGGCTCGGCACGCTGCGCCTGCCGCTCGAACAAGACACCAACATCTCGAACTTTTACGGGGCGTTGCGCGGGGCGCGCCTGGAGATTCGCAGCGGGACCACGACGATCACCGGCCGGCTGCTCAGCGTCGAACGCAAGACGCGCGTGAGCGGCGGCACGACCCTCGAGGTCGATCTGGCCACGCTCGTCAGCGATTCGGGCGAGGTGCGCAGCGTCGAAATCACCCCTGCGGTCAGCGTGCGTCTTGCGGAGCCGGGCCTCACGGGCGAGGTCAACCGTTATCTTGGCTTGCTGAGTTCGGTTCGCGAGCGGGATCTTGGGCGTTTGACGATAGCCACCGCGGGTTCCGGCGACCGCCAGCTTTACGTCAGCTACATCAGCGAAGTGCCGGTGTGGAAGACGACGTATCGCATCGTGATGCCTTCAAAAACCGGCGATGAACCCCTGCTGCAAGGGTGGGCGATCGTGGACAACACGGTCGGCGAGGATTGGAACAACGTCGAGCTTTCGCTGGTGGCAGGCGCGCCGCAATCGTTTATCGAACAGCTCTCGCAGCCGTATTACGCGCGGCGTCCGGTTGTTTCGCTTCCCGAAACGGCGCAGCTTGCGCCGCAAACGCACGAGGGAGCAATGACAGGCGGCTTCGAAGCACTCTCCGGCGTGGTCACCGACGCGAGCGGCGCGGTGATCGCGGGCTCGCAAGTGAAAGTGTACTCGCCAGCGACGGGGTTCACGGTGACGGCGACGACCGACGATCAGGGGCGGTACGGAATCGCGGACCTTCCGTCCGGGGACTATCGCGTCGAATTCAGCAGCCCGGGCTTTCGTACGAGCGTTTTGCAGGGTTTGACGCTGGGACGCGGGCACGAGCAGGCGCAGAACATGACGCTTCAGGTCGGTAGCACGACCGAAACCGTAATGGTGACGGCGCAGCCTTCAACAGTGGAGACGGAGACCGCTGAGGCATCTGTAACGGGATCGAGAAACGTTGGCACAGGCGGCGAACTCGGCTCAAGGCGAGGTTCCGGCCGCGGGAACGGAAACGGCATCGGCGCCGGGGGCGTTCCTAACTTTGGCGTCGGCCTTGGCGGAGGCGCGCCGAGCGCGGCGATGCTCAACCAAGCGCGCGGCGCGATGGAAGCTGCGGCGAGCGGCTCAGAACTCGGCGATCTTTTCGAGTACAAGCTGAAAGACCGCGTCACGATCCGCAAGAATGAGTCGGCGCTCGTTCCGATCGTTCAGGCGCGCGTGGAGGCGGAAAAAGTCTCCCTCTGGAACGCCGGGCTGAACTCGCCGCGACCTCTACGAGCACTTTGGCTCACGAATTCGAGCCCGCTAACGCTCGACGGCGGCAGCTTCACGATTCTTGAGAAGGAAGCGTTTGCCGGCGAAGGTCTCACCGACCCCATCAAGCCCGGCGAGAAGCGGCTGCTCTCCTACGCCGCCGACCTCGGCGTGCGTGTCACGGCCCAGACCGAGAGTACTCCGCAGAGGGTCACGCGGGTGCACATCGCCCATGGCACCATGTTTCAAGCCAGCGAACTGCGCCAGGAAACCACGTACACCGTGCGCGATGACGACACTACGCCGCGAGTGGTTTTGCTCGAGCACCCCCTCCGGCCGAGCTGGTCGCTTGCCGACGATGGCCCGAAGCCGGCGGAGACTGCCTCCGGTGTCTACCGCTTTCGTCTCAACGTAGCCTCCAAATCCACGGCCACGCTCACCGTCACGGAATCGAATCCGCTCGAGGCAAGTTTTGCTCTCACGAACCTGACGGACGACCAGATCAAGGTCTTCGTGCGACAGAAATCCATCACGCCCGAGATCGAAGCCGCCTTCCGGAAAATCCTGGAGCAGAAGGAACGCGTCGACGATCTCAACACGCAAATTTCCGATCGCGACGACGAAAAACAGGCCATCTACGACGACCAGCAGCGCCTTCGCGAAAATTTGAAGGCTCTCACGGGCGGTGCCGATGAGCGCGCGCTCATGCAGCGCTACACGCAGCAGCTCGCGGATCAGGAAACGCGGCTTGACGCGCTCAAGAAGGAGTCCGCGGACCTGCAGGCGAAACACGACGAGGCCCAGGCAGAGCTCAACAAAATGATCGAAGAGCTCTCTCTGGACGCGACGCTCTAGGACGCGCCACTTGCAGCAGCGGCAGTTGGCACCGGCTTTCGCCAGGGGCATTCTGCCGCTGTCTGCGGTGGTTCCATGCTTCGGATACTCGCTCCGCCGAGGGCATCGAGACGTTGCCCGCGCACACGCGGTTTGTTATGCTCCGCCGCGTCCGGTAATTCGCTCTCTGCGGCGGGGGGATCATCATGAAATATTTTAGAATGAAGGCAATTTATCTCGCACTGGTTTGTCTGGCGCTCGCATCGGCTGCCCGCGTGCGGGCGCAGGATGCTGCGCCCGGAATCGAGCCGGCGCAAAAGTGCGCCGACCTAACCAAACTGCAGATACCCGGCAGCGGAATGACGATCACGAAAACGCAAACGGTGGCAGCTGCCGGACCCGGAATGATCCGGCCCTCGCAATTTGGCGACACGATCCAGGTCGCGGTTCCGTCGTATTGCCGCGCGGATGGCGTGATCGATCCGCGCACGGGTCTTGACGGCAAGCACTACGCGATCGAGTTCGCCATCGCGCTGCCGGACAACTGGAACGGGCGCTTCCTGTTTCAAGGCGGAGGCGGCCTCAACGGTTCCGTTGGCGCGCCGTTTGGCACTCAAGCGGCCGGCAACGCACCCGCGCTCACGCGCGGCTTTGCGGTCGTTTCCACGGATACCGGGCATGAGGGCGCGGTGTTTGATGCGTCCTTCATGAAGGACCAGCTCGCCGCTCTCGACTTCGCTTACATCGCGGTCGGCCGCGTGGCTGTGCTGGCCAAACAGGTGATTGCGAGCTACTACGGCCAGCCTGCCAAGCATTCCTACTTCGACGGCTGCTCCACCGGCGGACGCGAGGCGATGCTGATGTCGCAGCGTTACCCGACGTATTTCGATGGAATTATTTCCGGCGATCCGGCCATGGAAACCGGCTATTCGAATATCGGGCTTTCCTGGGCAAGGCGAGCGTTCGCCGAGATCGCGCCCAAAGGGCCGGACGGCAAGCCCGATCCGACCAAGGATTTCTCCAGCAGCGACAAGAAACTAATCGCGGACGCGATCCTGAAAGCATGCGACGACAAAGACGGCCTGAAGGACGGCATGATTTTCAACCCCGCAGCCTGCCGTTTCGATCCCGAGGTTCTCAAATGCAGCGACGAGAAAACCGACAGCTGCCTTTCGGCCGGGCAGGTGACGGCTTTGCAGGAGGCTTTTGGCGGGCCAAAGGATTCGCGTGGCGACCAGGTCTATCCGCGATTTCCCTTTGATGCGGATATGGTGGCCGAACCCAAAGGCCCGGGGTTCACCCTCGGTTTCTTGCCCACGCCCGGCCCCAACATTCTTGGAAACGTTCTGCCGCCTACCGAGTCCGTCGATCAGCAAGTCGCCGGTGTGCGGGCGGATGCCGAACAGACGCTCACGGACACGGCTTCGTGGACCGATCTCACCTCGTTCTCGGAACACGGAGGGAAGCTCATCTTCTATCACGGCACGAGCGACCCCTGGTTCTCGTTCCTGGCTACGTTGGGTTACTACAAGCAGCTGGGGCAGGATCCTGTAAACGGCGGCATGGATCAAGTGCAAACGTGGAGCCGCTTTTTCCTTGTCCCGGGAATGAGCCATTGCATGGGCGGCGCTGCGACGCTGGATGACTTCGACATGCTGACCGCCATTGTCGACTGGGTTGAGCAAGGAACCTCGCCCGAGTTTGTGGTCGCGACGGGCAAGTCGTTTCCGGGGCGATCGCGGCCGCTGTGTGCGTATCCGAAATATGCGCGCTACAAGGGCACCGGCGATCCCGAGAAGGCGGACAGCTTCGAATGTGTCATGGGAGGGCCGGTTCAATGAAATCCCATTCGACCCTTTTCAGATTCAGCGCAAACGCACTCCTTTCGGCCAGCCTAATCCTGCTGGCGTGTGGCTTTGTTTTCTCGCAGACGGAAAAGCCTGAGCTGCACGGGACCGTCGAGCGCATCCAGGTGCACGGGAAATCGCTCGAAGGAAATCTCGAGGGCGATTCGCCGGATCGATACGTCTCCGTTTATCTTCCGCCCAGCTACAAGAAGCAGACACACCGCCGCTATCCGGTGGTCTACCTGTTGCATGGCTACATGGATAACGACGACAACTGGTTCGGCGCGAAGCACGTTTTCATCAACGCGCCCGCCGCGATCGACGCAGCATTGGCGGCCGGCTCGCGCGAGATGATCTTCGTGATGCCGAGCGCCCACACCATCTACTACGGCAGCATGTACTCGAATTCCGTCACGACCGGCGACTGGGACGATTTCATCGTGCACGACCTTGTCTCCTACATCGACGCGCACTACCGCACGATCCCCAATCGCATGAGCCGCGGGCTCGCCGGGCATTCGATGGGCGGATACGGCACGATTCGCCTCGGGATGACGCACCCGGAGGTCTTTTCGAGCATTTATTGGCTCAGCGCGTGCTGCCTTGCCGCGAATCCATGGGACAAAGAGGGTCCCGCGATGATCAAGGCCGAATCAGTTCGCAGCGCGGCCGATCTCGACAAGGCCGATTTCGGAACGCGAGCGACCATTGCCGAATCGGCAGCATGGTCTCCCAATCCGAAAAATCCGCCGCCTTTTTTTGATGTCCCTTGGCTCGATGGCAAGCTACAGCCCCAGATCGCGGCGAAATGGGACGCGAATGCGCCTATCGCGATGATCGACCAACACATTCCGAGCCTGAAGGAACTTCACGCGATCGCGGGCGACGTGGGCACGAAGGACGGCATGATGGCTTCGAACGAAGAGCTCGACCACATTTTGACCGCGTACGGAATCGCGCACACGTTCGAAACCTACGATGGCACGCACATCAGCGGCATCCAGGATCGCGTGGAGAAAAAAGTGGTGCCGTTTTTCTCGAACAATCTTTCGTTTGGCCGCGCAGGCCATTAGGAGCGCTTCCATGAAAAGCAAACGCAGCAGTTCAGTTGAAAGTCGCCCGATCGGCCGCCGCTCGATGCTGAAAGGTTCCGCTCTCGGCGGCGGAGCGCTGCTTGCGGGCGGCGCTTTCGGCGGGCTGCTTCCGAAGGCCGCATTCGCGGCAAGGGAAGCGGCAGGAGAACCGCAATCGGAAACCAAGCCGGCGGGGGGAGCCATGCAACCACTGGGAGAGATCGAGCCGATCAAGCTCGAATACGTCTTTCAGATTCGCATCGACTTCAAAGAGCGCGTTTCCTTCGCGACCCCGAACGGGCGTCGCGCCTATGTTCCGGCGATGTCCGGCGTGATCGAAGGGCCGCGGCTGCAGGGGCGCGTGGTGCCGCGCAGCGGCGCAGACTACGCCGGTAATGGCGTGCTGAACGCCCACTACATGCTCGAAGCGTCGGACGGCACGATGATCTACATCCACAATACGGGCTACCTCTATCCGATCGACGGCAAACCGATCGATCGCAACGACCCGAGCTGGGGCGGCGATCGCCCATTCTATTTCCGCTGCACGCCCTATTTCGACACGCCGGTCGGGCCGCACGACTGGCTGACGCGCACCGTCATCGTGGGCTCGGGCAAGCGCCACGCAAACCCGGACTACACGATTTTTACGTATTACGCCGTGGTGTAGCCGACATCTCCGGGAGTGAACGATCGGACTCGGGCGATCCACCGCAAATCGCCCTCCGGCGAGGCATCCCGATTGCCCGCAAGAGACATCTTTAGTAGTCTCTACGATTGCGTTTAGGCGTTCCAGCCATCTGTGGAATCAGGGGTGAGGAATTTGCAGGGTCGATCTCGCGTTCTTTTCTGGTTATCGATTTGTCTCGCGGCCACGGTGGTGACAGCCTGCCAGGAGCAGATCAACTATCCCACGCCTTCGCAAACGATCACACTCGTTCCGTCGAGCATCGAGGCGGGCCAGCCCGGTTTCACCTTGACCGTAAAGGGCGGCAACTTCACGCCAGCCTCGACCGTATCTTGGAACGGCGGTGCCCTACTCACGCTATTCACCTCGACCGGCGAGCTGACCGCTCAAATTCCCGCGAGCTTCATCCAAAATGCGGGTTCCGCGATGGTCGTCGTCTCCACACCTTCGCCGGGCGGAGGGAGCAGCCAGCCGGCCACGTTCACAATCAACGCGGCGCCAAGTCCGCTACCCGGCATCACGTCGCTCTCGCCTTCGGGCGTTTTCACGGGCGGCGCTGGCTTTACGCTGACGATTAACGGCAATAATTTTGTTTCGCAATCCGAAGTGTCCGTGAACGGAAGCATTCGTGCGGCGAGCGGGACGGCGACTTCTTTGGCAACGTCCATCTTCGCCTCCGACATCGCGACCGCGGGAAGCGTCCAGATTAACGTGATCAATCCGCCGCCGAATGGCGGCACTTCCAACACTGTGTCCCTGAACGTCACGAATCCCGTACCGAACCTCGCGTCGTTGAGCCCCACCGCCGCCGCGGCCGGAACGACCACGGCAACGACCCTCATGGTGACAGGGATCGGTTTCGTGACGAATTCAACGGTGATGATCAACGGCGCCCCGCACCTGACCGTTTTCGACAATGTCACGCAAATCCAGACCACGCTGACGGCCGCCGATCTTGCGGCCGGCGGCGTGGATCAGGTGCAAGTGTTCAGTCCGGGACCGGGAGGAGGCACGTCCAACCCGCTTACTTTTGCCGTCGATCCTAGCGATTCGGCCGGGCTGCCAGTGCTTGTCGATCTCGCCCCTTCAGGGGCGCAGGCGAATAATGGGGTCTGCGGCACGCCATGCACGAGCGGTGTTCCGACCCTTACCACAGCTGGACCGTCCGCGAGCATGACGGGAGAATTCGTGGCGTTTGCGTCCAATTCGACCAACCTGCTCTCGACCGTCACTCAGCCGAACCTCTTGACGAATGGCACGAGCGGCATCTTTTACCGCGACACATGTCTCACCGGCACGACTTCGAGCAGCGGCAGTTGCGTGCCGAAGACCCTCCTGATCACCTCCGGGACAGGAGGAAATCCTGCCAACGGACCAAGTTCCGAGCCTTCGCTCGATAGCGCTGGGGACGATGTCGCATTCACCTCTACGGCGAGCAACCTGGTCAGTTATGTGACGACGCCGGTGGGTACACGCCAGGTCTATTGGCAGCCGACCTGCGAGGCCAGCTCGAGCTCAACCACATGCACGCCCGTGCTCGTGTCTCTGTCCGCCGATGGCGCAAGCGCGGGCAACGGCGAAAGCTACAATCCGGTCATCAGTCCCGACGGGCAATACATCGCATTCGTTTCGCTGGCCACAAATCTCGTCTCGGGCGTCTCTGTGGACGGCGTAACGCCGCAGGCGTATATCCGCACGATCTGCGCCGGCGCCACTCCCCTGACGCAAACGTCGTCGTGCGTCCCGACCACCTATCTGGTGTCCACGCCGGATGGCGTGACGCCCGGCGACGGACCGAGTTCGGATCCCGCGATTGCGGATACAGGCCTCTACGTTTCCTTTTCATCCACCGCGACGAATCTCGGCTCGACCGCGCCCAATCCTAGCGGCGCCCAGGAGATTTTCGAGCGCGCCACTTGCGTGACAACCATCGGAACGATCAGCAATAGCTGCGTACCCGTCACCAATCTCATTTCCACTCCTGACGGAGGCGCCACCGCGGCGAATGGCGTAAGCATCCAGCCTGCCATGTCGCCGGATGGCCGCTTCGTGGCTTTTGCTTCGACAGCGACGGATTTCGGAATCGCTTCGGCGGGAACGCAGGAGATTTACGTTTTCGATACATGCATCGGCGTGGTGGTGACCACGCCGCCGACGTGCACGCCCTCGAGCCCGATGCTGGTTTCCACGCCGGACACGTCGGCGAATCCGACGACGCCCGCAAACACGCTGACCGAGAACCCCAGCGTCAGCGTTTGCAGTGCGACGACCACGACGACCGGAACGTGCCCCGGAGGAGTCCTGATCGCGTTTTCATCGAAGTCCACGAATCTCGCGCCGAATGTGGTCAACGGCATTGAAAACGTCTTCGTGCGCAGCACTTGCGTGGATCTACCGAGCACCACCACGGCCTGCACGCCGCGTATCGCGTTAGCAAGCCAGGCTGGCGGTTCTTCGCCGCCAGCCGCAAACGGAGACAGCATCATCCCGGCCATTAGCGGCGACGGCCACACGGTCGCCTTCATCTCCTCGGCGAATAACCTGGTTGGGGTCGATTCGAACGGCCTGGCGGACGTCTTTCTCGCGGCTACTTCCTTCTAGTTTCCCCGCGTGCTTTCCGTTTGCTTCGCGATGCGCTGCAGGACCGCCGAGCGCGTGGTTTCCAGCGTGAAAGTGAGCGATTCCCGCGGCACGCTGTTCACGTACGGCCCGATCAGCCAACCCAGCCCCGTCGGTATATCGCGCGTGAGCGATATCGACTGGCATTCCACGTAGGTCCCGCCGTCCTTCTGCTCGAAGCGCCAGTACGTATTCATTCGCCACAGAAGACCGCGATCGCGGCCTTCCGGCTCGAGGCGCTCGTCGGGCTCGCCCGCGTTTCCCACTTCCTGGATTCGAATGGTTCGGGACCGGCTCCAGGCGTGTGTCGCATCGACGAGCTTGTAGTGCACCTGATGCTCGGTGTCCAGGACGGTCGTGATTACCTTCTTTTTGTACAGGCGCAATTCGATCGTGAAATCGTTTCCATCGTGGCGGAGAATCCGCGAGCGCATGACGTCCGGGTGAAAATATTCCTGTTGATGATCGTAGTCCTCTTCGAGCGCGAGCGTTTGCGCCAGCGTTGCGCCCGGGATGAATACCGTGCCGATCCAGCGATGGATCATCCCATTTGGAAGCGAAATTGGTTTCTCCGCACCGCTTTTTCCTGTCGCGTCCAATCGTTGAATCACCACTTGCCCCGCTCGCAGCTGCGTCTCCGCCGCGTCGCGGCGGGCGGGCGGCAGGCTCTCGACCCAGAGGTAGGGTTGGCCCCCGGAGAGCTGCCCGTCGATCTGGGCCTCGGCCGCGGCCACGTAGCGGTTGAACGCTTCCACCGTCTCAGGCTGTAAATCCGTTGCGCTGGCCGGTCCTGCGCAGAGGCACAACCCGATCGCAATAGACGCAAGGTGGCACCACACTCGCCTGCCCGGTTTTCCCGCCATCTGTCGCAATCCCCAGCCTCTCGACACGTTCACGCGCTCTGCCGCGCACTGACTGCAAGGGGTTTTACGCGGCTGCAGCCCCCTGAAGCCTCTCTGATACTCACTTGGATGCAATTTGATGCGCAAGGCGGCCTTAGGCTCGCTGTTACCTGCGGCAGACTGAAATCGATCGAGGCGAGGGGCTGTGGCACAAGCGCGCCCCCCCCCGCGGCGGGGGTCAGAAGGGTTACGCCAGCAGGAGGGAAGTAGGCGGGTCGGGAAGCGTGCTCCGGCTCATTCTTGAGCCGTCGTCCCCGCAAGGCAGCTCCCACAACCCGCAATTCACAGTAGCGAGGAGGCTTGAAGCGACCAATGGCCCCCGGGGCGCACTTTCCCCATACGATGGTACTAGGACTTCTTCCAATCGATGGGAAACGTGCGCGCGGTCGGCAGATCACTCGGGAACGGTTACCCTGACGTCGGCAGCCGGCGGAAGCCGCAGCGTGATATCGGTCGTTTTGCCTGAACGGACTACCACGCGCTTCTTCCAGTCTGAAAACATGCCGTGCCAGTAGGCCTGCAGGTCGTATTGACCGGTCTCATATCGCGCGAACTCGAAATGGCCCTTCGCGTCGGTGTGCGTGGCGGAGGGGCTCTGGCCGTAGGATGTTTGCATCGTGACGGTGGCATCCGCCACGGGCTCGCCGTGTGCGGTGACCACGAATCCAGCGATATTGCCGATGCTGACCCTGGCGTTGCCCGTCACCGCAAGGCCCAAAATTGCCGCAAAAAGAATCAAGAAGCTGGACCATCGAATACGCGCCACAAATCACCTCGCGTCCTACACCCATATTTTATGGGCCGATGGCCTCTCTTGGCTGATTTCCGCAGGACGTGTTTCTCGCTCGTGCACCTGTACTCTCGTCCAGTCTGAGCCTCGCCGCAGGCGCGCGGGGCGTCCCAGGTTACTGTTCAAGGCAGTGCGTTCGCCGGGACACCAGCGTGGCGCGCCTGGTCTTCCAACGCGCTGATTTCGGCGTGAATGCTATCGCGCTTTTTCTGAAGCGTGTCCAGTTCCACTCTCCAGTCGTCCGGTCTTACGCCTCCCCATTTGCGTACCGAATTCACCTGCTCACCGTTCAGCGCCGCTTGGAGCTGCCCGATCTGGTCGTCGAGGTGCGGGAGTTTTGTTTGTAACTCGGCGATTCGATTTCTCGTACCAGGTGGCGTCCTTGCCTTTGGAATTCGTCGGCTTCGCACCGTTCTTGGCCGGCTTCGCATTCGGTTGGGAGAACGTGGAAATTCTGGAATCCGCTCGCAATCCGATCACGTCTTCATTCGTCCAGACCTTCTTGCTTGCTGGCTGGGTGGCCGCCGGGGGCTGCGCCTGCGTGGGAGGCTCGGCATTCTGCTCGGATGGATTCGCCGAGCCGTTCGAGTTGGTTTGCGCGGCACCCGGAGATGCAAATATCGCGCACAGAAACAAGCCCGCAACAATCGCCTCGAGAATTGTGCGCATCGGAGGGCGCATAGGAAGTTCTCCTTGGGAGCAGGATCGCTTCCTCCATTTAACACCAGGCGGGGGGTAAAGTTACGGATCTTCGCTGAAGGTTTTCCCACTCGATAACTCGTTCTGGACTACCACGAGCGCCTGTTGCAACGAGCCCAGGCGGCGGTAACGGCTGGCTTCGACCACCTGGTGTTCCGCGAACGGGAACAGGAATCTTCGGCCCGTAAAGTCATATTCGGTGCGGGTGGGCAGCCAGACTCCGGGGGCCACCTCAGCCTGCTCCATCGAAACGAAGCCTCCGCGGTAGAGCTTCCCGAGCAGGCCCCCTCCGAACGAAATGTCGCTGAGGATATGCGCCTCGCCGCGCACGAGTTCGTCAGCATCATGGTCCACCCATATCTTGGCGGTGACGTGCACCAGCGCGCTCTGAAACATCGAGCGAGGATGAAAATCCGGGCTCGGAGTGAGTTCAAACACGTCGCACTTGTGCCCGCCGTGATTTTCCTGGCCCACCCACTTGACGATATAGGCGTCGTTCATCGCATCGAGAAACTCCGCTCGTTCGTGCTGCCTCTTTCCGTATTTCTCGCGGGCCGCTTTGGCTTTCGCGTCATCGGGCTGTATCATCCGTTGCAGGATGTCTTCCCAGAGTTGCAGCTGGCGCCGGTAGTCTGCGGGGTCTGTCGGGGTGCCCTTGTCTTTGAGCAGGATCTTCAGCGTTCCGCCGCCGTCGGGAACCACGCGAAACAGCTTGTCCTCGATGGTCTGCGGGTTTGGCCCGTTGGTGAAATCCTCATGCCGTTCGACGCGCTCGTATTCGTCGAGCGCCTGATCGTTCTTGTGTTGATTCTCGATCAGTTTCTTGGCGCGCGCGCGGATTTCATCAGCGGATGGTGCGTGCGCCTGCGACGCGCCGGGGGGTTTCGTCGAGGCCGCCATTTGTGGGCCGGCTTGAGGGCGCGCCGCGCACGCTGTCGCTAGAATCGCTGCCAAAGCCACGTGGAGCGACGCTGATACTCCGGCCGAAATTGTGGCGCGCTTGAGCATATGGAACCTGCGGCATTCCAATGAGACTCGCTGGGGTTGCAAATCGTCGCCCGGTATTTTAACCGACGCTTCAGAACACGGCCATGCTTTGACGGAACCCGCCGGGCCGTCACTACTTGGATGCGCCGGGAACCTGTGGCGGAGCCGGGATGACGATAGGACTCTGCGGGTTCAGGCTGGATTTGCCGTTGGCGCCGAAAATGTAAGGGTAGCCTTCCGGATCGAGCGGAATCCCCGTCACAAATCCCGCCGCCCGCAATTCTCCCGTCGTCGCCGGATCGTGCCCGAATCGTTTTTTGTAATCCGCGGCGATCTCGTCGAGATGCTCCTCATCCCCCTGGGCCTTGAGTACCTTCAATTCTTTCATGGCCATGTTTCGGACGTTCTTGTCATTCGTCGACTCGTATATTTCTGACCAAATCATACGTGAAGTTTCGATCGATCCGCCCATGGCCGACACACGGGCCGCCATCAGCTTCATCCATGGCGGTGCGCCCGGTATTTTGCTTCCCTCGACGTAGGCGTCGACGGCGTCGGGATAATCCCTCATTCGCCAGTAATACAGAAAACCAAGATCGCCGCAAAGATACCAGTTGTCCGGATTGGCCTCGATGCCTCGCCGGACGAGCTTGATCGCGAGGTCCGTGCGGTTCGCGCCCACCACTTGCTCGGACAGGAAAACGGCGCCGAAGTGATACGCCACGACGAGTTTCGGATCGAGCGTCGTAGTGATGTTGAGCAGCGGCCACAGCAAGTCGAAATTTGGATGTGGTTGAGCGAGGCGCGAACCGTAGTACTGCACCACGCGGGTCCAATAGATGTCGCCCAGGAGCGAATCGTAACCGAGGCTCAGTTTCTTTATGGCCGGCGGCGAGCTCAGCAGCAACTCTTGCTTCTGTATTGCGAAGTCGCTTGTCTCCGCGTCGATGCGGCTCTGAAGCATCGCAATCGCGCCGAATAGCAGGACGACGCCCGCCATTGCCGACCAGGGGATGCGCGTTGGACCAGAGCGGCTCACTTCAGATTGCGTCTCGAAAACACCGCGGAGGCAGCCACCAAGACTAAAGTGACGTACAAAATAGCATAGAGCGTGTTCTGCCAGATCAGCGATGCCGGAATTGATCCGCCGTGCGCCACCACACCAATCACGTTGAAGTTATGGAAGTTCGGCACCAGATAGTAGATAGCGCGCGTCGCGATCCGGAGCGCAGGATTTTTTGTAAGCTCCCCGAAGTCCCGAATGTCGGTCCCGAAGACTCCCGTGATGTAGATTCCCATGGTGAAGAGCGCCGAGAGCATCGGACTCGAGAAGCACGAGAAAAACAGCGCCAGCGCCGTCACCAGCGCAAGTTCCAGCACAATGAAATAGATCGCCACTGGAATCCAGATGTCCGCGTGCACGAACGGCCGGCCCACGTAGTAGAGCGCGGCCGCGAGCCCCAGCGCCATGAACGCTGTGTTGACCACGAGCGTCAGCAGCAGCCCGCCGTATTTCCCCACAAGGAATTCCGACCGGCGAATCGGCTTGGCGAGCAGCGAATAAAGCGTCCGCTTCTCCATTTCCTTGTAGACGAGCCCCACGCCTATGAAAACCGCCATCACCAACCCGAAAATCGAAATCGCCGAAAGCCCGAGGTTGACGATCACCAGCCGTTCGATCCCGATCGAGATCTGGCCGACGAGAATTGCCGCGCCGATCATCAGTAGCGCAAAAAACACCAGGTTATATAGCACGCGGTCGCGCACGGCTTCACGGAACGTATTGATCGCCACCACCCCCGGCATCGCGCTCATCGGGCCATCCCCTCAAGCGCGTGAACCGGCGCTTGTTCCCGTCCGACCATTCGAATGAAATAATCCTCGAGCGTCGGCCGCACCGGCGTAATCGAAAGAATCCTCGCCTCGCAGCCTCGCAGCCGGTCGAGCGTAGAGTACAGGTCGGCCTCTGGCACTTCCAGGCGATAGCGCGCCCCGATGGCTACGGCCGCTGCCAGCGCTGGCGGCAGCGCGTGCCCCTCGTGCAATTCGAAGAGGATTTCCATCCCGGCCACTTCGGGCGACACGAATTCGTTCGGCGCGCCCACGCCCTGCAGTTTCCCGCCCGCCAGCACGGCGACGCGATCACACAGCATCTCCGCGTCCGAGAGAATGTGCGTCGAGAAAAATACCGTGCGCCCCTGCCGTTTCAGGTCGTGAATGATGTCGCGCACCTCGCGTCTTCCGATGGGATCGAGTCCGGACATCGGCTCGTCGAGAAACACCACCGCGGGATCGTGCAGGATCGCCTGCGCGATGCCGGCGCGCTGCAGCATGCCCTTCGAGAATTTTCTCAGCTGCACGTCGCCCGCGGAAGCCAGGCCCACCAGCCCGAGAAATCGCTCCACGCGTTCGCGCCGTTCCGTCGCGCCGTAGTTCGAAAATCGCGCGTAGTAATCGAGCAGTTCGCGCGCCGTCAGGTAGTCGTAGAAATAGGGCTGCTCCGGCAGATAGCCGATCTCGCGGTGCATGCGGACATCGTCGATCGAGCGCCCCCGCACCCGCGCCGTACCTGAGGTCGGGAAGATGAGCCCCATCAAAAGCTTCAACGTGGTTGTTTTTCCCGCGCCGTTCGGCCCGAGAAATCCGAAGATTTCGCCTTCTTCGACCTCGAGCGTCAAATTGTCGAGCGATCGGCGCATGCGTTTGCGCCAGAAGCCGACTGGATAGTCCTTCGTAAGACCCATGATTTCGATCGCGTGCGTACTCATGGCTGTTCAACTATAGTTTTTTTCAGCGCTCCCCATCATGTCAATAATGTCGTTGTTGCTTCGCAAAGCACATTTGCATGTCCGACAACGATAGTGGCCCATGCAGCGCAACCACTACCGGTAGATAGTTTCGACACGCGACACCTAATATTTTGTGGTCCCCTTGCGATTTCTACTTGACAACTTTTCCACAACCCACGATACTCCGCATCCAGACTCGGGGTTACGTGCACGGTCGTTTTGCCCAGCGCCACGGCCGCACACGCGAGATTCCGACCGGGTTCAACCGAATCGTTATAGGCGTGCGCTACTCAGACCGCGCTTAGTGTTAGACGCGGCTTAGCAGCGCTTTTTCTCTTTTTCGGTTTTGGCAGGCACTTTTCGGGGGTCGAGTGTCTGCCGGCGATGCTGAAATCCTCTATTTCGTGTATCCCTCGATACACGCAACAATATTCCGGGTTCCGGTTGGGAGTATAATTGGAATGTAATTCCTCCCTGCCCGGCACCCCGGCCAACTATTTCGGCGGCCTGCTTGCGGAAGGCAGGCACGACTGCCGGCGCGGAGGCAGAGATGGCGGAAACGAGAACGGCATTGAGTTCGCAAATGGAACAGACGACAACCAGGCGCACCACTGGCCTGGATTTCAGGCGCCGCTTTACGGACGGAACGGCATCCCCATTCGACAAAGTGGAATGGGAACGTCGCACGGCACTCATAGGAAATGATAAAGGGCAGGTGATCTTCCGGCAGGAGAATGTCGAAGTCCCCAAGTCATGGTCGATGACGGCGACGAACATCGTCGCGTCGAAATATTTTCACGGCAAGCCCAATACGCCCGAGCGCGAGACTTCGGTGCGTCATCTGATCGGCCGCGTGGTCGACTCGATCGTCCGTTGGGGCGATCAAGGCGGCTACTTCGCCACTCCGGAATCCAAAGACGCGTTCCGCGACGAGCTCACCCACCTGCTCGTCGAGCAAAAGGTGGCCTTCAACTCCCCGGTCTGGTTCAACGTGGGCGTGCAGGCCAAGCCGCAGTGCTCAGCCTGCTTCATCAATTCGGTGCAGGACAACATGGATTCAATCATGAACCTCGCCAAGACCGAGGGCATGCTCTTCAAGTGGGGCTCCGGGACGGGCACGAACTTCTCGGCGCTGCGTGGCAGCCACGAAACGCTTTCGGGCGGCGGCATCGCGTCAGGCCCTGTGAGCTTCATGAAGGGTTTCGACGCCTTTGCCGGCGTCATCAAGAGCGGCGGAAAGACGCGCCGCGCGGCGAAGATGGTGATCCTCAACGTCGATCACCCGGACATCCTCGAGTTCATCGAAAGCAAAACGAAGGAAGAGCGCAAGGCCCAGGTGCTGATCGAGCAGGGTTACAATTCCGCGATCGACGGCGAAGCCTATTCCTCCGTCTTCTTCCAGAATGCCAACCATTCCGTCCGCGTCACCGACGATTTTATGCGCGCCTGCGAGGAAGATCGCGACTGGTGGACTCATCAAGTCACCGACGGCAAACCTCTCGAAAAGTTCCGCGCGCGCGACCTGATGCACAAGATGGCCGAATCCGCCTGGCAGTGCGGCGATCCCGGCATGCAGTACGACACCACAATCAATCGCTGGCACACGTGCAAGGGGACGGACCGCATCTACGCCTCGAACCCCTGCTCGGAGTACATGTTCCTTGACGACACCGCCTGCAACTTGGCCTCGCTCAACCTGATGAAATTCCTCGGATCGAACGGCCAGTTCGATACCGACGGTTTCAAGCATGCGGTCGACGTCACGATCACGGCCCAGGAGATTCTGGTCGACAACGCCAGCTACCCGACTCCGAAGATCGAGAAGAATTCGCACGATTACCGCCCGCTCGGCCTCGGCTACGCGAATCTTGGCGCGCTTCTGATGTCGCTCGCGCTGCCCTACGATTCCGACGGCGGCCGCGATTTCTGCGGCGCCATCACTGGCCTGATGACAGGCGAAGCCTACGCGCAATCGGCGCGCATCGCCGAGCGCATGGGGCCGTTCGCCGGCTACGCCGCCAACCGCGAACCCATGCTCGACGTGATCCGCATGCACCGAGATTCCCTTCGCCCGATCAAGGAGGAAAACGTGCAGCCCTCGCTGCTCCGCGCCGCCCAGGAATCGTGGGACGCGGCGCTCGATCTCGGCGAAAAATACGGCTACAAGAACTCGCAAGTCTCGGTGCTCGCTCCCACGGGCACGATCGGCTTCATGATGGATTGCGACACCACCGGCATCGAACCGGATCTCGCGCTCGTGAAGCAGAAGCGGTTGGTGGGCGGCGGCGTGATCAAGAT
>JBAPOM010000214.1:0-9446 GCA_049279635.1 Candidatus Acidiferrales bacterium
GTCCGGGCCGTACACCTCAATGTGCGCAGCGATATTGTTTTCAAACGCCTTCATGAGGGAATCGAAATACTCTTTGCCACCCACATCACGCAGGTGCTTCGTAGAAAAGTTCGTATGCATGCCCGAACCGTTCCAGTCGCCCTTGATGGGCTTACAATACAATTCAAAGTCGACCTCGTATTTCTCACACAGGCGCGCCATCAAGTAGCGAGCGGTCCAGGTGTCGTCCGCGGCTTTGGCGGAGCCTTTGGCGAAAATCTGAAATTCCCACTGGCCCTTGGCGACTTCGGCGTTGATGCCTTCGTGGTTGATGCCGGCCGCAAGACACAGATCGAGGTGTTCGTCGACGATCTGGCGGGCAATGTTGCCCATATATTTATAGCCGACGCCGCAGTAGTAGGGACCCTGTGGCTTGGGAAAACCGTCTGCCGGGAATCCAAGCGGGCGCCCATCTTTATAGAGGAAATATTCCTGCTCGAAACCGATCCAGAGATCGGGATCGTTCTCGATCGTGGCGCGCATATTGGTGGAATGCGGCGTGCCGTCCGGGTGCATCACTTCGCTGAGAACGAGGTAGCCGTCTTTGCGGGCCGCATCGGGATACAGAGCGACGGGCTTCAGGATGCAATCGGATTTGTGTCCTTCCGCCTGCATCGTCGAACTGCCGTCAAAACCCCACAGCGGCAGATCGGCGAGCGTGGGAGGATGTTCAGACGCCTTGATCGTGGTCTTACCGCGCAGCTCGGGGATGGGTTTTCTGCCGTCGAGCCAGATGTACTCCAGTTTATATTTTTTCATAGTGTTTTGTGATGTCCAGTGGGCCGGGCTAGTCATGCCCAGCCGGGAGTGTCTCGAACGACGCAGCAACTCGGTCGATTCGATCAGTTTGAAAAATACAGGGTAGACGTTGGTATCGTCCAATTCATTAAATCTATCGGCTCGATTCGCCTATTTCGAACGCGCTGCAGCGTTTCGCTTGCGTCGGAACTCGAAAGCAGGTGTTGGGGCTTAGGGATGCAGTACGACGGCGGTTGCGGTGGTTGCGCTGTTCGTGTAGTCGAAGCGGATGGTCCACTCGCTCGGAGCGCTTTTGGCGTTGACGTCCGGCGGGCGGAATTTCCATTCGCGGGCGGCGGCCATCGACAATCGGGCGAAATAGCGGCTTGGTCCCGGCCAATCGAATTGCGCGTCTGTGACGTTGCCGGAGGGATCCACATCGACGCGCACGCGCACGCGAACGGTGCCCGTAATCGTGTCGCGCGCGGAGCGAAGCACGTCGGGTAACACGCGACTGAGCACTTCGCCTCGCGCGAGAACTGCGACCGGCGGCGAAGGCAAGGCTGCGGGCTTGACCGGAGCCGGAGGAGCGGCAGCAGGCAAGGGAGCCGCGTCGGCCACGTCGCTTATGGCTGAGCTTGCGCCAGTGGAGGGCTGCTGCTGCACTTTCGCAGGGGCTTCCTCTTCTGCTTTTGCGGACGAGACCTTTGATTGCGCTATGGGCGATTCGATCGCGGCCGGATGAGTCGCCGGCGACGCCTTGTGCGAGCCGGACTTGGGCAATACCACGAGCAGGATCGCCGCCAGAGCGAGCCCCATGCCAATCCAAGCAAGGGGATAACGGTGCTTCGAGGGTGCCTCCTCCCGGCGCGCGACTGGGGGATCGACCTCTTCGACTTCGGCGAGAGCAGCCTTGAGTTCGAGACGCGCCTTGAGGTTCGAGACATTCCAGCGGCGCTTGGGAGTCTTGGCCAGGCAATGTCGCGCCAGTTCGAGATACGGCGCGGGCAATTCCGCGGGGAGGGAAACCGTTGCCCGGTTTCCTTCTTCGGGCTCCGGCAAATGCCCGGTGAGGCATTCGACGAGCGTCACGCCCAGCGACCAGACATCGCCCGCCGTGGAGAGTTCGCCGGCGACGCATTCCGGCGCGCAATAGCGCGCGTTGCCATTGCGCCGCTCGCCGAGCTCGCCGACGCGGCAGATGCGATCGCTCGAAAGCTTTAATTGATCGCCGATGGCCATGATGTTCGACGGCTGAATGTGGCCGTGGACGAAACCCTTGCCGTGAATGTAGCCGAGGGCTTCCAGCATCGGGCCGAGCATTTCCTTGGTTTCCGCAGGCGAGAGCGGGCGCTGGGTGAGAATCTCGGCGAGATTCTCTTCCGCGTATTCCATGACAACATAGAGCATGGGCGTGTTTTCGACTGTGCAACGGCCCGCGTCGAACAGGCGGATCAGGTGCGGATGCGAAAAGCGCGCGGCGAGCCGCCAGCGGGTGAGTTGAGGCTGCGCATTACCCGGCGGCGCATCGATCAGTTTGATCGCGGCCCGATGGTTTTCGGTGTCCGCGCACTCCGTCAAGAACACGCCGCCGTGCTCGGTGCCGCCGAGGTACTGGATGAGCGGAAATCGTCCTTCGACAATCTGGCCCTGCAAATATCTTCGTGCTTCGATCATCGTTCTCTCCCGTGCCCGTTCGGTTGGGCTAGGGCGACGCGCGCATTCGTCGATGTGAAGCCGGGGCTCCCAAAGAGCGCCAGCGGATTCCACACCGAGGATGAATTCGAAACGAAACCGCCGGCCGACAGTTTGGCGGCCGCACGGTCATCCACGCTGGAACCCTTCAGTTGGCTGGGACTTCGTCGTGTTCGAGAGGCCAGTTTCGCCTGCCTCTCGCCCGCTTTCGAGGAACCGCCTGCATTATATCCATCTCGACGCGATAGAAAAGAGGAAACTTCTGGCGGGCGGGTGGCCGGCTGGGACTGCGTTTTGGCTCGAAATTGCTGCGACTTTTGCACCGGAACGAAACGCTCCCCCTGAACGTTAGAAGAATTCTAGGCGCGTCGAATCGGAGATGCTACTGCTCTAAAGGCCAGTTTTAGAGCAGGTAGAGGGCCGATCGGGTCTTCGACCGATTCGCTAAGAATTGGCGCCGGGGCCGCTGGGCGCCCCGCACTCTTTCCACAGCTTTTCCCAATTCCACATCCTGGACGTTAGCGTGCTCGGCAGCGGAAATCCCAGCTGATGCGCGAGCATGCACACCTGGCCGCGATGGTGAGCTTCGTGAGTAAGCATGTAGCAGAGCATTTCGACGCCGACCGGCCAGGGCCGGCCCCAGCCGTCTCTGCGAAATTTCTCGATGTGGCCGCCACTGCCGAGCGCTTCCGCGAGCATCTCCCCGCAGCGAGCGGCGCTCTCGGCCAATGCCGCGCGGGCCTGCCGCGGCGTGCAGTGCGTGCGGTTGAGCTGGCGCGGAACCTTCAGGTGCGGCGCGGTCAGCCTGATCCATTTCGAGCGGACGTTGTGCATGTGGGTAAAAATCGCCGCGATGGGGCGGATTTTGCCGGGCGGTCTGGCGTTCCATGCGGCGGGATCAAGATGCTCGATCAGAATCAGGTTCATGCGCTCGTTGGCTGCGAAGATCCGGACTGCGGCTCGGCTGAGCTGCGTGGTGACCTTGCGCTGGCGGGTGGTCATCGCTCCTACTCCTTGACCCAATGATGGAGGCGCAGAGCTATTACAAATTGAATATGTAGAGCAAAAGGCGCGTGAGGAACAAGTCCGCGACGAGCACGGTCAACGAGGACACCACAAACGCCATAATCGTTGCACGGCCCACACCTTCCGTCCCACCTTTTACGCGCAGCCCCTGATAGCATCCGATTGTCGCGACGAAAAAGCCGAAAACAAGCGGCTTCGAGAAACCGATTACGATGTCGCCGGCGGCCAGCGCGCTTATGGCGCGAGTCCAGAACTGCTCCGCATTCAGGTGCAGCGTGATACGCGCGACCAGGAATCCACCGAGCAAGCCCGCGCAATCTCCGACCGCAACCAGCAGAGGCAGAATGAACACCGTCGCAAAGACGCGCGGCGTCATGAGCTTACTTATGGGATCAACGCCCATGCTCCGCATCGCGTCCACCTGTTCGGTTACAACCATGGACCCCAATTGGGAAGCCATCCCGGTCGCATTCCGGCCGGCCACCAGGAGCGCGCAGAACACGGGACCAAGCTCGCGGAGGAGCGAGAGCGAAAGGGCGTCGCCCGTCAGCGCTGTTTCGCCGAAACGCCTGAATTGCGACGCTGCGTTGAGCACGATTACGCCGCCCACGCAAATGAGCGCGACCACGATGATCAGCACCGAGCCCACTCCGATGAGATCCATCTGCTCGACCAAGTCGCCGAGGTAGCGCGTCGTGGTGAAGAATGCCCGGACCGACTGAACGGCGAGCGACGAGTAATCCTGCACGCAGAAAATCCACGACTTCAGCGTCTGCTCGATGCTTGAGGAAACCGAACTTGATTTCACAGTTGCACCCCTCGCCAGAATGGATCGACCGCTGGTGCTGGAACGTTTACAAGAAAGCTGGAACAGGAGCTTACATCAGGATGTCACCGTAGAAGCCAACGACCTGATCGTAGGACACTGCATTCTGGTGGCCGGAATGAGCGTTAGAAGAGCAGCGAGGTTGACTTTTCAACCTACGCCGAGTAGTTTGCGTCCATGTTGAAGCACAACTACGTAGCCTGGGTCGCAGTCCCGATTCTTCTGTTCCTCAGTTCCGGCAGGCAAACTAAACCCCTCGATGACTCGATGCTCCGAAGCGCTGATCGCGACACGAGTAATTGGCTCATGTACGGGCGGACGGACGACGACCACCGGTTCAGTCCGCTGAATCAGATCAACGACGAAACCGCCGGCAAACTCGGCCTGGCCTGGAGCCGGGAACTCAACACTACGCGGGGTCTGGAAGCGACGCCGCTGGTGGAGGATGGCGTCATCTACGCCACCGGTTCCTGGAGCGTGGTGTACGCGATCGATGCGAAGACGGGAGAGCTTCGCTGGAGGTACGATCCCAAGGTGCCTCGCGCACACGCTTTTTTCATCTGCTGCGACGTGGTGAATCGCGGTGTGGCGCTATACAAGGGCAAGGTGTACGTGGGAACGCTTGACAGCCGCCTGATCGCTCTCGACGAGCATTCCGGCGCTCCAGTGTGGTCGGTATCAACGGCGGACAGCACCACGCCGTACGCGATTACCAGCGCGCCGCGCATCGCCAACGGAATGGTGGTTATCGGCAACGCAGGCGGCGAGTTTGGCGTGCGCGGATATATCTCGGCGTACGACGCCGAAACCGGAAAGATGGTCTGGCGCTCTTACATCGTGCCGGGCGACCCTTCGAAGGGGTTCGAGTCGAAGTCGATGGAAAGCGCCGCGAAAACCTGGAGCGGCGAATGGTGGAAAACGGGCGGCGGCGGCGCGGCTTGGGAAGGAATCGTCTACGACCCTGAGCTCGACCTGCTCTATTTCGGCACGGGCAACCCAACCGCCTGGTATCGCTCGCTCCGCGGCGGGGGTGACTGTCTGTATACCGCGTCGATCCTGGCCGTGCACGCGAGCAACGGCGAAATCGCCTGGCATTTTCAGACCACGCCCGGGGACAACTGGGACTACGACGCCACAGAGCCGCTGGTGCAGGCCGACCTGACCATCGGCGGGCGCACGCGAAAAGTGATCATGCAGGCGAATAAGAACGGGTTCTTCTACGTTCTCGATCGCAAGACGGGAGAGTTCATCTCGGGCACGCCGTTCGTCGACGGGATCACGTGGGCCACCGGGCTTGATCCCAAAACCGGCCGGCCCATTGAATCGAAGATGGGTTACGAAGGTCCGAAGCCCGTGATCGTCTCGCCCAGCCCCGACGGCGCGCATAACTGGCACCCGATCGCTTTCAGCCCGGCCACCGGGCTCGTCTATTTGTCGGCGAAGGTCGACACGCACATGTTGCATGCGCCTGATGCAAAATGGAAATACGATCCCGATGACCTGAACATAGGCTTGGAGAACTACGATGGTCCGCTCAACGCCAAAATGGCTTCTCTGCCGCCCCCAACCGGAGAACTCTTGGCATGGGATCCGGTGCGGCAGCGCGCGGCTTGGCGCGTGAAGTATCCGGTAGCGGAAAGCGCTGGAACTCTTGCTACGGGCGGCAACCTTGTGTTCCAAGGGCGCGCGGACGGTATCTTCGCCGCCTATCGCGCCACCGACGGCAAGCAACTGTGGACGTTCGACGCGGGCACCGGAATCATGGCCCCTCCCGTAACTTACCAGATTGATGGCGTTCAGTATGTGTCGATACTCGCGGGATGGGGCGGCACCCCCGGATTGTTCAACGCTCCGGGCGCGGGTCCGGTAAAGCCCGGCTATGGACGGATTCTCACGTTCATGCTCGGCGGCACGGCCACTCTTCACGCCCCCGCGTACGGCCACAAGAATCCTCCGCCCGTGCCCTCCATCAGCATCAACGCGTCGCCGCAAGTGGTGCATCAAGGAGCGCTGCTTTACGGCGGCAACTGCGCGCATTGCCACGGAATAAACGCCGTAGCCGGCCCGGTAGCCGATCTCCGTTACTCAAGTAAGGGCGTCCTTGAAGGGTTCGACGGCATCGTTCGCGGTGGGAGCCTCGCCTCGGTCGGCATGCCGTCGTTCGGCAAAATCCTGAACGCCGAGCAAGTGCGCGCGATCCAAGCCTACATCGTCTCGCGCATTCGCGAATCAGCCGAACCAGCGGGCGGCCAGCCAAAGCAGTGAGGACTTGCCGGCCCCGCGGCGAAGTGTGTCCGAGGATCGCACCTTGAACTCGCCCACCTGTGCCCTCGCCCTGTCACATTCGCCTACCCAAAATCCGCGGGTATTGAAAAGCTACAAATCGAACTATGCCCCCACTTTTGCCGCACGAGGCGTTAGGACCGCAAGCACGATAGCTATCAGCAACAGAGCCGGCACATCGCCGAACAAATGTCCGCGATGCTCCGGGTAGACGATGGCCTGCGCCGCCATAATGCCGCCGTGCACAACACTCGACCAGACGGTGAACCAGATAAGACTCAGATGATTGAGCGGGTTGCGCGCCGCGAGTAAGAGGAAAACTCCGAGCGTGGCGTAAATCCCCAAGATCATCTGCAGATACATCGAGGGCCCACCCATGTGCCACGCCCATCCGGACGGCCAGACAATGGTCAATGGATACACGCCGACGATGAAGATGATCCCAACCGCCACGAGCGCCACGCGAAGAGGAGTGGGCCTATTGTCGGTATCCATCAGGGTTCCTCCTTGTTGTGCATCGATCGCCGCGGCCCTAATCCTGCTTGGTGAACGAGAACTTGACGGTGCGCGGAGCCCCGCCGCCGCCACCCTGGCCGCCGCCTTGTCCCGTGCCGCCGCTGATCACCATGTCGTTGGTGTAATGCTTGCCATCCGCAGCAAGCGTCCAGACATCGTGAAACTTCCGGCCGTTCTTCATGGTGGTGTCGACGGTCAGAACGTTGCCTTCCATCTTGCCGGTGGCTGTCGCGCCGTCCCACATTCCGGTGTCCATGGTAACGGTGCTGCCGTCGGTCGGGTACTTGCGAATGATCGTCATTTCCGGACCGCCGTTGCGGCCGGGCTGCAACTCCGTCATGACGATCACTTTGCCGTCGAGCGCCAGCTTGCGCGTCATCGTCGGCGTACCCGGATCGCTTGTCCAGTTCCCAACGAAATCTTGTGGGCCCTGCGCGAAGACAGGCAGGGCGACGATCAGAAGAATCGCGGCGTACATCAGTCGCTTCATGGTGGCTCTCCTCAATTGTGGCTGCTTCCCGGGAGATACTCTACAGCCGTTGGTCCTCGGAAGTAATCAATAAGAGCAAGAGATCCCGGCGAACCCCAGGCTCGCCGGAATGCTGACCCTCCTTTTTGGGATCGTAGTTGGCGCGAAATTGACCCGCCTCTTCGCAGCGCCTATACTTTTCATCGAAGCAGAGTTTCGCGGCGGCCGGCTTTCTACAATGGGCCGCGCGCGCCTGCTTTCGCAGAACGTGAGGTACCGATGCCCGAGCCCGGAACGGCCGTCAATCGCGAAGTTTTTCAAAACGCCTATGCGGGAAACGCGCCTTGGGATATCGACAGGCCACAGGCCGTATTTCTAGCGGTGGCCGATCGGATCGCGGGTTCCGTCCTCGATGTAGGCTGCGGGACGGGGGAAAACGCGCTGTTCTTTGCGGCGAGAGGTTGCGCGGTGACCGGCGTCGATTTTCTCGAGCCGCCCATCGCGGGGGCGAGGCAGAAGGCGGCGGAACGCGGGCTTGCCGTCACGTTTCTGGTTGCAGACGCGCTGAAACTACAAGAGCGGACCGAGCGCTTCGACAACGTAATCGATTCCGGGCTGTTTCACGTTTTCGCGGATGAAGGCCGCGCTCAGTACGTGCAGGGCCTCAGAACTGTGCTCAAGCCGGGAGGGCGCCTGTTTCTGTTGTGCTTCAGCGATAAGACGGCCGGAAACATCGGCCCGAGACGCGTGACCGAAAAAGAGCTGCGCGATTCCTTTGCCGATGGCTGGCAGATCGAATCGATCGAGGCGTCGCGGTTTGAAGTGCGTCCCGAAGCGAAGGCGATCTTCGCGGGCGAAGAACCCAAGACCTGGTTCACGATCGCAAGACGGGTCGCATGAACGTTGTCAATGATCTCACCCTGAACGACAAGTGCAGCTATGCGCTATCCGCGCGCGCCTGACTTTCTGCCGGCACCGAATAGCAGCTACTCGTTCCCACGTCCGGTGTTGACCGGCGTCGGAAATTCCGGCCGCCACGTTGATTCAGGTCCCGAATAATAACCCTGACGAGTGCGCGCCGTGAGGCCGGGCTTCGCGATACGGACCTCGAGGTGGTGGTATTCGGTTTCCCCGTTGCCCGCGGGCGGCTCGAAGGAGATCTCGTAGTAGGCCCGCGTGTCGGAAAGACATCTGTGCAAGAGAGCGACGATATCGTTGTCGAAGCTGAGGGCAACACCACCGCTCTGGGTGGCGAGCACCTGCAATCCCAAGTTCCCCACCGAGACCTGGCCCGGTTTGCTAATCCCTTTGATGAAGACCTGCCAGTACGTGTCGCGGGCCATCTGGTCGTCTGCGCCTGCAGGATCGATGCTGTAGAGGGTCATGCGGTTCTTGCGGAGATCCGTCGAGAAACCTACGATGTCTTGGAAGAAAATCTGCTGTTCCTTTGTGTCGAGCTGAACTTGGGGGCCTGAGAGAAGCGGCCAGCCAGGGGACACCCAGATTAAAATCTTTCGTCCCCGGCGTGCGGCCTCGCGCTGGATAAGTTCCTGGAGGCCCTCGCCAGAGATTTGGAAGCGCTCGGCCCCGCCATAGAATGAGGAGCGGCGCAAAAGACGCAGGCTGACAGCGTAATGATCCAATGAGGCGCTGAGGCTGTTACCGTCCTTCGAGAAATCCCCTAGAACTTGGATGCCAGAATCGGTGAGCACAGCAAGATTTGTGAGGTGGTCGAGGTCGCCTCCGTCGGCACGGAGGAATCGATCAATCTGGTCGCGTTCGTAGGCGACGGTGTGGTAATCGGCGTTTACCGCATCGATCACAATCGTTACCTCGATGGGAGCTTTGCCGCCG
>JBAPOM010000215.1:0-6829 GCA_049279635.1 Candidatus Acidiferrales bacterium
ACGAATGGGTTACTTGCGCCGGGGCGAAACTCATGCGACATGATCTTCGCAGCAGAAAACCCAGGGCTGAAGCCCATTTTATTGCGGGCCCTTTTCGAGGGCCTAAAGGCCCACGCTTCCACCAGTATGCCGGGCCGCAAAAGCGGCGACCCGTTGCTACGAAACCGCTGTCGGATACGACTCCTTGCCCCGTGGGAAGCTGCCGCACGGGCTGCCACAGCTCGCGCTTCCACCTGAAGAAGAGCCGGCGGGACTCTGGCGCTACGCTCGCTGTACCTTTGGCGCCCCGGCCCGCACGAGATGCAGCGGGTGGGAGCGCCTCCGACGTAATCGTCGAGCGGGCCGGGACATGGGACAGGGAAGCACGCCGCTATTGGCTTCCGCCTCCGTTGGCGGTCGCGGCGTCGTAGACGAGGCGGTACGTGACTGGCTGCTGGAGGCGCGGGTTTTCCATTTTGGTGGTGACGTAGAGCTGCTTGCCGTCGGGAGAGAGCTCATAGGTGCGGGTTGTGGAGCCGCCGCGCCGCCCTTGAGTGACGGCGACAAGCTGATTGCCCTGCCAGATGGCTATTGCAGGCTCCATTTGCCTTCCGCCGCGCTCGGAGCCGCCGGAGTCACTGGAGCTGTCATTCGAATTGCCGGAGCTGCTGGAGTTGGGCGAAGCGCTCGACTTCGAGGAATCCCAGACCGCGAGCAGGCCGCCGGACGAGCCGGTGACTTTCGCGGATGTGGGCGTTTGCACGATGGTGAGCTGCGAGAAATCGGCGAGCATGTTGCCCTGGCCTTGGCCACCGCCGCCGCGCCGGCCACCACCGCCGTAGCCGCCACCGCCCATTCCACCTCCGCCTCCGCCGCCACCGCCGTAGCCGCCGCGTCCGCCGCCCGCTCCGTTGCCGGAGGAGCCCATCGCTTCGCGCATTTTTTCGCGCGGATCGTCGCTTTGATCTTTGTTCAGCGTCCAATTGCCGGCGAGACTGGGATGCCCGCCGATCTGTGGAGCTGCTTGCGAATTTGAAGGCGATGCCGGCGAGTCGGACGGAGTGGCGCCCGCCTGCGGACCGGCATCCGCTTGCGCCGCCGCTCGTCCAGCGGAGAGCGCGAGGCCGAGGGTTGAGAATGCGAAAATGCAAATCCACGTGCGGATTTTCGGGCGAACTGCGATTTTTTCGAGCATAGTTAAGATAACCTCGTGAGTCCCGCCAGGCTGGGATTCCGGCGCCAAGTGATACCGATTTCGACGACGCTAATGATTCCTTTCAGGGCACGCGAAGGTTCCACAATGTGGTGGAAGGCTTTGGCGCGGGGTGCGTCCTCCTGTATCATGCAGCATGTTTCGTTGCACGTGGCTTACATGGTTTGCATGGCTCACAGGGCGGCCGTGCCCGGGACGCGATCACCGACCGCGTCGATAGCCGCTGTGGGCGCGCGGGCGAATCGCGCGGCCTTCCCGATCGAACAGCCAATCCGATAGCGCGAAAGGGGAAAGATCGAATGGCAAAATCCAGCCAAGTGCGCCTGGCCGTGCTGGGCGCGGGGAAAATGGGCGGCATACTGATTGAAGCGCTCGTGAAGCAGGGGCTCGTGTCGCCGAAGAATCTCTTTGCGACCGTCGCGCATGCCGGGGCCGAGCGAAAGAATCTGGCGTCGGCGGTTTCGCTGGGCGGCGACAACCGGACGGCCGCGAAGAAGGCGGACGTCATCTTGCTGTGCGTGAAGCCGCAGGTGGTGGGGCGCGTGGTGGATGAGATCGCGCCGGAATTGAATGCCGGGAAGCTGCTGATCTCGATTGCGGCTTCGGTGCCCGCGGAGTACATCGAGCGGCGATTGCACGCGAAGGTGCCGGTGATTCGCGCGATGCCGAATACTCCTTCGCTGGTGGGCGCGGGAATTACGGCGATCTCGCCCGGCAAACATGCAGCGCAGAAACATGTGGAGCTTGCGCAGAGGCTTTTCGATGCGGTGGGCAAGACGGTGGTTGTGGACGAGAAGAATATGGACGCGATTACCGGGCTTTCCGCTAGCGGGCCGGCGTTCATTTACATTATTTTGGAATCGCTGGCGGAAGGCGGCGTGAAGGTTGGGCTGTCGCGCGAACTGGCGACGTTGCTTGCGGCGCAGATGACGCTGGGGGCGGCGAAGATGGTGATCGAGACGGGGCACCATCCTGCGCTGCTGAAGGATACTGTGACGACTCCCGCCGGGTGCACCATCGACGGCATCCTCGAACTCGAAGAGGGCGGGCTGCGCGTTACGTTGATCAAGGCTGTGGTGAAGGCTGCGCAGCGGGCGAAGGAGTTGCTGCTGACCGACGAGCGCGCGTAACGCGAATCCTGGGTCGAGTTCCCCGCTGTGGGTGAAGATCGCACAATCGAAAGCAAATTTGCGCCGGAAGGGCTTTGCCCTGAGTGCGCCTTTGCACGAACGATTGAATCGGCGCGCGGGTCGCGATTTGTGCTGTGCGAACGCTCGCGCACCGAGGCGGCGTTTTCGAAATATCCGCGGCTGCCGGTGATGGCGTGCGCGGGATACGAGCGAAAGTCGAAGGACGTCTAGCGTCCACGTGCCCCCCCAAGAGAGATCCTTCGCTTCGCTCAGGATGACGTCCGCAATGAAAACTGGCCTGCCCGAGCGTCTAGCTCCTGATTAGCAGAACGTTTACGGCTTTCACGACGACCTCGACTTTGTCGCCCTTCTTTAGCCCGAGTTCTTTCAGTGATTCGATGGTCATTACGGAGGCCATGTGCGATGGGCCGGAGACATCGACGTGCACGATCGACATCAGCGAACCCTTCTTGATTTGCGTTACCTTGCCGACGATCCTGTTGCGCGCTCCAACCTTCATGTTTTCCCCCATGTGTTGAGTGGCTGCGGCTCACAGCTTACTACGATTCTTCGCGCTTGCCCTTCGCGATCGTGAGCCGGATAATTGGCGCCGTTTGCCAAGGAGGTCCTGAATGAAAGCGATACGTGCAATACAGGCGGGCGATCCAAGCGTTCTGAAACTGGAAGATATTCCACAGCCGAAGCCGGGGCCGGGAGAGGCGCTGGTTCGCGTCCACGTGGCCGGCGTGAATTTCGCGGACATCTACTACCGAAGTGGTTCCGCGCGCGTGCCGACTCCCTTCCCATTTACGCCCGGAATCGAGGGGGCGGGCGTGGTGGAAGCGGTTGGCGAGGGAGTGAGCGAAGTGAAGGCGGGCGACCGTGTGGCGTATGCCGGCGGCCTGGGATCATACGCCGAATATCAAGTCTTCAAAGCCGTGCAGCTCGCACCGCTGCCGGGCGAGATGAGTTTCGAGAATGGGGCAGCGGTGATTCTGCAAGGGATGACGGCGCACTACCTGCTGCACGAGTTTTATCCGATCAAGCGGGGCTCGACGGTGCTCGTTCACGCAGCCGCGGGCGGCATGGGGCTGCTGCTGGTGCAGTGGCTGAAGCATATGGGAGCGGTCGCGATCGGGACCGTTTCAACCGAGGCGAAAGCGAAAATCGCGCGCGAGGCGGGCGCCGAGCACGTGATCAATTACACGACGCAGGATTTCGCCGAGAAGGCGAAGAAAATTACTGGCGGAAAAGGCGTGGATTACATCATCGATGGCGTGGGCAAAACCACTTTCACAAAGAATTTCGATGCGCTGCGCAATCGCGGATGGGCGACGATCTTCGGAATGGCGAGCGGCCCCGCGGAGCCAGTGGCCCCGAATTCGCTGATGATGAAGGCGCTGACGATTTCGGGTGGGGCGCTTTTCAATTTTATTGTGACGCGTGAGGAGCTGCTGAGACGGGCGCGGGATGTTTTTGGCGGCGTGCGCGAGGGATGGTTGAAGCTGCATATCGACCGGGAGCTCCCGCTTGCGCAGGCGGCGGAAGCGCATCGGTTGCTCGAATCGCGGCAGACGACCGGGAAGCTGATTTTGAAAGTGTGAGGCGCTGCTCGTGGAGAGAACGGCCCGCGGCTAAAGCCGGTTTCTTGTGGGCGTCTTTTTCGAGGGCCTGCCCTTCGACTTCGCTCAGGATAAAAAGGCCCACGCTTCCACCGGTATGCCGGGTCGCAAAAGCGGCGACCCGTCGCTGCACGACTTACCCGTTTGTATCGGGGCGCGATATGTGCACGACCGAATGGACTTCGACGTTCACGGTGTCGCTGACGCGCAGGATGAAGGTGCTGGGGTTTTTCAGTCCCCATTTAATGAACGGAACGTCGAATTTTGTCGAAGCCTCGAACTGGCCGCTCTGGTTGGCTCCCGAGACGGGCGAGACCGTGACGGGGACGGTCATTGCGTGATCCTGACCCTGCAAGTGGAAAACGCCCGCTACCTGTAGCTGCGCGGGCCTCCCGGCAAGCATATCGGCTGCAGGGCCCGTTATCTGAGTTGGGGAGAATGTGATTTCGGGGAATTTTGCGCTCTCGAGGATTTCGCTGTGCATTTTCTGGTCGCGCGAACTGTTGTCGGTGTTACCGCTCGTGGCGTCGAGGATTATCACTCCGCCCGCCTTTCCTGTTGCGGGATCGAAATGAATCTGGCCGCTCTTGAGCTTGAACTTGCCGTGGACGGTGTGGAGAGTGGCGGCGAGCGTGAAATCGACCTGCGTCGTCGTGGGATCGAAATTGACGACTACATCCTGCGCGCGCAGAGCTGGGGCAAGCACGAAGGTAGACACGGCGAGTGCAGCGGCATAAAGGCAGCATCTCGAGCGGGCAATCACGCGCACAGTACCCGCCAGCCGAGATCGAGAATCTCTGCAGCGCCCAGCGCGTCGGGAGCGGCCTGGCCCGCATGAACCGAGATGAGATTCGAAAACACGGCCGGATGCGCGGCGAAGAGGCGCATCGCCTTACGGCGAATCGCGGCGTTCGCGCTCATCAGAAGCAAGAGACGCGTCATGCGAGCAGCATTTTGCATGATGCGGCGGTGCGCGGACTCGTAATGCGAGAGATCGCCGCAGCCGAGTGCCTCGCCCAAGGCCTGTGCTTGCTGAAATGCGAGACTGAGTCCCTGGCCGGCGATGCCATCGACGGTGCCGGAGGCGTCGCCGACGAGAGAGATCGTGCCGCGGGTCACTCCGCGGGCGCGGCCAAGCGATGTGATGGCTCCCGCTTGCGTCGAGGCGGGTTGGGCGCCGCGCAGACGCTCCGCAACTGCCGGAAATTCCTGAAGCGCGCCATCGATGCGCAGATGCAGATCACTCGCGAAGAGTGAGACACAGATTTCCTCGCCGCCTGTGGGAGTAATCACCATCTGGCAACGCTTTCCCCAATGGACTTCGACAAGATCGCTCCACGGGGCGACGGCGTAATGGCGGCGAAAACCGAAGCGCGCCGGGCCGCGAAGGGCACGGCCGAGTTTCGCAAAACGGCGGACGCTCGAATGCTGGCCATCAGCGCCAATCAGCCAGTAGCAACGAATCCATTGGCCGTTTACCTTTGCCCCCGCGCGGTCGAAGCCGGCAACGCGGGCGCCCCAAACAAACGAGACCCCAGCCGCCGTGGCGCGATCGACCAGCAATTTGTGCAGGGCGGTGCGACGCATTCCAAACGCAGTTCCCCGAGGAAATCGTGCGGTCGCGGAGGAACGTTCATCCGAGAAACGAATTCCGGCAAACGAAGTGGGCGATGCGGAATCGAGATTGATGCCTAGATTGCCTAGCGCTGCCACTGCTTCAGGCAGCAAGCCCTCTCCGCAAGCTTTATCGATTGGGGGTGTGCGGGAATCGACGAGCGTGATGCGCAGGCCCTTCGCCCGCGCGGCGATGGCGGCCGCCAGTCCTGCGGGGCCGCCTCCGACGATCAACACGTCCGTTTGGACTGCGTGATTCAGATAGCCCTACCATCGGAGGAGAACCAATTCCGAGCAGAAGCCCGGACCCATTGCGGCCAAAATGCTCAGGGTGCCCGGCGCCGGACGCCGATGCTTGTAAACATCCTCCAGGACTAAGAGCACGGAAGTGGATGAAATGTTGCCTACTTTCCGGAGTGATTCCCAGGAAGCTTCGAGATCTTTCGCCGTGAGGCCGAGCGCCTCGCCAGTCGCTTCGAGAACTTTGGGGCCACCTGTGTGCATTATCCAAGTCTTGATATCGCTGCGGCGCGATCCCTGCTCGCTGAGGAACGTGTCGACATCTTCACCGAGATGCTGCCGTACTGTATCCGGCACTTCCGCGGAGAGAACGATCTTGAAACCCTTCTCAGAAATGTCCCAGCCCATCACGCGCTGGGTATCGGGATACAGGATCGATTTCGTGGCGAGGATCTCGGGTCCGCTGGATTTTCGGTCGGCGCCGGTGACGATTGCCGCTGCGGAGCCGTCGCCAAAGAGCACGGCGGAAATCAGGTGGGCCATGGAAACGTCCTCGCGCTGGAGAGTGAGCGAACACAGCTCGATGGACAAGAGCGCAGCAGCCTGGCCCGGGTACGCTCGAACGTAATCAGCAGCACGCGAAATTCCGGCGGCGCCGGCCACGCAGCCGAGGCCGAAAATGGGCACGCGCTTGATGTTGTTGGAAAGACCCATGCGATTCACAAGGCGGGCGTCGAGGGATGGCGCCGCGATACCGGTCACCGATGTGACAAAAATGGCGCTAAGCTCGCCCGGCTCGAGACCAGCGGCGGCCAGCGCGCGGCAGAGAGCCGTTTCGCCGATTTCCATGCCGGTTTCGATCCAGACGTCGTTGGCCTCGCCCCATGTCTGCATGTTCTCGTAGAATTCGATGGGACGCGCCAGGAAACGCCCGTCTACCTTCATGATATCGTCAAGCCGATCGAGGATGTCGGGATTCGCCAGGCGATTTCGATAATAGGCCTTCAGCGCCCCTACAATGACGTCCTGTT
>JBAPOM010000216.1:0-2233 GCA_049279635.1 Candidatus Acidiferrales bacterium
GGTCATTCACCTTGGTCATTTTCACGATCGATATGTCCGCGCGCTTCTGCCACGGCTGACGGAAGATGTTGCGCTGCCCAGCCGTGATGAAGGTGGTTTCAAACGGATCGTTGGATGGAATTGCGCCACCAAGCGCCCCGGGAGCCAATAGAGGCACGGTGAAGCAACTGGCGTTGAGAGCGGGAAGTCCCGGCTGGACTCCACTGTTTCCGAACATCGCGTCCTTCACCGTGCAACCCGGAGCCAGTGGGACAATCGGATTGGTAATGCCGTCGTTTGTGCCGTAGTAGATGCTGCCGACGGCTCCCGAGTAATCGATGATGCTGTAAGGCTGGCCGCTCTGGATCACGGTCAGGCCCTCAAGCGCCCAACCGTCGGTGAATTTTCCTGCCAGCGAGGATTCCGAGTAAAAGTTGTGAAGCTCGAAGCGGTAATCGAAGTTGATCACGTGCGTGCGATCGAAGTCCGAATTGCCGTAACCGGAGCGCAGGTTGAGCGGATTGTTGCCGTTGTAGAAGAGCCCCAGCGCGCTTTGCTCATCGGTCGAGTGGGAGTACGTGTACGAGAAGCCGACCTGGACGCCATGGCTCATGCGCTTTTCGACGTGAGCCTGGAGCGCGTTGTAGGCCGAGATCCCCGCCGCCGTGTAGGACTCCGATTCCGACGAGTAGCCGATGTACGGAACGCGAAGATCGACGTTACCGCCCTCGAAAGTTTGCTGATACGGCGTGTCGTCGGGAAGGTTGATCGATGGATACGGGAAGACCTTGTTCTCCGTGACGATCGAGTAGCCGTACGTGTACTGCTGCGCGTACGGCGAGGTCGCGGGGCTCGCGCAAACCGGCGCGGGCCCGCACAGCGGGTTCGACGGTGAAGCGATTCGCGCCTGATTGAAGGGGATTGGAACGATTTCGTGGCGGCCAAGATTGCCGACGTAGCCGATGTCGATGGCGAGATCGTTGCGCGGCTGCCACTGAACGTCAAGCGTCTCGTTCATCGTGTACGGGAGCTTGTTCGCGCGGTTGTAAACGGCGAACGAAAAGAGCGGAATGCCGGTTTCGATGTCGTTGGCATTGGGCAAGAATAAGTCAGCCGGGTTGCCGGTCGGAGCCACGGGAGGAGTGGTGCCCCACGGATTCTCGAAACTGCAAGGCGTATATGCGTAGGGGCTGCACGCGGTCGAGTTCACGTACGGGGGAGACTGGTTGACGCCAAACGGACCGCCCGCGATCACACCCGCCGCGAACCCCGGCGAGAGATACGTGAAGAGTTCGCCGCGATCGTAATAGAGGCCCCAACCGGCGCGCACTACCAGCTTGCTGTCGAACATCTTCGGGCTCCATGCGACGCCGATGCGCGGAGACAGGCCCCATTCACGGCCCGTCAGAGTGGAGTTGCTTACTCCCTTGGTCGGGAAGAGTGGATTGTTGCCCGCCACGATAAAGCCGTTCGAGACAATCATGTCCGTTGTTGGGTCGTAGTTGTACGCCGCCGGATTGAAATTATAGAGTTCGCCATCCTTCTCGGTAAGACCGCCATGATCGTCCCAGCGAAGCCCCAGACTGAGGCTCAGGGTCGGAGCGATTTGGAATTTGTCTTGTACGTAGAGGCCGGTTTCCTTGGAGCGATAGTAGCGGTTCGCATTTCCGTTCAGGAATGACGTCGTGATGAAACCATCGGCTGAATAACTGAGGGGCGAGCCTTGAAGGAAGCTCGAGAAATCAGTGAAGCCGATCATGCCTTTGTCGGTTCTTTCATCGCGAGTGTCGAGTTGCGTATAGGAAAAGCTGCCGCCAAACGTTACAGTATGTTTGCCGCGAATCCAGACGGCGTCTGCTGACGGCATCCAGCGATTCTGAAAAACACCCGTAAACGCCCCCTGAGAAGCACCCGTCGCCCCAATGGTGGCCGCCGCGTTGTAGACGTAATTGGTGTTGTACGCGGTGTTGGCCGTGGGATTTCCGAAATCGTCCACGATCGTCATGCCGGGAAAGTTCGTGGAGCCGAACGTGTTGATCGTGCAATCGGCCAGGGGAATTGTGTAGCCCGCATTCGCAGTTGCGGTCTCGCAAGCCGAGGCGAGTTGCCCTGGCGTGAAGGGCTGGCCAATCGTGCTGTAGACCTTTTCTCGAATGAAGCCGAAAACCTCGTCGACGTTGAAGCTCGGCGTCAGGGTCTGCGTATTGGTGATTGTAGCGACCTGGCTGCCCGCATCGAGCCTTTGCGTGAACCC
>JBAPOM010000217.1:0-4420 GCA_049279635.1 Candidatus Acidiferrales bacterium
CGGCCGGAGGGGTCGTACCACTCTTCGAGGGTGTGCGAGCCGCCGCCCCTGCCGCCGCCTCCGACGGCGATGGCGGGAATGCCGAGCGAGAGCGGGATATTCGCGTCGGTCGAACTGCGCTCGAGCCGCGACCGGTTGCCGAGGTAGCTGTCGACGCTGCGCATGGTCGCGAGCAGCGGTGAATCTTTCGGCAGCGCGCCGGCAGGACGCGTGCCGAGCGACCGAAAGTCGACGTGCAGAGCAGACTGGTTCAGCTGCGTGTAGTCGTCGCCTGCGTCAGGCGAATGCGAAGACCTAAGCTCTTCACTCACGCCGGCCATGATCGCATCGCGAAGAGTTTTGTCGAGGCGGGCGAGCTCGGTTTCGTCCTCGGAGCGCAGATCGACTTTCACCGACGCGCGCGCGGGAATCGAATTCACCGACGTGCCGCCTTCGATCACGCCAAAATTGAAAGAGCTGCGCGGATTATCGGGGACGCGGATCGCCGAGAATTTCACGATGCCGCGCGAGAGCGCCGTAATAGGATTGGGCTCGCCGAAATCGGACCAGCTGTGGCCGCCGGGCCCGCTGACGGTGACTTCGAAGCGTCGCGAGGCGATGCCCTGCGTCGTAATGTAATCGGTCGAGGGGCCGTCGACGGCAATTACGTCCGCGACGCGCGAGCCGTATTCGTCCATCAGCGCGCGAACGCCGCGCAGGTTGCCTTCGCCCTCTTCGCCGACGTCCCCCGCGAGCACGATCGTCTTTTGGGTGCGCACGCCCGAAACGGAAAGCGCGCGCGCCAGGCCCGCAAGAGCGGCGAGACCTGCGGCGTTGTCCGAAATCCCCGGGCCGACGAGGCGGTTGCCATCGCGCTTTACGCTGATGTCCGTGCCAGCGGGAAAAACCGTGTCGAGGTGCGCGACGAACAGCACGACGCCCGGCTCCGATCCGGCGCTTTCGCCGATTACGTTTCCGGCGTCATCGGTGCGGACTTTCAGGCCGGCTGCCCCGAAAATCGCTGCAAGCGCTTTGCCGCGTTCCGCCTCGCCGAATTCGGGCGCCGGAATCTCCGAAAGGCGAATCTGCTGCTCGGTGACCCACGAGAAGTTTTTCGCGATCCAGTCGAGCCCCTTCGCGCAGCGCGCGTCGTCGGCGAGCTTCGCAACGGAGTCGTCGGTGGCGCGAGCGGAGAGAGTGGCCATCCAAATGAAGATACAGCAGATGAACGCGAGTTTCACGGGTTTTGCCGCAGCTTTTAGCGCCAGTCGTCGAGGATGTAAACGCCGGCGCGGTTGTAGCCCGACGATGCGTCGCCGGTCTCCATCGCGACGCCCTGCGAATCGCCGCGGAATCCGTGCGCGATCAGCGCCTGATAGGCCTCGCGCCGCGCGACGTTGACGCCCGCCATAATCTTGTGCGCCCAGGCGCAGCGCGCGAACGCCTCGACCGCGTCGAGCAGGCGCTTGAAATTCGCGTCCGCACGCGGCCCGGGACGTACCGCCGCGAATTTCACGTAGCAGACGCCCGTGCCCGCTTCGCTGCGCGGACCCGTGTGGCAGACGGCAAAGGCGGCCAGCGCAGCGCCATCCCACACCAGAATTGTGTTGCCGAGCTTCTGCTCGGCGACGGCGCGAATCTCGCGCGAAACGTCGAGGCCTTCGAAATTCGCGTTGGTCACTTCGCGGCAGGCAGCGAGCAGGGCCGCGCGCTCGGAAATCTCCACGTCGTTGAAGCGCGACGTGTCCGGCGGCATCTGCGGCCGCACATCGCCCACTGGCTTGACGACGTTGGCGACGAGGTCGCGCGGCCAGAACCCGAATTTCTGGTACAGCGCCATGTGCTTCGGGCTATGCGCGAAGGTGTAGAGGCCCGCGTGGCGAACTCCCCAGCCACGCAAAATTTCCATCGTGGGACCGAGAAGCTGCTGTGCGATGCCGCGGCCCCAGTATTCCGGTGCAACGGTCAGCGGGCCGAAAAATCCGAAGCTGCCCCAGTTCGTCGCAAAGCAGGACCCGACCAACTTGCCGCCGAGCACGGCTGCGAGAACCGCCGTTGGGTCAGCCTTCCATCGCGTGAACGCGTAGTTCGCGTCGCCCATGAAGGCCGAGGGATCGTGCATGCCGAGAAATGTTCCGAAAGCGACGCGGACGATCTGGTCGGCCTGGGCGAGCTCGCTTTCAGCGACCGGCCGCACAATCACTTCCGCGTGCGGCTGGGTTTGCGGTGTTGCCATGCCCCCTATTTAATCTTCGAAAGCGCCCGCTGGCAAGCGGCGAAAAGAAAAACACGAGAATCGATCCCCGCGCGCCGCGTTTTGTGGTAAAACGTCGTCTCGATGAAGCTCCTTCGCACAGCGAGGATTGCGGGTCTGCTGTTTTTGCTGCTTGGGCCGACGACTGTGCTATGCCGAGCGGCTTTCGCGCAAATCGATCCGAGCGGAGACTGGGCGGTCACCTTCTTCGAAGATCAGCGCGACCGCCTCGCGGGCGCCGACATGGGCGACTACCTCGGCATGCCCCTCAACGCCGCCGGGCTTTTCCGCGCTGAAAGCTGGAGCGCCGCCGTCGTCGAGATTCCCGAGAACCAGTGCCGCGCGCACGGTTCCGATTACGGCTGGCGCGGCCCTTCGGCGCTGCGCATCTGGAAGGAAGTCGACCAGGCTTCGCAGAAGACGATCGCGTATCACATCCGCCTCTCGGCATACAACGCGGAGCAAACGGTGTGGATGGACGGCCGGCCGCATCCTCCTGATTACGCGCGGCACACCTGGGCGGGTTTCTCAACCGGGCACTGGGAAGGCGATCAGCTCGTCATCTACACCACGCACCTCAAGGAAAACTGGCTCGGGCTCAACGGGCTGCCGCGCAGCGACATGGCGACGGCGACCGAGCACCTCATGCGGCATGGCGACGTCCTGACCGTCGCGGTGATCACCTACGACCCCGTTTATCTCAGCGAGCCGCTGACGCGCACGATCGACTTCTCTTTCGCGCCGCAGCAGCAGATGAATCCGTGGCCGTGCGAGTCCGTCGACGAAGTGGATCGCCCGGAGGGCCAGGTGCCGAGCTACCTGATGGCGCAGAATCCTTATATCGACGAATTCGCCGCGCGTTACGGAATCCCCCCCGAAGCGACCCGCGGCGGCGCCGAAACAATGTATCCCGAATACATGAAGAAGCTGAAAACGATGAAGCTGCTTCCCCGCCCCAAACCCCCGCAGCAAGAACAGGCGAGCCCGCCGAATAGGTAAATTGGATTGCCTTTGATTTTCCGGGTGCCCCATCCTCGTTTTGTGAGGGTGGGGCCGTTGCTAGTGGCGCGCGGAGGATGCCGCGAGCGCGAGGATTTCGTCTTCGGTGAGGATGCGGCTCGATTGCTTTGCGGCGGCGAGGATGCGCTCGACCGCCTCGTCGCCCGCGGGAATGCCGCGCTTCGCGAGCCAGTAGACAACATTCGATCGCCCGCTCATTGGGCCGACTTCGATCACCTGCTCGAGGCCGAAAAGGTGCGCGGGGACACCGCTGTAAATCGTGTCGGCGAGCGTAGGATCGCCCTTTTTGTGCGCCTTGGCGATGGCGGCGGCGTGGACGCCGGTCGCGGTGCGAAACGCATCGCGTCCGACGATCGGATAATTCGGCGGGATCACGGTGCCGGTGGCGCGCGCGATCGCCTCCGAATACTCCCTCAGACGCGAGAGGTCGCGCCCCTTCGAACCGATCAGGCCGAGCAGGCGCAGATTGACGAGCATCGCCTCCATCGGCGTGTTGCCGACGCGCTCGCCGAGCGCCAGCGCGCAGGCATGAACCTGATCTGCGCCCGCTGCGATAGCCGCGAGCGAATTCGCGACGGCAAGGCCGCGGTCGTTGTGTCCATGCCAATCGACGCGAATCTTTTCACCCGACGGCTTCACGATTTCCTCGATCGCGAATTTCACAAGGTTGTAGGCGCCGCGCGGCGTCGCGTGGCCCACCGTATCGCATAGCACTATTGCGCGCGCCCCGGCGCGGATCGCCGTCGAATAGAGCGCGATCACCGTGGACGGATCGGTGCGAATGGTGTCCTCGGTCACGTACATCACCGGCAGGCCTGCTTTCACGGCGAATCGCACGGATTCTTCCGTGGTGCGCTGCAGGTGATCGACGGTCCAGTCCTCGACCAATCGCCGGATCGGACTCGATCCCAAGAACATCGCCGCTTCGATCGGCTGGCCCACGCGCTCAGAGATGTCGATCATCGGCTGGATGTCGTTCTTGTGCGTGCGCCCGCCCATATTGGCGCGCATTTTCATCCGCGAGCCGATGATCTCGCGCGCCAGGGCCTCCGTATCGGCGAACGCGCGCGGCCCCGCGCCGGGCAGGCCGATGTTGACGAGGTCGATGCCGAGCGCATCCATCAAATGCAGGATTTCGATTTTTTCGCCGATCGAGGGATCGCGCAC
>JBAPOM010000218.1:0-2681 GCA_049279635.1 Candidatus Acidiferrales bacterium
TACCTAGGGCCTGTTTATGCGGCTTTTAGGTCCCCGGCCCTACAGTTGACCGGTGATTCTATCCATGAACGGACTGCAAATCGGCGAGCGACTGGACCACTTTTGCGTCGAAAACCTAGTCGCACAAAGTGGCATGGCATCCATCTATCGGGCGACGGACGTGCGGAACGGCCGGATCGTGGGGCTTAAAATCCCACACTTCGAAGTGGAATCCGATCCCGTTTTGTTCGACCGCTTCAAGCGTGAAGAAGAGATCGGCAAGAGACTGACTCACCCCGGAGTCATGAAGGTATTTGACTCGGAAGACCCCAGCCGCGTTTACATGGTGATGGAATGGATTGATGGTCGGCTTCTTCGTCGCATCCTATCCGACGAGAAGAAGCTGACGATAGAGCGAGCTGTGCGCATAACGGTCGAAATCTGCGAGGCACTGAAATACATCCACAGTCAGGGCGTCGTTCATCGAGATCTGAAGCCGGAAAATATCATGGTGGATTCCGAAGACCGGATCAAGTTGATCGATTTCGGAATCGCAAGCTGCGCGGGAGCGAGGCGCCTGACGTTTGGAAAGCTTACCCGGACCATGGGTACGGCCGACTACATATCACCTGAACAGGTAAAATCAAATCGCAGCGACGGCCGAAGCGATCTCTATGCAGTTGGCATCATGCTATACGAGATGTTGACGGGCGAGCTGCCGTTTCAGGGGAACAACGCGTTCGCTGTGATGAACGATCGACTCCTGAACGATCCCGTTCCCCCGCGCGAACACAATCCGCAGATATCGATCGAGCTGCAAGAGATCATTTACCGTGCACTTGAACGCAAACCAGAGAATCGGTACGCGAGCGCTCGCGAATTTACGAGTGATCTCCTGAATCCAACTTCTGTCGGCGTGGCGGAACGCAACGAGCTGCGGAACTGGAAAATACGGCGTTTGACGAGAACCAAAGCCGTCTTATTTTACACAGCGGTCGCGATGGTCCCTGTGCTCATCTTCATTTTACTTCTGATTGCGGGTCGGCATTGAACATCCCACCAGGAAGTTCGACTCGATGGTATGCTTTCCACTGAGAATCGAAATCTCCAGACACTGCAACATGACCTCGATAGCCGATTCCGCTATACCTGAAAGCCGTCTTGCTTCTAGATCTTTCACGAAGAACGCAATGCGTTTGGTGGGGCGCGTTCTGGCCGCGCTTTGCCTTATCGCCGCGATTACATATGTCTTTTTTCGCGTGCTACCCGTCAACGCCGCAACGGCGGGGTTTTTCTACTTGGTCGCGATCCTCTTGATAGCCACTGCAGGCGGCCTTGTAGAATCGACGATCGCCTCCGTCGCCGCCATGTTGTGCTTCAACTATTTCTTTTTTCCGCCGATAGGCACGTTCACAATTGCCGACCCGCAAAATTGGGTCGCGCTCTTTGCATTTCTGGCCACGTCCCTTACTGCGAGCCAGCTTTCGGCGCGGGCAAAACGCCGAACAAGGGAAGCGATTGCCAGACAGCGCGAAATGGAGAGGCTCTATTCACTGAGCCGCGCCCTGCTGCTTACGGACCCGACACGGCCCATGGCGAACCAAATTGTTCAGAATATCGCCCAGGCATTTGAGTTTCCGGCAGTGGCTCTCTACGACCGTAACCGCAATGAGATCTATAGGGCGGCAGACGGCGACTTGACGGAGATTGAAAATAAGTTACGGGAGGCAGCGCTTCGGTCCACGTCTTTTCGGGATGGAAATACTAAATTCACGATCACACCGATCCGTCTGGGTGGACAGCCGATCGGCAGCCTGGCAATTCGTGACTCATCCCTTTCGGATGCGGCCCTGCAATCTCTGTTGAACCTGGTAGCGATTGGGCTAGAGCGCGAACTCTCGCAAGAAGCAGTGAATCGGGCGGAGGTTGCGAGGAGAAGTGAAGAACTGAAATCGACTCTTCTTGATGCAATCGCTCACGAATTCAAGACGCCACTTACGTCAATCAAAGCCGTTACCACGGATTTGCTCTCTGACCCAGCCAACATGCTGCCGCAGCACCAGCGCGAATTGGTGACCATCGCAGACGAGGGAACTGACCGCTTGTCGAAGCTGGTAACCGACGCAATCCAGCTCGCACGGATTGAAGGAGGGAAGTTTCGACTGAATCGTGGAATCCATTTCCCTAGTGGGTTGGTTTCGGCTGCCCTTCGGCAAATGAAATCATTTATAGACGGGCGGGAGATCAGGGTGTCCGTTGCGGACGATTTGCCGCCAGTATGGGTGGACGCGGAGCTGATACAGATGGTGATCGCTCATCTACTCGACAACGCCCTGAAGTATTCTCCCTCAAGCAGCCGGATTGTGGTTTCCGCACAGCCCAGTCAGAATTGCGTAGTTATTTGCGTGGCCGATCAAGGCCCGGGAATAGCGGAGGAGAATCAATCACGAATCTTCGAGAAATTTTATCGAGGCAAGGAACAGCAAAATCTGAAGGGATCAGGGATGGGGCTAGCAATTGCGCGCGAAATCGTGAGTGCACATGGTGAGGAGATCTGGGTTGCGAGCAAGGTTGGCAAAGGTTCCGATTTCTGTTTTTCTCTGCCAATTGCGCGAGGGAGCAGCAACGCATGAGTGCCGGTAGGATTCTGGTTATCGATGACGACCCCCAGATTCGGCGGGCAATGAAGACCACTTTAACTG
>JBAPOM010000219.1:0-14528 GCA_049279635.1 Candidatus Acidiferrales bacterium
GAACCTATTCGATCCTCGACATGGATGGATATCTGCCTCTGAACATGTTCGCGCAGGGGCCGCAAGCCGAGGCGTTGTTTACCGATCGCAAGATGCGGGCTCTGAGGGTGTTGGGAAGACTGAAGACCGGCGTAGGTGCCGCGCAGGCGCGAAGTGCCGTCAGTGTGATTGCCGAGCGATTGGCCGTTCAGTACGCGGACGCGGACAAAGGCGTATCCGTTCGTGTCATTCCTGAAACGCTCGCCCGGCCGGATCCCGACATCGGAACCATGATTCCGGTTGTCGCGGGACTCTTCCTGCTCCTGGCCGGGCTGGTCCTGCTTCTTGCCTGCTTGAACGTCGCAAACATTCTCATCGCGCGCGCAACGGTGCGTCAGCGCGAGATGGCGATCCGCTCCGCACTCGGCGCTGGCCGCGCGCGGCTAATGCGCCAGGTTTTCACGGAAGCGATTCTCCTCGCGGGGCTCGGTGGCGCTGCAGGAGTGATTTTGGGGGCTTGGGCGAGCGGCTCGGTTCCCGCGATGCTGCCGAAATCCAACCCGCCGTTCCATCTCGACTTCAGCTTTGACTGGCGAGTCTTTACGTATGCCCTCGGGGCCGCTCTTTTCACCGGATTGATCGTGGGACTGTGGCCGGCCTGGCGCGCCGCTCGCACGAATCTCAACGCCGTTCTGCACGAAGGCGGGCGAAGCGATTCCGCCGGGGCAAGCCGCCATCAAGTACGAAGCACGCTCGTGATGATCCAGGTGGCAGGCTCGCTGGCCCTTCTGATCGTCGCCGCCCTTTTCGTGCGCAGCCTCCATCGCGCCCAGGAATCCTATTTGGGTTTCGATCCGCATCACCTCTTGAATGTCGTCGTGGACCCGCACGAAATCGGCTATGGCGAAGCTCGCACGAAAGATTTTTACCGCCGGCTCGAAGACGGGGTCCGCGCGCTTCCTGGAGTGCAGTCGGCGAGCCTGGCTTACAACTTTCCGATGGGCGCTTTCAGCGATGGCAGACCCATCGAAATCGAGGGACATCCGCTACCCGTGGGGCAGCCGCCTCCCATCGTTCTCTTCAACGAAGTCGACCCGGCCTACTTCGCAACGATGCGAGTGCCCGTCTTGCAGGGGCGCGCATTCACCGATTCCGACAACGAAACGGCACCGCCAGTGGCCATCGTGAACCAGACCATGGTGGAAAAGTATTGGCCGGGTGCGGACCCGATCGGCAAGCGTTTTCGCGTCGTGGGTTCGCCCGGATTCACGGAAATCGTCGGAATAGCCGGGAACGGCACCTATATGATTCTGGGAGAGCCCCCGCAGCCGTTCTTTTACCTCCCCCTGGCGCAGTCGTACACCTCGCTCCGCACGATTCAGATTCGTTCTTCCGTTGCGCCGGAGTCGCTGCTCCTCGAGGTGCAGCGGGAAATCCGAAATCTCGCGCCGGATTTACCGATCTTCGACGCCGAGACCATGGAGCAGGCCCTCGCGGGCGCCAACGGTTATTTCGTTTACCGTTTTGGCGCGACGATGGCGGGAGTCATGGGACTCATCGGACTGATCCTCGCTGTCGTGGGCGTGTACGGAGTGATGTCGTTCTCGATGGCGCAGCGGACACGCGAGATTGGCATACGCATGGCGCTCGGAGCCAACCGGCGTGATGTTCTGAGGCTGGTGCTCCGCCAGGGACTGACGATTGTAATCGCTGGGGTGGTGGCCGGCCTCGCTTGCGGTTGGGCGATGACGCACGCCATGGGACGCCTCGCCGCCGGCCCGAGTAATCCCGGACCGTTCATCCTCGGCGGCGCCGCGTTGTTCCTGGCTTGCGTGGCGCTGCTGGCGTGCTGGATTCCGGCGCGGCGGGCGATGCGCGTCGATCCCATGGTCGCGCTGAGGCACGAATGATAGACGGAGCCGTTCGTACGGAGATTTCGCAATGAGCGCGTTGCGTGCGTGGTTCGGGCGATTCGCCGGGCTCTTCGGCAAGAAGCGCCGCGATCGGGACCTTGCAGCCGAACTCGAATCTCATCTCCAGATGCACATTGCGGAGAATCTGCGCACAGGCATGTCGCCGGAGGAAGCGCGCCGCCAGGCGCTGGTCAAGCTCGGCGGCGTGGAGCAGACGAAGGAAAGCTATCGCGACCGCCGCGGCATTCCGCGGCTCGAAACGCTGCTGCAGGATATTCGCTTTGGCTCGCGCATGCTCGCGAAGTCGCCCGGCGTGACGATTGTGATCGTCGTGACGCTGGCCCTCGGAATCGGCGCGAACACCGCGATTTTCGGGATCGTGAACGGCTTTCTGCTGCGTCCGTTGCCCGTGCGCAACCCGGAAGAGATCACTGTTCTTGCCATTCAGCAAAAGGATGCGCCGGTCGGATCTTCGGGGTTCGCCTATCCCGAGTTCGTCGATTTCCGCGAGCAAGCCAAAACCTTTTCCAACGTATTCGCAATCGTCCTCAGCAACGTGCAGATGGCCTTCAAAGGCGAATCCGAACAATGTTTCGCGAACTACGTGTCGAAGGGCTTCTTTACGGCCCTCGGGGTAAAGCCAGCGGCAGGGCGCTTGTTTCTACCGAACGAGGGCGAAACACCAGGCGAACCTCTCATTGCGGTTCTTGGATATTCCTACTGGCAGAAGAGATTCCACGGCGACCCTGGTGTGGTCGGGCAGCAAGTCGAGATCAACGGCAAGGCCGCAACGATCGTAGGCGTCGTGCAGCGGCGATTCCAGGGCATGTATTCCATTGCCGAGATGGACCTCTACCTCCCTCTCAGTGCAATTACGACGGAGGAAGACCCGAATCTGTTTTGGAACAATCGCGACCAAAGAAGAATGTTGGCGTTTGGAAGGCTGAAGCCGGGGATCAGCCTGCAGCAGGCACAGGATTCTCTCGATGTCATTACGGCGCGCCTTGCCGCTCAATATCCGGCAACCGACAAGTGGTTCATGGTTCGCGCGGTTCCTGAAAAGTTGTCACGGCCGATCCCGTATGCAAACAACGCATTCGTGGCATTCTCGGGCCTGTTCATGGTTTTGGCTGCGTTCGTTCTGCTGCTGGCATGCATGAACGTGGAAAATATCCTGCTCGCACGCGGCGCGTCCCGCCAGCGCGAAATGGCCACTCGCGCGGCATTGGGAGCGGGCCGAGCGCGCCTGATTTCCCAAATGCTTGCTGAGAGCGTCCTGCTCGGCGTTCTCGGCGGAGCCGCGGGATTGATTCTGGGAGTGTGGGTGGATCACCTGACGAGTTCGCTTCGTCTGCCGAACATTCCGTTGCATGTGGATGCCACCTTCGATTGGCGGATGTTTGCTTTCGCGACTGGATGCGCGCTCGCGACGGGAATCATCGTAGGACTGCTTCCGGCGCTGCACGCGTCCGGGGCAAACTTGAATTCGGTGCTGCACGAGGGCTGGCAGCAGAGCTCCTCCGGCTTGAGTCATGCAGGAGCGCGCAATTTTCTTGTCGTTGCGCAAGTGGCCGGCTCGTTTGCTCTCTTGATCGCGGCCGGGCTATTCGTTCGTAGCTTGCAGAGCGTCCAGAGTTTCCACCTTGGTTTCGATCCTGACCATGTGCTGAACGTAATCATGGACCCGCACGAGGCGGGATACGACGAGGCGCGCACGACCGCGTTTTACCGGGAGATCGAATCGAGAGTGCGGGCCCTCCCTGGCGTTGAATCCGCGAGCCTGGCTTCCTACGTGCCGATGGGCGGGTTTCCCGGCAAAGCCTCGATTTTCGTTCAGGGCCGCACGATACCGCCGGGGCAGCACGCTCCGCTCGTGCTCCTGAACAGGGTCGACCCGCCGTACTTCGATACGATGCACGTCGCGCTGTTGCGCGGACGCGCCTTCCTGGACTCGGATAACGAGACCGCTCCGCCGGTCGCCATCGTCAATCAAACGATGGCTGCCGATTTCTGGCCGCACGAGGATCCCATCGGCAAATACTTCCGCATGAGTAACGATTCGGCGCCCCCTATCGAGGTCGTCGGCGTAACGGGGGACGGCAAGTACCAGACGGTCAACGAAGACGCGCAGCCATTTTTCTACGTTCCGCTGGCGCAGAGCTTCGCATCCAAACGCGCGCTGCAGATTCGAACGCTCGTTCCGCCCGAATCGCTCGCCGGGCCCGTGAGGCAACAGATCAGCGAGTTGGCGCCCAATCTTTCCATCATGGACATCGAGACGATGAACCAATCGCTGAACGGAGCGTTGGGCTTTCTGGTGTTTCGTCTGGCAGCGATTTTCTCGGCCGTCCTCGGAATGATCGGACTGATTCTCGGAGTTGTCGGCGTGTATGGCGTCGTATCGTTTACGGCGAGCCGGCGGACGCGCGAGATAGGCATCCGCCTGGCGCTCGGCGCAACCTCGCGCGACATCCTTCGCCTGGTCTGGAAGCAGGGCATACGCCTCGTGATCGTCGGCGTCGCGGTTGGCGCTATTGCGGCATGGTCGCTCGCTCGGGCGATGGCCCACATGCTCGCTGGCATCAGCCCCGGCGATCCCGTGACGTATATCGCCGTCACGATTCTCATGTCGGCGGTCGGATTTTTGGCGTGCTGGATACCGGCGCGGCGGGCGATGCGCGTCGATCCCATGGTCGCGCTACGCTATGAGTGAACGGAGAATGCGATGAGACGACTGCGCGCGTGGTTCGTGCGATTCGGCGCGATGTTCGGCAAGCAGCGACGCGATCGCGAGCTCGCCGCCGAGCTCGAGTCGCATCTGCAGCTCCACATCGAGGAGAATCTGCGCGCCGGCATGACGCCGGAAGAGGCGCGCCGCCAAGCGCTAATCAAACTCGGCGGCGTCGAGCAGACGAAAGAAAGCTATCGCGACCGCCGCGGCCTGCCGTGGCTCGAATCTCTTCTCCAAGACATTCGCTTCGGCATCCGCATGCTCCGCAAGAATCCCGGGTTCACGGCGGTCGCGGTTCTTACGCTCGCCCTGGGCATCGGCGTCAACGTCGCGATTTTCAGCGTGATCGACGCAACCCTGCTCGATCCGATCCCGTTGCCGCAACCCGATCGGATCGCGAGTGTATTCGTCACCTGGCCGTCATTCGCTCACGCCGGGTTCTCCTATCCGAATTTTCTCGACACGCAGCGCGAGAGCCGCAGCTTCAGCGGGCTTGCCGCGTGGCGCTTCGATTCGTTCAGCCTGACGGGCCCCGGCGAGCCCCAGCAATTGCGCGGCAAGATGGTTTCCGGGAATTTCTTCTCGGTGTTGGGCATTCAGCCGATTCTCGGGCGGGGCTTTCTTCCTTCCGACGACCGGATCGGCTCCGCTCCGGTCGCCATCCTGAGCGAAGGATTATGGAAGCGTCGCTTTGCGGCACAGCGCGACATCGTCGGAAGGAGCCTCGACCTGGACGGTAAGGCTTACACGATCGTGGGAGTCGCTCCCGCCCGGTTGCATCTCATACGCTTCGAAGACAGCCTGTACGACGACGTGTTTGTCCCGTTGGGCCAGTGGGACAATCCGCTGTTCTTCGACCGGAGATTCAGCATCGGTTTGCGCGCCGTCGGCCGCCTGTCGCCGGGAGTGACGCTTGCGCAGGCTCAAGCTGAGCTGGCTCAAATCGGGCACCAGCTGGTCGCGGCGTTTCCCGACAAAAATCCCAGGATGGGCCTGGGGGCGGCTTCGCTGAAAGAGGATCTGGTCGGAGAGATTCGGCCGGCGCTACTGCTGCTCTGGGGCGCGGTCGGTCTGGTGCTGCTGATCGCATGCGCGAACGTGGCCAATTTGTTGCTGGCGCGGTCCTCCGCGCGCGAACAGGAATTCGCCGTGCGCGTGGCGATGGGCGCGAGCCGCGGCCGCCTGGTCCGCCAGTTGTTGGTGGAAAGCGTTCTGCTGGCGTCTGCCGGAGGTGCGTTGGGCGTGGCGCTCGCGGCGTGGGGCACCCCGCTGGTCCTGAATGTTTTCCCGTCAGTGCTTCCGGCCGTGGCGCGCGTGCAAACGAATTTCACGGTGTTGGCGGTGGCGCTTGGCGTGTCTTTTGCCACCGGCATTGCGTTCGGGCTTGCGCCGGCGTTTCGGATTTCGGCGGCTCATCCCGGCGTCACACTGAAAGAAGGGGGCCGCGGCGCGGAGACCCGCCGTCATCGTGTGCAAGGAACTCTCGTCGCAGTAGAAGTCGGCCTCTCGCTGATGCTGTTGATCGGTGCCGGGCTATTGATACGGAGCTTCGCGAATGTGTGGGCCGTGAATCCCGGGTTTAACCCGAATAAAGCCCTCACCTTCGGCGTCGCCCTGTCGCCGGAAAACCGAACCAACCCCGAGAAGGCGCTGGCGACGCTCCACGAGCTGACCGAGAAAATCGACGCGCTGCCGGGTGTTCAATCGGATGACATGGTCTTGGGCGACATGCCGCTCGAAGGCGACGAGGAGGCGCCGGTGTGGCCCGCCGCGAAGCCCAAGCCGTCGAAATCCAGCGAGTGGCCGCTGACGATCATCTACACGGTGGGCCCCGACTACTTCCGGGCCATGGGGATTCCGGTCATTCAAGGGCGCGTCTTCACGGCACAGGATGGAGCGTCCGCGCCGCACGTAGCGGTGATCGATCAGGAATTGGCAAAAAGCGCGTTCGCCGGCGAGGACCCGCTGGGCAAAACGGTGGTGGTCGGCGCCGACCCCGCGCCCATTGAAATTGTCGGCGTGGTGGGCCACGTGAAGCACTGGGGGCTCGATGCGGACGCCAAGGGGCCTGTACGAAACCAGATCTACTTCAGCTACGAGCAGTCCGCCGGCCCGCTTTTGCCCATCGCCCTGAGGGACACGAATGTCATCGTGCGGGCCGCTGCATCGACGACGGCGCTTGTCGGGCCGATTCGCAGCGCGATCACCTCGGTCGACGCGGGCGCGGTGGTCTACAACGTGCGGTCGATGGAACAATTTCTTGACAGCTCGCTCGCCGAACGGCGCTTCTCGATGATCATGCTCGGTATTTTCGCGGGCATCGCACTCCTGCTGGCGACGGTCGGCGTCTACGGAGTCATTTCCTACTTGGTTGGCCTGCGGACGCACGAGATTGGGATTCGCATGGCGCTTGGGGCGCAGCGGCTGGACATCCTCCGCATCGTGCTCGGGGAGGGCGGAAAGATGGCGCTGGCCGGGATCGTTCTGGGGCTGGCGGCGTCGCTAGGCCTGACGCGCTTCATGGCGGCCATGCTCTTTGGCGTGACCGCCGCGGACCCGGCTACGTTTGTGGGGGTGGCGCTGCTGCTGGTGGGCGTGACGCTCGCGGCCTGCTGGATTCCGGCACGGCGGGCGATGCGCGTCGACCCGATGGTCGCCCTGAGGCACGAATGAGGATGTGGCGCGTGACGAGTGGCGAGCGGTTAGTGGCTGGCGTGCTGCTTACGCTGCGGCGCATGGGGCGTCTGATAGGCCAGCACCGCGACCGCGCGGCGCACCTTGACATGATCCTGTCTATCCGCTACATATTGTAGCGGTACGATAGCCAACGCATAGGGAAAGCGAACCAAAAGGCCGGGCAAGTGGGGCAGATGACTGTGAGAATCGAGCAACAATGATCAAGCTCATCAACGTCGAGAAATCCTACGAATCGGGCGCCGGCAGAAGCTGGGTGCTGCGGCGGATCGATCTGGAAATTCGCGAGGGCGATTTCATCACGATCATGGGGCCGTCCGGGGCGGGGAAGTCGACGCTGATGGGCATCGTCGGCATGCTCGACGGCGATTGGAAGGGCGAATACTACCTGCTCGACCGCGCCGTTCATAAGCTCGACAACCGGCGGCGCGTCGAGCTGCACAAGCAATACATCGGCTTCGTCTTCCAGCAGTATCATCTGCTCGACGATCTCACCGTCGCCGAAAATCTCGATCTGCCGCTTTCCTATCGCGACATCCCGAAATCGGAGCGCCAGGGGCTGGTGGCGGACATGCTCGACCGCTTCCAGATCGTCGCCAAAAAAGCACTCTATCCCAATCAGCTTTCGGGCGGGCAACAGCAGCTCGTGGCCGTCGCGCGCGCGATCATCGGAAAGCCGAAATTGATTCTCGCGGACGAGCCGACCGGCAGCCTCCATTCGAGCCAGGGAAAAATGATCATGGATCTGCTCAAGAAATTGAATGAAGAGGGCACCACGATCGTTCAGGTGACGCACAACGACGCATGGGCCGCGTACGGCAGCCGCATCATCCAGCTCGCCGACGGTTGGATCGTCGGCGCGCCTGCCCGCGCGGGAAGCACCGGTTGACCACCTTTTGGCGCTGGAGTATGAAGGATGTACGAAATATGCACTACAAGCGTTTGCAGGCGATGACGGCCACCTCTAAGCGCACACGGAGAGCGATTTGGGCGAGGACATGATGCCGCGGACGAGCCGGAGCCAAGAGCCGCGCACACGCGGCCGCGCCGACTCGGCGAACGAAAGCCGCAGCGGCCACGGCATCCCCTGGATCGAAACGCTCTGGCAGGATGTTCGCTTCGGCCTTCGCATGTTTCGAAGGAATCCCGGCTTCGCCGCCGTCGCCATTCTCACGCTCGGTCTCGGCATCGGTGCCACCACGGCGATCTTTACCGTCGTGGATAAGGTCCTGCTGCAACCGATGGCTTATCCCGACGCCGATCGCATCGTTGTGCTCGAAAATAAATTCCCGCAGGGAACCGGCCCCATTATTTCCATCCCTAAGTTCATGGCGTGGCAGAATCAGCCGCAAATCCTGGAAGATGCGGCTCTCTATGGCTTTCCGGGGCAGCAGCACGTCAACCTGCTTGGCGGCGATCAGCCCGAACAATTGAAAGCCACGCAGGTCTCGGCGAATTTCTTTTCACTTTTTGGCGTGCAGTTCGAGGCTGGCCGCCCGTTTAGCGCGCAAGAAGATGTCCCCAAAGGACCTCCGCTCGTCGTAATCAGCAACGGGTTGTGGCGGAACCGCTTTGGCAGCGACCCGCAGGCTGTGGGGAAGACTCTCGATCTTGATGGCACCGCTTATACGGTCGTCGGAGTCATGGCTCCCTTCGATTCACCTGACCTGCCGCTTGGAGATGTGTGTCTGCCGCTGCAGGCGGATCCGAACTCGGTTAATCAAGGAAACTACTTGTTCGCTGCCGCGCGATTGAAGCCTAGGGTCACACTGGCGGTGGCCAAGGCCGCATCGGAAGTCGTTGGTGCGGAATTCAGCAAGAAATATCCGGCGGCGGCGGGCCGAAACGTGACCTTCACCGTGGACACCGTCCACAACGTGGTTGTTGGTGGCGTCCAGGCAGCCTTGTTTGTGCTGCTCGGCGCGGTGGGATTTGTCCTTCTCATCGCCTGCGCCAACGTGGCCAACCTGCTGCTCGCGCGCGCGACGCTGCGAAAACGCGAAATCTCGATTCGCGAGGCGCTGGGCGCCGGCCGCGCAAGAATCGTGCGCCAGGTGCTGACCGAGAGTGTGTTGCTCGCCCTAGGGGGCGGCGCGCTCGGCCTGTTCATCGGCTATTTCGGCGTGCGCACGCTGCTGGCCGTGAATCCTGTCACCATTCCGCGCATTGGTGAGAATGCCGGCACGATCCCGTTCGACTGGCGGATATTGGCTTTCACACTGGCGATTTCCGTAGCAACGGGAATTCTTTTCGGCCTCGTGCCCGCCTTCAAAGCTTCGCGCAGCGATTTGACCTCCACGCTGAAGGAGAGCGGCTCGCGTGCCGGCACCGGCTTTCGCCAGAATAAAACACGGTCGCTTCTGGTGGTCACCGAGATGGCACTGGCAATGATCTTGCTCGTTGGCGCGGCTCTGCTCATCCGCACGTTCTGGCAATTGCGCACGGTCAACGCAGGCTTTGAGACCCGCAATATCCTGACCATGGACATGTCTTTGACAGGAACGCAATTCGCCAAAACCGCGGCCGTCGCGCAAATCGTGCAAGAAGGACGCCAGCGCGTCGAGGCCTTGCCGGGCGTCGAGGCAGTCGCCGCAAGTTGCTGCCTTCCTCTGGAGGGAGGATTCCGGCTGCCCTTCAACATCGCAGGCCACGCGCCAACCATCGGCCCGTTTACCGGTGGTGGATCCTGGCGCAGCGTCTCTCCCGGATATTTCGACGTGTTCCACATTCCGCTGATGCGCGGGCGCGCGTTCGACGAGCGCGATGGCGCCGCGTCCGGGCCCGTCATAATCATTAACGAAACGATGGCCAAGCAGTTCTGGCCCAAGGGCGACGAGATCGGCGCGCGACTCACGATCGCCAGCGCAGGGATGGGTGCGCAATTTGCCGATCAGCCGCGGGAGATCGTCGGGGTCGTCGGCGATGTCCGCGACAATGGGCTCCACAACAATCCCATCGCCACAATGTACGTGCCCATCGCGCAAGTGAGCGATGCCATGACCGCGCTCAATGAGACTGTCATTCCGATGCAGTGGCTGATTCACACCCGTGTCGAGCCATATTCGCTCGCCACGCAAGTTGAGCGCGAGCTTCGGGCCGCGAGCGGCGGATTGCCCGTGGGCAACATCCGTTCCATGGCGCAGGTGGAAAGGCAGTCCACCGCGCTCGACGCCTTCAGCATGACTCTGCTCACAATCTTCGCCGCGATCGCGCTGCTGCTGGCGATGGTCGGCATATACGGCGTCATGGCGTATTCGGTGCAGCAGCGGACGCAAGAGGTCGGCATTCGCATGGCCCTCGGCGCGAGCCCGCACGACGTTCGCCGCATGGTCGTGCTGCAGGGGATGCTGTTGGCGGCGATCGGATTGGTCGTCGGCGTGGGCGGCGGCCTGGCGCTCACGCGGCTGATGCGCAGCTTGCTTTTCGAAGTAAAGCCGTGGGACCCGCTCGTTTTCGTTTCGACTGCGATACTCTTGGCCCTGGTGGCTCTGTTCGCCTGCTACGTGCCGGCCGTCCGCGCCTCGCGCGTCGATCCGCTGGTGGCGCTGAGGTACGAATGAGGTATTCGACATGGACATAGCGCGGCCGGATGTGAAGCGGCAGAAGAAAATTCGCCGCTACATCTATATCGGCGCGGCCCTGCTGGTGATCGTGGTGGTCACGGCCGCGCTCGCGCGGCTGAAGCCGGCGGCGCCGAGCGTCGACCGCTCGACGATCTGGACCGACACCGTGAAGCGTGGGCCGATGCTTCGCGAAGTTCGCGGCCTCGGCACCCTCGTGCCGGAAACGGTGTGGGTGATCCCGGCGGCCACCGAGGGGCGCGTCGAAAAGCGCTATCTCCTTCCCGGAACGCCCGTGAAAGCGAACACCGTGATTCTCGATCTCAGCAATCCGCAGTTGCAGCAGGAGGCCCTCGACGCCGAATACCAATTGAAGGGCGCGCAAGCCTCCTACGAGCAGACGAAAGCTGAGCTTCAGAATCAGCTGATGGACAAGCGCACGCAGGCGGCATCTGTTTCCTCGCAGTACCGTACTGCCGCAATGACAAAAGACGCCGATGAACGGCTCGGCAAGCTCGGCCTGAAAGCCGAGCTCGACGTCAAAACGGCCGAGGTGCAGGCCGAAGAACTCGCCAAAGAGAACGACCTCGCGCAGCAGGAAGTCCAGACCTTCGCAGATTCCATCACCCCGCAACTCGCCGTCCAGCAGGCCAACATCGACGAAAAGCGCGCGCTCTACGAGTTGAAACAATCGCAGGTCGGCCGATTGCACGTGCGCGCCGGCGTCGACGGCATCTTGCAGGAGCTCGATGTGGACGTTGGCCAGCAGGTGACGCAGGGAGCGGCTTTGGCGAAAGTCTCGCAGCCGACCGAACTGAAAGCCGCGCTGCAAATCGCAGAGACGCAGGCGAAGGACATTCAGATCGGCCAGAAGGCCTCGGTCGACACGCACAACGGAATCATTCCCGGCCACGTGATGCGCATCGATCCTTCGGTGGCCAATGGCACGCGCACCGTGGACGTGAAACTCGATGGCGCGCTGCCGAAAGGCGCGGTCCCCGACCTGAGCGTCGAAGGCACCATCGAAATCGAGCGCCTCGCCGACGTCCTATACGTTGGGCGCCCGGTCCACGGCGACGCCGATAGCACCGTCGGCCTGTTCAAGGTTGTCGAAGGCGGCAGCGAAGCGATCCGCGTCCCCGTCGAAATCGGCAGCGAGTCGGTGAATACGGTTGAGATTCTGAAAGGTTTGAATGTCGGCGACACCGTCATCCTCTCGGATATGTCCGCCGACGACAACTACGACCGCGTGGAGCTGAAGTAGCGCACTTCATAATTATTTGTGGAAAAAGGAGTCCGATGATGAATGCCACGGCCCAGTCGTTGATTCGCCTGGAAGGCATCACCAAGGTGTTTCAGACCGACGAAGTCGAGACGCATGCCTTGAGCGGCGTGCACCTCGAAATCAAGAACGGCGAGTTCATCTCGATCTCCGGGCCTTCCGGTTGCGGCAAATCGACGCTGCTCTCGATTCTCGGCCTGCTCGATTCGCCGACCGGCGGAAACTACTGGATTCACAACGATCACGTCGAGAATCTTTCGGTCTCGAGCCGCACGCGCATTCGCAATCGCGAGATCGGCTTTATTTTCCAGGCGTTCAATCTCATCGGCGACCTCACCGTTTTCGAAAATGTCGAGCTGCCACTCACCTATCGCAGCATGGCCGCGGCCGAACGGAAAAAGCGCGTGCAGGACACGCTCGAGCGCGTCGGCATGGCGCACCGCGCCAAGCATTATCCCGCGCAGCTTTCGGGCGGCCAGCAGCAGCGCGTGGCCGTCGCGCGCGCGTTGGCGGGCCAGCCGTCGATCCTGCTCGCCGATGAGCCCACGGGAAATCTCGATTCGAAAAACAGCGAAGCCGTCATGGACCTCCTGCGCCAGCTCCACGCCGACGGCGCCACCATCTGCATGGTCACCCACGACCCGCGCTACGCCAGCATCGCCGACCGCACCATCCATCTCCTCGACGGCTGCATTGTCGAAAACGCTGACGGCGCGCAAGCCACCACCGCGTAACGAATTCAAAGTAGCGCCGCTGAACGTCTTGCGCGCGCGCGTTCAGCGGCGTACTCTTGGCGCCGCATCTCACTGAATCGAGGCGGAGGGATCCGACATGAAACGCATCTGGGCGGTTTCAATGATGGCGCTCGCGTTCGCTGCTGCCGGCACGCCCGCAGTGGCGCAGATTGCGCGCGCGCACATCACGGGCGGCGCGATCACGGGGACCGTCGCCGATGGCTTGTCGGAGTTCAAGGGCATCCCGTTCGCGGCGCCGCCCGTCGGCGCGCTCCGCTGGAAGGCGCCCCAACCGCTCACACCCTGGCATGGAGTCCGCCAGACTACTGCGTTTGGCCCCGCCTGCATGCAGAATTCCGGAGCCACGAGCCAGGCTCCCACAACGCCCAACAGCGAGGATTGCCTCTATCTCAACGTGTGGACTCCCGCGAAAACATCCCGCGAGAAACTCCCGGTGATCGCCTGGATCTACGGCGGCGGCTTCGCGGGCGGTTCCACCAGCGCTCCGCTCTATGACGGCACCCACTTCGCACAGAAAGGCGTGGTCTTCGTCAGCATCTCGTACCGCGTCAACGCGTTCGGTTTTCTCGCCACGCCCGAGCTCAGCCGCGAAAGCGGCCACGGCTCCGGCAACTACGGCTTGCTCGATCAGATCGCCGGCCTCGAATGGATCCGCGCGAACGTCGCGAAATTCGGCGGCGATCCGTCCAAGGTCACTCTGCTCGGCCATTCAGCGGGCGGCTTCTCGGTCAGCATGCTCGCCGCCTCGCCCCTCGCCAAGGGACTCTTTCGCGCCGTGATCTCCGAGAGTGGCTCTAATTTCACGCCGCCCGAGGATTCTCCGTGGGCCGGGACCAGCATTGAAACGCTGCGAATGTCCGAGGCCGCCGGCGAAGCGTGGCTCAAGAGCCTGGGCGCCTCCACTCTCGAGGAAGCGCGCGCGCTGCCCGCCGCAACGATCTTGGCAGCGCAACGCGGGCCGGGCGCTCCGCGCTTCTGGCCGCCGGTCGACGGCTACGTCATCACCGGCGACCAGTTCGACCTGTGGCATCACGGCCAATTCAACGACACGCCGATCCTCGTCGGTGACGTTTCGGACGAGGCGGCGGGCTTCGGCGTTCGCAAGACCGATCCGGCCGCCTTCGAAGCGATGGTTCGCCGCGGCTACGGCAAGGAAGCGGACGCCATCCTCGCAGCTTATCCGCACGCCACCGATGAGGAAGCCACCCGCTCCGCCACGCAACTCAGCAGCGACACCATTTTCGACTGGGGCCAGTACACCTGGGCGCGCCTCGAATCGTCCTACGGCAAGCACAAGGCGTACGTGTACTACTTCGATCGGCCCAGCGCGCGCGATCCCAACGGCTCTACTCACGGCCAGGAGGTCGCCTACGTATTTGGCAATCTCGGCGGCCCTGGCCGCCCGGCGCCCACGGCCGAGGACGAATCCATCTCGCAGCAGATGCAAAGCTACTGGGTCAACTTCGCCACCAAGGGCGATCCGAACGGCCCGGGCCTCCCGCCTTGGCCCGCCTTCACCGAAGCCGCCTCGCTCGTGATGCGCTTCGGCGTGAATCCAGGCCCAGCCCCGATCCCCCACGAAGACAGGCTGAAGGTCCTCGACACTTACTACAC
>JBAPOM010000220.1:0-6998 GCA_049279635.1 Candidatus Acidiferrales bacterium
GCGTCTACGAGCTGCGCGTGCCGCTGGTGGTGGATACGAAGGTGGGGCCGAATTGGCGGGACATGAAGTGAGCATCTGAATCGAAGCGAGGTGAGCGATGGCGCCGAATCACAGCGAGGCATTCGTAAAGCTGGTGAACGATGCGAAGCAACGGGTGAAGGAAGAAGATTTTCGCGAAACGAAGAAGCGGCTCGATGCGGGCGAGAAGATTGTCCTGGTCGACACGCGCGAGGAATCGGAATGGTCTCGCGGGCACATTCCCGGCGCGGTTCACCTGAGCAAAGGCATCATCGAGCGCGACATCGAGAAGACGGTACCGGATAAGGATGCGACCGTCGTGTTGTACTGCGGGGGCGGATATCGCTCGGCGCTCGCGGCGGACAATCTGCAGAGAATGGGCTACCGCAACGTGATTTCGATGGACGGCGGCTGGCGCGGCTGGACCGAGGCTGGATTTCCGGTAATCAAGGATTGAGGATCGCCAGGGGCCTTCAGTAGAGGCCGGGGATCAGCCGCCAAGTCCGGCGGCGATAGGCCTCATACTCCGCACCGAACTGAGACTCTAACAACCGTTCCTCGGAATGGATGCGCGCGATGAGCGGTGGAATCATCAGCGCGGTCAGCACGATCCCGACCACCGAGCGGAATGTCAGGTTCCAGGCGAATGAACCCAGAAGCAATCCGACGTAACTGGGATTGCGCACCACGCGATAGATGCCGGTTGTGACGAGCGTATGCCCTGGCTGTATTGCAACTAAGCCGCTGAAGCGATTCCTCAGCACAAAAACCGGCCAGAGCCGGATCACGCCTCCGATGATGAGAAAACCTACGCCGATCCAGCGTGTGGCATCGCCATCGATGACCCAGATGTTCCTGCGGTCAGTGTAGGCTGAAAAGTACGTGCTCAGGATGCTGAGAATCATGAATACCGCCAGCACCCAACGATTGCTCCGGTCCTCGCGCTCGCCCGAACTGACATTGCCGGCGCTGCACCACGAGGCCACCATAAGCGCGAGGAAAATAGCGACAGCCGCTATGCGAGCGGGGTTGGCGAAGAAGGGTCGCACGCCGCCCCAGCCAACAATCGCAAGCGCGATAAAGAAGAGCGTGCTGATCAGAGCGGAAAGCGCGAGCTTAGGTGTGGCGGCCATTCGGACCCGGTATATCGTTTTGAGCCCGCGAGGTCAACGAAAGACGCATCTGGTTCCCGTTCCGATTCCGGCAGTTTGACGAGCTAGAAGAATCCGGAGGAGTTGGCTGGGGCGGTTGGACTCGAACCAACACCGTCCTCATTAACAGTGAGGTGCCCTACCGATTGGACCACGCCCCAACCCGGTTGGAATGAGCCTAGATAATTTACACGAATCTTGCGTCGACGGTAAGAGCCTGTGTGGCAACACCCGGAACTTCAAAAGAAAAGCGAAGAGAGGCAAACACACCCCCGCCGGAGCGTTCGAGAGGGGTAGGTAAAATCCAACCGGCGGGAATGGCCGGGGGAAGGAAGCCGGCCCAGCCCTCAATCCCCGAAGGGATCCTCGACTTTCCTTCCCCGGACGCGTCTTGGGTCGCACGTTCCAAACCAAAGCTAAACTGCTGAAAGCAAAAGGCTGGATTTTGCATTTGCGGGCAAAATTTCCCGGCTGCCAGCAAAAAATTCCGGTTGGACGAAAATAGTCCTAGGTGAATCACTGTAGGCGCTACCTCCGTGTAGCTCTATGCCTCACGTTCGCCTGTTTCTTCTGCGGATTTTAACGCAGAGGACGCAGAGAGACGCAGAGTTCACGGAGGCGCTGCGGCAAGCTTCCGCGCTCGCTTCTAATTTGTTCCGATGACCCACCATTCGAGGATCGTGCGTTCCTTGACCTTGCGCGGGTGCTCTTGCTATGGTCAAGGATTACGCTGGGCTCATTCTACCCAGTGTAGAGAGAAGCTCGCTGTGCGGGGCCACTCGAAAATGGGCTTGAAGAAAATCGTCATCCGGGGCGCCCGGCAGCACAACCTCAAAAACATCAGCCTGGAAATTCCGCGCAACACGCTGACCGTGATCACGGGCCTTTCGGGATCGGGAAAATCCTCGCTCGCGTTCGATACGCTCTACGCCGAGGGACAGCGGCGCTATGTGGAATCGCTATCGGCGTACGCGCGGCAATTTCTCGACCAGATGGAGCGGCCGGAGGTCGATTCGATCGAAGGGCTTTCGCCATCGATTGCGATCGAGCAGAAGACGACGACGCGCTCGCCACGTTCGACCGTCGGGACGATCACCGAGATCTACGATTACCTGCGCGTGGTCTATAGCGCGATCGGGACACCGCACTGCCCGAACTGCGGGCGCGAGATCGCGCGGCAATCGACCGAGCAGATTATGCAGTCAGTGATGGCGCTGAAGCCGGACGACCGCATCATGGTTCTCGCGCCGGTGGTGCGGGGGCGCAAGGGAGAATACAAGAAAGAGCTGGAAAAATACGCGAAGGAAGGATACGTCCGCGCGCGCGTGGATGGCGAGCTCGTGAATCTCGACGAGCCGCAGGCGCTCGATCGCCGCAAGAATCATACGATCGAGATCGTGGTGGACCGGCTGCTGCTAAAGAACGGCATCGCGCAGCGGCTCGAGCAATCGATCGAGACGGCGTTGAAGCTGACGGGCGGGCTGGTGACAATCGCGGTGGTGGGCGGCGACGAACATGTGTATTCGGAAAAGCTCGCGTGCCCGGAATGCGGGATTTCGGTGCCGCAGCTCGAGCCGCGGTCGTTCAGCTTCAATTCGCCGTATGGCGCGTGCCCCGAATGCCATGGGCTGGGCTCGAAGTACGAGTTCGATCCGGCGAAGGTGATCGTTGATTGGACGAAGCCGCTCTTCGAGGGCGGGCTCGGGCCTGGCTCGGGCTCGGGTCCTTTGCAGCGCACGATGCGAATTGCGGCGGAGGCTTATGGATTCGATCTCGGCACGCCGTTCGAGAAATTATCGCGCAAGGTGCAGAACCTGATCTTGCGCGGCAATCCGGCGAATGGCGGCTCGGGCAAGGGATTGAATTTCCAGGGCGTGCTCGGGCACTTGGAAAGCGGCCTCGACGAATCGAAATCGGACACGTACCGCGAATGGCTGACGCAATATATGTCGCCCGCGCCGTGCACCGCTTGCGGCGAGCGGCGGCTGCGGCCCGAAAGCCTCGCGGTGAAAATCGCGGGGCTTTCGATTGCGGATTTCACGGCGCTGCCGCTGACGGAAGCGCGCGCGGCGGTCGACAAGATTCGCGACCGGATCACGGTGCGCCAGCGGCAAATCGCGGGGAGGCCACTGAGCGAAATTGCGGAGAGGATCGACTTCCTGCTGGCGGTGGGGCTCGGCTACCTGACGCTCGATCGCTCGGCGGCGACTCTTTCGGGCGGCGAGGCGCAGCGTATCCGGCTTGCGACGCAGATCGGCTCGCGCTTGCGCGGCGTGCTCTACGTGCTGGACGAGCCTTCGATCGGGCTGCACGCGCGCGACAATGGGCGGCTGCTGAGCACGCTTGAGACGCTGCGCGACCTGGGCAATACGGTGCTGGTGGTCGAGCATGATGAGGAGACGATCCGGCGCGCGAATTATGTGGTCGATCTTGGGCCGGGCGCGGGTAAGACGGGCGGGTATCTTGTCGCGGCGGGGGCGCCGGAGGAAATCGCCGGGAATCCAGCGTCGCTCACGGGACAGTATCTTTCGGGGCGGGTGAAAATTCCGGTTCCGACCGAGCGTCGCAGCCCCAACGGCAAAACGCTGACAATCCTCGGCGCGCACGGAAACAATCTGAAAAATATCGACGTGCCGATTCCCCTCGGGCTGCTGACGGTGGTCACCGGCGTTTCCGGCTCGGGGAAATCGACGCTGGTGAACGATATTTTGTATCGCGCGCTCGCGGCCAAGCTCTATCGCTCGATGGAAAAGCCGGGCGCGCATCGCGCGATCATGGGCATCGAGCACATCGACAAAGTGGTGCAGATCGACCAGGCGCCGATTGGGCGGACGCCGCGGTCGAATCCGGCGACGTATACGGGCGTATTCGCCCCGATCCGCGAACTCTATGCGATGCTTCCCGAATCGCGCGAGCGCGGATACAAGCCGGGGCGATTCAGCTTCAACGTGAAGGGCGGGCGCTGCGAGGCGTGCCAGGGCGGCGGGCAGCGCCGGATCGAAATGAATTTTCTGCCGGACGTTTACGTCACGTGCGAAGTCTGCCGCGGAAAAAGATACAACGCCGAGACTCTGGCGGTGCGTTACAAAGGGCTCTCGATTTCCGATCTGCTCGATCTGCCGATCGAAGAGGCGCTCAAGGCGCTCGAAAATATTCCCGCGATTCAGGTGAAGCTGCAGACGCTGGTGGACGTCGGGCTCGGCTACGTCCAGCTGGGGCAATCGGCGACCACGCTATCGGGCGGCGAGGCGCAACGGACGAAACTGTCGCGCGAGCTTTCGCGGCGGCAGACGGGGCGGACACTCTATATTCTCGACGAGCCGACGACCGGCTTGCATTTCGATGATGTGAAGAAGCTGCTCGACGTGCTGAACCGGCTCGTCTCGCTCGGCAATACGGTGCTCATCATCGAGCACCACGTCGACGTGATCAAGCAGGCCGATTGGATCATCGATCTCGGGCCGGAAGGCGGCGAGGCGGGCGGGCGGATCGTGGCGCAGGGCTCGCCGGAGCAGGTGGCGCGCGTCAAGAAATCGTATACGGGGCAGATTCTCGCATCCGCGCTCAACGGCGCGAAGTCCAATGGGAATGGCACAGCGCACAGCTGAGCCGGGACGCTCACGATGAACGCCGACGACAATCTGCTTCCGCCCGAGCCGCCAGAGCCCGTCGAGCCCGTGCCGCAAACGATCGAGCCGGGGGCGCTCGCCGATTCTTTCCAACCCGAATCCACGCCATCGCTGAGCGAACCTCCTGGCCCGGCCAGGCGCCCGCTGCCGGATGATCTCCGCGTGCCGTGGGGCTGGGCCGATCTGGTGGTGCTCGTCGGGTTGGCAATGGTCGGAATAGGTGTGGTATCCGTGGCGCTGATGTTGGCGTTGAGGTTCGCTGGCGTGTCCCCGGCACACATCCGAAAGTCGCCCGGCGCGATGAGCGTGATTGCGATCGTGGCGCAGGCTATTTTGGATTTGGGCTTGCTCGCCTACCTCGCCGCGAATATACGGCTGCGTTTTCATGCGCCGTTCTGGCGCACGATCGGCTGGCGTCCGCTCGAGACGCGCGCTTCTTCTCCAATGCTTGCCTACACGGCTCTCGCTTTCGGCGGATTTTCGCTGGCTGTGATTGTTGCTGTAGCGGAGTCGTTGTTTCCGCCAAAACATGCGCTGCCGATCCAGTCGACGACACAGAATCCGCATGCGGCGCTGCTTTTCATGTTGACGGCGGTGCTCGTGGCGCCCGTGGTCGAGGAAACGATTTTTCGCGGCTACCTGTATCCGGTGGCGGCGCGCAGTTTGGGCGTGGGGCTGGGCATCGTGTTTACGGGGACGCTTTTCGGCCTGCTGCACGCGGGGCAGCTGTGGGGCGGGTGGTGGCAGATCACATTGCTGGTGATGGTCGGGATCGTGTTTACGATTGCTCGCGCGGCCACGCGAACCGTGGTGGCGAGTTATATTCTTCACGCGAGTTACAATGCGCTGCCGGTGATCGCCACCGTGCTATCGTCCGCCAAGCTGCGGCATCTTGCGCCGCTTCGCTAGACGCGGTCTGAGAAGTCCTAGGCTACGATCGAGACGCATCTGCTGCGTGCTTGTCGCAAAAGCCCCACCCTCACAAAACGAGGATGGGGCACCCGAAAAGTCAAAGGCGAAGGCACCCGGGCGGGCGTGGGGAATCGGTTAAACTAAACGGCGTGTTTTGCACGGAACGGCTGGCGTGCTGGCGTGCCAATCACGGAGAGGAATCCATTGCACAGCGTTGAACCCATCCAGTGGACCCGCGAGGGCGTCGTGATGCTGGACCAGCGGAGGTTGCCGGCTGAGGTCGTGTACCACACCTATACCGACTACCGCGAAGTGGCGCGGGCGATCAAGGACATGGTGATTCGCGGGGCGCCGGCCATCGGTGTGGCGGCGGCGATGGGCATCGCTCTCGGCGTCGAGCATTCGAATACGAAGACGCTCGCCGAATTGCGCGCCGAATTTCCGGTGATTTGCGACGCGATGGCGCGCACGCGCCCCACGGCTGTCGATTTATTCTGGGCCATCGAGCGATTCGAGCGGCGCTTCGAGGAACTCGCGCGCGCAGCCGAAAAGAACAGCGCCGGCGGAATCGCGGGGATCCAGGCGGCGCTCGTTGAAGAAGCGCAGAAAGTTCATCAAGAGCGGCGCGAGGCTGACGAGCGCATTGGCCGCTTCGGCGCGGAACTGCTGCCGCAGAGCGGCCGCGTGATGACGCAGTGCAACGCCGGCGCGCTCGCCACGGGCGGAATCGGGACGGCGCTCGGCGTGATTCGGATTGCTGTCGATACGGGCCACAAAATTGAGGTGCTCGTGCCGGAGACGCGGCCCTACCTGCAGGGCGCGCGCCTTACCGCGTGGGAGCTGCATCAGGATCACATTCCGCTTACGCTGATCACCGACAACATGGTGGGCCATTTCCTGAAGACGGGAAATGTGGGTGCGGTGGTGGTGGGCGCGGACCGGATCGCGCGCAACGGCGACACGGCAAACAAGATCGGCACGTACGGAATCGCGGTTCTGGCGCGCGAGCACAACGTTCCGTTTTACGTGGCGGCGCCGATTTCGACGATCGACCTATCGATTCCCTCGGGCGAACACATCCCTATAGAAGAGCGCTCGCAAGAGGAAGTGACGCATCTGGGCGGCGTGCGCATCTCGCCCGACGTCCGTGCGGCGCATCCCGCGTTCGACGTGACGCCCGCGAAATTCATCGCCGCCATCATCACGGAGCACGGTGTAGCTCGCGCACCATTTGAGAAATCACTTCAGCAAATGGCTGGGGCGAAGTAAGCACTACAATTGGGCATTC
>JBAPOM010000221.1:0-8241 GCA_049279635.1 Candidatus Acidiferrales bacterium
GTGATCGAGCTGGTGGTAATGTTGACCGGATCGGCTTTGTACGTCGCATTGAAATTGTTGATGTCGAAGTGCCCGCCGGAGACGCCGGTGCCGCTGAGTGTGAGCTGGCCCTCGGCATCGGGTTGAGCGGAGCCAGCAATTTGGTGGAACATTCCCTGGCCGCCGAGAACGAAGGCAAAGCTGCCGGCCGCGGGTGCGGTGGATGCGTCGGCTGTGACCTGGGAATACGCCAGGCCAGTTGAAATGCCGGCCGAATCCGTTTCGACCATCACCGCCGTTCCTTCAGCAGTTTGATAGACGGCGAATTGCGAACTCAAAAGGGTTAGACCGATTCGCCCGGTGGTTCCGTTGACGGAAAACGGAGTCGTGCTGATGGTGGCGTTCGTGGTAACGGTGCCCGCGTTATTTGTGTCGAGCGCTCCGCCCGTGACGCTGCTGCCGTTCGAGACGAAGACTCCGCCCTGGGCGTACGCGCCGCTGGTGCCGGTGGAGGAGGTGCCACCGGCGGCGAAGACGTAGGTACCCGCGAAGCTGGTGCCGCTGCTGGCGCCTTCGTACATGTCTCCCGCGAGGAAGTCGTTGCCGTCGATTTCGATGATGTGCAGATGCGTGCTGTCGATTACGTAAAAGGCAAATTGCAGTTGGGTCCCACTGGAGTTCGGCAGCGTGAGCGTGCCGCGCCCAGTTCCCACATTCCCGGCGTCAAGAGAGTAAGCTCCGTTGACGGTTGGGCTCTCGGTCGTGACCGTGCCTCCGTCGTTTACGTCGATCATCGATCCCGACGCGGTGAGGACGTTTGAGCCGGTCGAGGTGAACTCGCCTGCGAGCGCCATCGGTTTGAACGACGCATCGGTGCCGGAGGCGCTGAAGGCGTATGGCCCGCTTACGATGTTGGGCGACGTAGTGAGGTCGTTCAAATTTTGCTGGTCGATGGTTCCGCTGCCGGTGTTGTTGGTGTCGAAACGAATCATGGCGGCGTGCTTGTTCGTCGTGAGCGCGAATTGCCAAGTGGCGACGCCATGGCCCGTGTCGATCGTGGCTGTGGTTCGGCCGTCAGGTCCCACCACGTACGTGCCGGTGAACGACAGGCCGGTCGAAACGCCGACAAGAAAACTGCTGGTGTCCTCGATGCCGCTCGTGATGTTGCCGCCGCCATCCGCCACAAAGCTTCCGGCAGCCGCCAGGAAGCCGCTGGAGTCGTTGCCGGAGTAGGAGAACGCGAATGGCCCGTTGAGTGAAAGATTGGAGTAGACGATCTCCACGGTCGCGGTAGCGGGCGTGGCTACGGTCGGATCGGTGGCAGTAATCGTCACGGTGCCGCCCGGAGGCGGAAAATCGGGCGCCATATACTGGCCACTGGAGGCATCAATTGTTCCCACGTCTCCGCCGTTCGCAGCACTGACCGACCACGTCGCGTTCGGGTCGTTCAAACCGTTCAGTGTTGCAGTAAAGTGGCGTGAAGTTCCGGCCGGAACCGGCAGCGTCGTCTGCTCCGTGATCGCCAAACCGGTGCCAGCGCCGATCGTGACCACTGCGGTATTGGACGTTATCGTGGAACTGCTCGTTGATGAAGTCGTCGAGCCGGGATTTTGGGGTGCGACGGCCGTGATGTTGACTTGGCCGTTGTTGGTGCTCGGTACGACTCCAGGGGCGGTGTAGACTCCGACTTGCTCGTCCGTGGTGGAGGGGACAATCGTTCCGGTTGCCGTGCTGCCGCCGGCCACACCATTCACTTCCCAGGTGACCACGGTGCTCGTGCTGGTCGAGCTGTTGGAGCTGGCGAGATTGACCGTGGCGGTGAATTCCGTGGTGCCGTTGATCGGCACACTGGCCGTTGTCGGCGTGATCGCCACCGAGGTCACGGTATTCGCGCCGCCGGAGCCGCCGCCGCACGCCGCGAGAATCAGCGCGCACCCAATCACGCACGCAAAGAAACCTAGAGCTGGAGCCCTCTTTTGCATAGGGAAGCTTTTCTCGTCCTCGATTTTGATTATTTCCGGCAAACTCGCGCCACGCAGACAAACGGCCACACCGCACCCTGCGCTCCCTTGGAAGACATTTGTGCGGCTGGGGTTGCCAGAGATAGACCTACGCCACCCCGTCCTGGCAGCGGATAACTGTAACATTCTTGCGGCTGATAAAAAAGTTCCGGAATTTATTCCCGCAACCGTCAACCCAGTCTCTTGGCCGAAGGAAGACGGCTCGAAGCCGCGAGGACCAACTCGGAAAGGAACTCACCAAGGCCCCGGCCGGCAATTTGAAACTGCCGATCCCGCGTTGCGCGGTCCAGCCAGCCGAGGCACACGAGAAGAGCAACCTCGGACCACGCTTGCGCCGCCCGCTGCGTGAAGCCGACATCTTGCAGAACGTTCGCGATGACGATCGTCTTCTTCAGTTCCACGGCTACTACCTGCCGTGCCACTTGTTCATTGCGGCGCGCCCAGGAGCGCACCGAGGCTTCGAGCTGAATGCGGCTGGGATCGGCTGACACCTGCACGATACGCGCCCAGCGGGTCGCTGCGCTGGTGGCATCCGCATCAAAATCGAGCAAGGCGAGCTCACCCTGCTCCCAGTGGGTTAGCGTCCGCTCGAGGAGTTCCTGGCGGTCGCGGAAATGCCAGTAAAAGCTGCCCTTGCTCACGCCAAGATCGCGGGCCAGAACCTCGACGCGAACCGCATCCACGCCATCTTGAGAGAGTTTGGCAAGCGCCGCCCGAATCCAATCGTTTGGTTGGAGTGGCGAGGCCTTCGCGAGCTTGGCGGCAGTTGCCATACGCTACCGTATGTCGGTGCGAATCTTAGTGGAAACCGCTTACAAGGTCAAGATGCGAGGGTAGAGCTTCGCGCGATCTCGAGAGCGGCGGACCGGATGGCCGGCTCGTCGCCGAAACCGGTCAGCCATTCGACATGTTTTTCTTTGCGAAACCAGGTGATCTGCCGTTTGGCGAACTGGCGAGTGGATTGTTGGATCTCCTTGATGGCGGCGTCTTGCGCGAAGGAGCCTTCGAGGCAGGTGCGCAGTTCCGCGTAGCCGATGAATTGAAATGGTTTTGCATCGGGAGGCACGCCACTGGCGATCAATCGGCGGAGTTCATTGAGCCAGCCAGCCTCGATCATTGATATTACGCGCGCGTCGATGCGGGAATACAGGGCTGGGCGCGGAGGCAGAAGTCCGATTTTGCGAATGTCATACCCCTCCAAAGCGGCGCGGCCCGCGCGATGAACGTCGGCAACGCCCTTGCCTGCGAGTACGCGAATCTCGATGGCGCGGATGATTTTCTGGGTGTCGCGCGGAGCAATGCGGCCGGCGGTTTCGCGGTCGAGGCGGGCGAGCAGGCGATGGAGGTATTCAGGGCCATGCTGGGCAGCCTGCTTGCGGAGGCGCTCGCGGAGTTCCTCTGATCTAGCTGGTGCATGGGCGAGGCCCTCGAGCAGCGCGCGCAAGTAGAGCCCCGTGCCCGCAGTAATAATTGGCACCTTGCGCCGCCCGCGCACGGTTTCGAGCACTTCGAGGGCGCGCCTCCGGTAATCACCGGCGGTAAAGACTTCCTCCGGTCCGACGAGATCAATCAGATGGTGAGGAATGCCGCGCCGCTCGGCCATTGGAACCTTCGCCGTGCCGATGTCGAAGTGCCGGTAGACCTGCGTCGAGTCGCAAACGAGAACCTCGCCGCCGAGCCTTTCCGCAAGATGGATGCCGAGCTCGGATTTGCCGGAGGCGGTCGGGCCGAGAATCACCAAAAGCCTCGGAAGCGCGCTCATCCCGGGAATTTCCAATAGCGAAGAAGCAGAATCAGCAGCGCTAGAGCCGCGAGGATCAAGGCCCCGGCGACTTGGGCGCGGCTCACCTTCACTGGGAATTAGGCCATTGATCCCGAGGAATATTGTAGAGGAACCATATCCTGAGCTCGAGATACGGTCCGTGGAACTGCGGCGGCAAAGGCTCGAAAGGATTCGACGCGTGAATCGCGGACATTGCCGCGTTGTCGAGAGGCTCCTTGCCGGACGTCCTTTCGAGGGTGGGATCGGGTGGGATGACGCTTCCATCCGGAGCGATCTTGAAGGTTGTGGCCGTGATGCCCCTGTCTCCCATCATCGCGGATTCCGGCATGACGGCTTCCCAGTTGCGCCTCAGCGTGGCGAGAAGACGCTGAATATAGCTGTTGAAGTCGACGCCCTGCGTGTCCGAAAGGATTTGGGCTGAATCGCCCATCCCCGGCCCGCCCCTGCCTGTTCCCGGTGCGGTTTGACCACCGGGGTATACCCCGCCGCGATTGCCGTGTTTAATGGCATCCTGAATCTGATCCTCAATCTGTTTTCCGGGCGAATCGTCGTTCAGGTGGAGATTGAGATGACTTTGTGGATTGGGGCGTAGCGGTTCGACGGGCTGAAGCTCGGAAGGAGTCGGAGTTTGCGGGGCCGGCTGCTGGGGCCGCGGAGCCACAGCCTGAGGCTTCGGCGCTTCCGGCAGATCGGTGGGCGGCTTTTCCGGGCTTGGCTGCGGCGCGGGAATAACCGGCTGCTCGATATTCGGCGAAATTTCGTTCAGCGTCTTCGGCGTGATGTGAAGTTTCGGCGAAGGCGGCGGAGCCGTCTTCGGAAGTTCAGGCGGCGTGTAAATCCAGTTCAGGTCCCTCTTGGCCATCGCGATTTCTTCGTCGGTCGGCTGGTGCGCCGGGAAGATTTTCGGCGCAAGGATGAGGAAAATGATCAGGCCGATATGCACCAGGACTGACATCACGCGCGTGAGCAGGTCGGACTTGGGATCGCGCTTATCCTTGGCCTCCATCAGGAGGTTCGCGTCGCCGGTCATGAAGATGTCGGGCTCGATCACCTCGCGCAGCTGATCCGTCATTTCCGGCGCGTGCTCGAATTCCAGTCGCTCTTCGTCATCGGCGGGTTCTACGTAAGCTGGGACCACGACGCGCGAATCGAGGACCGCGATCGGAACGGATTCGTAGATCGGTTGGAAGCGTTCGATGGGTACCGCCGGCATACCCCGCGGCACGAGCGTGCGATCCACAAGAACCCCGAGTGGCAGATGCGCCGGAATGTTGGTCTTGCCGTCGAGCGGAGGCGCGTCGGAAAGGCCGGAAGGCACCACGGTCCGATCGTCCATGTAGGTTTCGAGGCGATGCCCCTGCGTCTTCACCTCGTCAGGTCTGACGGGGCGCAGTTTGAGCGGAACTAAAGTGCGCGGAATCATCGAATTTCCTGGGGTGTGAATGCACCCAGTTGGACGCTGCGCGCGTGCGCAAGGATGCCTTCCATCACCTGGTCGGCCAGAGCCAGGGCGCGGCGCCCCGCCGCCCCATCGACGATGGGCTGCTTGCGCGTGCGGACGGATTCGGCGAATGCGCGCAACTCGGCATGCAGAGGCTCTTCGGGCGCGGTGACCAGCTTCTCGAATCCGATTCCGGGCTGCGGGCTTCCCGGCTGGACGCGAATGCGCAGCGCATCCTGGCGCGCGAAATCGAGCGAGATGTACTCGTGCTCCTGGAAGAAACGCATCTTGCGGATGCGTTCCGTGGAGACGCGGCTGGCGGTGACGTTGGCGACGGTGCCCGTGGAAAATTCGACGCGCGCGTGCGCGATGTCGACTTTATCCGTGATCACCGGAATGCCGACGGCTTTCAGATCGACCACCGGCGCGTCGACCAGCGCGAGCAGGATATCGAGGTCGTGGATCATCACGTCGTAGACCACATCGATATCGAGGCTGCGCGGCGTGAAAATCCCAAGGCGATGGACTTCGAAAAACATGGGCCGCGAAACGACGCTTTGGGCGGCTGCGACTGCCGGATTGAATCTCTCGACGTGACCGACTTGCAGAATCCGCGCCGAGCGTTTTGCCGAAGCGATCAATTGGTCTGCTTCCTCGATCGACGCCGCCATCGGTTTTTCAACGAGAACATCGATCCCCGCATCGAGCAAGCGGCAGCCGATGCGTGCGTGTTCCTTCGTAGGCACGGCGAGGCTGACGGCTTGGACGCCAGCGGCGGCGAGCGCATCGATATCGGAGAGCACTCGCGTGCTGAATTCCGAGGCGATTTGGCGGGCGCGCTCGGCATCGGCGTCGACAATTCCTGCGAGTTCGACACCTTCCATCTCGCGCCACACGCGGACGTGGTTGCGTCCGAATTGACCGGCACCGACGACTGCAACGCGAATGGGTTTCTCGCTCACGACTTCGCCTTGGCTTGATCGGCCGGTTCAGGCGCGAACGCCTGAATCGCGATGCCCGCTTCGTCTGCCTCGCGAATCAGGGCTTCGCGGTCGAAAAGCAAGGTGCGCCCGGCATCGATGGCGAGCGCGGTCGCGTTCGCGCGGCGCATTACTTCAATCGTCTTGCTGCCGATGACGGGCACATCGAATCGCATGTCCTGGCGAGGCTTGCTCACCTTCACGACCACGAGCTTTTGTCCGCCGGCAATTCGCGCGGCGCGCTCGATCGTCTCGTCCGTGCCTTCCATGGCCTCGACCGCCACGCACGCGCGATCGCGGATCACGACTGTCTGGCCGAGATCGAGCCCCGCAATTTGATGCGCGATCTGCCGGCCGTAGGCGATGTCCGCCGCTTCGGTCTCATCGGGTCCGCGGCGCGTCAAAACACCTGTCGCCGGCAGCAGCGGCCCGAGGAATTTCGTCGAATCGACAAGCTCGATGCCCTCGCCTTCGAGCACGTGAGCCACAGCGCCGATCAGCGAATCCGTATTCTTCGAGGGCAACGCAAGCAGCAACTTCGCCAGGCGCCAGTCGGGGCGGATCGAGCTGAAGATCTTGTTGTGCTTCACCTGCCCGGCCATCACCGCGTGCTTCACGCCCTCCTGGTGGAGCAGATCGATTCCGCGGCCGAGTTCGCCGAGGCTGATCCAATGAAATCGAGTCGCGGCCCGTTCGAGGGCCGGCGAAGCCTCTTCGCGAATCGCGATCACGGCCATGTCGATGCCACGGCTGCGAGCGCCTTCGAGCACGAGAAAGGGGAAATCGCCGTTGCCAGCGATCAGGCCCCAATTGCGCGAGGTGTCTTCGACGGCGGCCATTCTCACTCCTATTTCGTCAAGCCGCGCGCGGTGGTCGACTCGATGAACCGGATAAGGCTTTGGACGTCCTCGGAGTCGGCCAGGGTTCCACGCATTTTTTCTACCGCCTGCGAGGTATTCAGCTTCGAGCGCAGCAGATACCGGTAGGCTTTTTCGATCACGCCAATGCGCTCGGGCGAAAATCCGTGGCGCTCGAGGCCGACCTTGTTGATTCCGAAGCAGCGCGTCTGGCGTTCGCTCACGATCAACGAAAACGGCGGCACATCCTGGGTGATGATCGTGCCCGCGCCGATATATGAGTGGGCGCCGATGCGCACGAACTGGTGGAACAAGCAGAACGCGCTGATCCCGGCGTAGTCCTCGACCACGCTGTGACCAGCTAGCTGGGCGCCGTTGGTCAAAATCACGTGGTTGCCGATCTGGCAGTCGTGACCGATGTGCGCGTAGGCCATGATGAGATTGTGGCTGCCGAGGCGAGTGACGCCGCCGCCCTTGATCGTGCCACGATGCACCGTGCAGAACTCGCGGAATTCGTTTTCGTCGCCCACCTCGAGCCGGACGCGCTGGCCCGTGTACGTGAGATCCTGGGGATCGCCGCCGACGATCGAGAACGAGAAGAAATGATTTTTGCGGCCGAAGGTGGAAGGGCCGCTCACGACCGCGTGGGGCTCGACAACGCAGCCGTCGCCGAGCTCCACTTCGTCTCCCACGATGGCGAAGGCTCCCACCTGCACGCAATTCCCGAGTTTCGCGGAGGGCGAAACGACTGCCCGCGGATCGGTTCCACTCATTGAGCTTTTCCGGCGGGTTCGGCGGCAGGCGCTTGTTCCGTCTCGAGATCAACCATTTTGCACATCAGCGTCGCTTCCGCCGCGACTTCGCCGTTCACGGTTGCGCGACCATCGAATTTCCCAAAACCGTGCCGCCAGGCGACGACATTCATCTCGATCTTCAGCTGGTCGCCGGGAACGACCGGGCGGCGGAAACGCGCGTTGTCGATCGAGACGAAGTAGATCAATTTTTTCTCGCGATCCTTCACTTCCTGGAGCAGCAGCACGCCCGCGGTCTGCGCCATCGACTCGATGATCAGCACACCCGGCATGATAGGCATGCCCGGGAAATGGCCCTGAAAGTAGCTTTCATTGATGGAGACGTTCTTTATTCCCACGATGCGCTTCCATCGTTCCATTTCTTCGAT
>JBAPOM010000222.1:0-4342 GCA_049279635.1 Candidatus Acidiferrales bacterium
CCACGGCCATCACTATAACTCCGACCGGGGTCACTCTGACCTTAACCCCATCGGCCAGCTTGAACACAGGATTAAACTTCTTGGTGTCGAGCACGGTTGCCACCAATGCGACCAATCTGGCGGCCGCAATTAATCGGAATTTGAACAGTGCCGCCCTCGACCGTATTGTAGCGGTTGCGTCGGGAGATACGGTGACCGTATATGCGCTCACCCCTGGGACTGGCGTGACGCTGACTGACGCAAGCTCACTGCCCCCCCCCTTTAAGTTTTTCTTGGGGCGGGGTTACTGCTGGGACGAATGGCTCCCAAGCTAACATCGTCGCCTTCAATGAGCTCTACAGCGGGCCCACGCCCGGGTCATCGCTGTGCGGTTTCTCGAATCCGGTATTCATCTTTTCCTATGCCTCCGGCGTCGGACCGGTCGCCACCTCGCCCACCCCCTCGCTCGATGGCACGGAGATCGCCTACGTGGAGAACAGCCCGAACATCGGCGCGATCCTCCACGTGCTGACATTCGGCAGCGGCAGCACCGAGTACGGAACCGCCGCGAGCTGCGTCAATAACAACACCGGGGGAGTCACCCTGCCGACCTGCGCAACCAGCCCGGTGATCCCGGGAAGCACCGCAGGAAGCACGGCCACGGATTTCATGGTGCCTCTTGGTTTGGTCGCCGCCAACGCAGCCACCTGAATCGCTGGAGCAGCGTACAGCTTCTCCTCCCCGTTTGTTTCCTATTATGCTGATGTCACTTATGTTGGCGACAACAATGGGTACTTGTATGCGATCGCGCCGACGTTCACCGGGACGCCAGGCTATGGAGCGAACTTCCCAGTGCAGGTAAGCGCCACTCCTGCGTCAACCGCCCCGACTGCGGTTACGGCAACCGCGGCTGCAGTGACCGTTACCGTGGCCAACTCGCTCGGCATCGGAGAGTTGGTCACCATCGCTGGCGTAACGGCGAATGCCGGCAACAACTGCACCGCCGCTGACGTCGCTCTCATCAATGGAACGCAAATCGTTAGTAATACAGGGTTGAGCGGAGCGCACTTCGAATTCACCGTCACGTTACCCGGTGGTGCGACAACCGGTACCGGATGCACAGTCGCCGGCGCAACGGTCACCCCCGGATCCAACTATCTCTCCGCCCCGGTGGTCGATTTGGGGGGCACCGGCAACATTTTTGTCGGCGATAGCAGCTCTAACTTGTACGAGGTGACCCCGGCCGGAGTAACGGCAGCATCTGTATCGGCCGGTGAGAACCGGAACGGTGGCATTCGCGACGCCCCCATCATCGATTCGACGAACGCCGTGGGTTTTGTAACAACAGCGTGCAACGCCGCCACCCTCGGCGAGGCTAACCCGCTGAACGCCGCTCTTGTTCAATTCAAATTCACAAGCACTACCCTGACCTCGGTTGCGGTCGCCGGACTCGACACGAATCTTAATCAAAACTGCGCCACCTCTGGCTTTCCTGTGTACGACCCCGCTCCCGACGACCGCTACTACACCTTGGGGATCAGCAGTGCCACGGCTGCGAATAATGGCGAAATCGTCGCTGCCGCCTCCGGCACCGCTGGACAACAGATAAAAGCATTCCAGTTCACTAGTTCCGTCATGAGCACTACGCCGGAGGCGAAGCCTCAAATTGGGACCGGCGCTTCGGTCATCTCGCCGCTAACCGAGTTCTTCAACAGCGAGGTATTCACCGTGACTGGGGTTGGCGCTACTGCAGCGGTGGTCACCGTCACGGCGACCAATACACTCGCCGCCAACGACTTGATCACTATGTCGGGCGTAGCTGCCAACGGAGGCACGTGCACCGCTGCTGACGTCGCTGTGATCAATGGCGGACTATATACCGTGGCTTCGGCAACTGGGGCACAGTTCACCTTCGACGCTACGATACCCAGCCCCACTGCCGGGTGCACTGTCGCCGGCGCAACCGCCACGGGCCGGCCGGACTACATGTTCATGGGAGTGGTTCAAAACCCATCCGAGATCTATACCTTCCTTTTGCCGGGAGGGGTTGATACTGGTGTTGCTACCCCTACCGCGTTCAACACTGCCGATGTAGCGGGTGGTACGAGCGACATGATCGTGGACAATGAATCACCCCTCGGGCAGGCGTCGAGCATCTACTTCGGTACGCTCGCGACTTCTACCACTCTTTGCGGAACCACAGCCGCGTACTGCGCGGTTAAACTAACTCAAGCGGGGCTGCAATGACCATGAATACGCACGAGCAGGCGAATCGAGGACGGCAAGAATCGCCTGGGGAAAAACCGACTCACAAGAAGAGAACCTACCAGAAGCCGGCCTTCCAGCACGAACGCGTATTCGAGACCATGGCCCTGGTCTGCGGCAAGATCTCCGCCACTCAGGCATCCTGCAAGCACAATAGAAAGCGTTCTTAGAGAGTCTCGGACCTTGACCAGGCTGCCATGGACAATGTGACAGACCCTCGCAATGAACTGAAGGGGCGTCTATTTCTTGAAGTTCTGCGCTCGTTTGGCGCGGCCCGCCTCGCTGTGACTGGCACGAGCATGTTACCCGCGATCTGGCCGGGCGACGTGCTGGAAGTGCGCCGCCAGGGGGTGGGGGATGCCCAACGGGGAGATGTAGTGCTTTTTCTGCGCGATGGCCGGCTCGTAGCACACCGGGTGGTGGAGAGGCTCGACAGAGAAGGTGGCAATTTGCTGGTCACGCGCGGCGACCGGCAAAGAGCAACGGACCCGCCTATTTCCAACGAAGAGCTTATGGGTCGCGTCACCAAGGTCTTGCGCGGCAATCGGCGCAAGGCCCCGCGGCTCAATTTTGCCTGCTGGGTGGGAGCGTGGATACTCACCCGCTCCGAGTTTTTGACGCGAGTGTCGGTGCATCTGAGCAATCGTCCGCTGTGGCGCTTGTGGGCTCGGGAGGCGCAATGGGTGAGTTAGCGACGCTCGCCCATGAACGCTTCATCGAGATCGGTGAGATGTCGATCCTGGTGCGGACGGATAGCCTGGATTTTGCGCGCCTTCTTGAGGATCGGTACGGCAGCTTCGTGAGCGCTCCGGTCCCGCGGCCCGCTTTTGAGCTGGATATCGAGCTGGCCCCGCTCGGCAGTCTTTCGGAGGACGAGGACGTTGACGTGCGGCGTGAGTCGGGATGCTGGCTGATACAGCGCGGCGATTTTCGCGCCGAGTTGAATCCGAAAACCTGCCGGGGTTGGGTGCGCCAGACGGAGAATCCCTATTCCATTGACGCTGTTCTGCGGATTTTGCATTCGCTGATTTTGGCGGAGCAAGGGGGCTTCCTGGTGCACGCCGCTAGCGCCGTGCGGAACGGTCGGGCTTATGTGTTTGCAGGCGTTTCGGGTGCGGGAAAGACCACGCTCGCGAGCCTGGCACCGCCCGACGTGCGGCTGCTGACGGATGAAATCTCCTACGTGCGGCCAAGAGATTCCGGATACGAGGCTTTCGGCACTCCGTTCGCGGGAGAGTTGGCACGGCTCGGCGAGAACCTGCGCGCGCCGCTGGCCGCGCTCCACTTGCTGGAGCAAGGGCCTGAAAACCGTCTGGAGGAGGTAAGCGAAGCCGAGGCGACACAGGCGTTGCTGCGGAACATTCTTTTCTTTGCGCATGACGAGGAATTGGTGGAGATGATCTTCCAGACCGTTTGCGATTTTGTGAGGCGCGTCCCGGTCCGCCGGCTCGTGTTCACTCCGGATGCGCGTGCGTGGGAACTGATCGCATGAGCCGACTCTACATTGCCCGAAGCCATGAAATTGCCGCGCGCGCGCTCGACGGCGAAATGATGATTATGTCTGTCCGCGATTCGACCTTATTCAACCTGAACGAGTCGGGCACGATCATCTGGCAGGCGGCGGATGGCGTGACCCCGCTTGAGGAGATCGTCGCGCGAAGAATTTGCCCTGAATATGAAGTCGAGCCGGCCGAGGCGCTCCGGGACGCGGAAAACTTTGTCCGGGAGCTCGCCGGGCACGGAATCTTTCTCGTTTCCGATCAGCCCCTCGCGGCGGCGGCGGCGAAATCCGGGGAGCAGGCATGAGCACCCTGGCACAGGAGTTGAGCGCCAAAGCTCTCCAACTGCAGGTTCCGCTCAGCGTGCAACTCGATTTGACCTATCGCTGCAACGAGCGATGCGTTCATTGTTACTTGGACCATGACGATCACGGCGAGATGACAACGGCCGAGATCAAGAAGCTTCTCGACGAACTGGCGGCGGCCGGCGTCTTTTTCCTCACGATGAGCGGCGGTGAGATTCTGCTGCGGAAGGACTTTTTCGAGATTTTGGAGTACGCCCGCGCCCTGCTGTTTAGCGTGAAGCTCAAGACCAATGC
>JBAPOM010000223.1:0-2634 GCA_049279635.1 Candidatus Acidiferrales bacterium
GCGCCTTTGCCCGTGTTCTGTGGCTGTAGAAATACGCGAATCCGCGGATGGTTATTTTGCAACTCTGAAAGGATTTCGCGAGAGCCGTCCGAGGAGCCATCATCTACACAAATTAGCTCCATGTCGAGCGGAACCGCTAGGACTCGGAGAACGATTTCTCGCAGAGTTACGCGTTCGTTGTAGATAGGTATTACAACAGAAATTTTCACAAGATCGACAATCTCTCAAGGCCGAGACCGGACTAATGGTTATTGCTCTCACGGGCCCTTCGCCGAATACTACGCTGGTAGCACATTGGCACAATCTCCTACCCTAACAAAACAGAAAGACCGGGCATCTGTACTCCTATTCTGAATCAATCCAACTGCCGGGTCCGTCTGTTCTTCCTCGTATGGCTCCAATCAGTCAGCCATGCTTGCGATCAAAGGTCTCCAAAATGAAGAAGAATGGGAAAAGGGGAGCGATGCCATGATTTTATGAGGATTGAATGGTCGCCTGAGTTCGCTGAGTGTCAACTGAACACCGTCCTTGCGCGCCGGATTCTTAATCGGGGAGAACCAAATCATTTCTCCTTTTCAATTCCCCAAGCGCCGTTTTTCTTCGCCAAGAGAAAGCAGTTGCGGTTCGCCATCATCAACGATCAATTCTCTTTTTCACTTGCCCGGACCGTCCTCGCACGCGGGCGAAACGCGTAAAGATACCACTTAAGATAGCGGGGCAGCCACGCCCACAAACGGAACCTTGATTTGCCTTGGGTGCGGTCTCGCCAAGTGGTCGGAACCTCCACGATCCGGTAACCAGCCAGAAATGCTTTCACCGTAATCTCCAGGTTGATCTCGAATCCGGCGATGCTTTCAATGTTGAATGACTTCAGCATCGCTGCATCGTAGAGTTTGAATGCATTGGTGGCATCAGTGGTTGGCAGTCCGCGGAAGCAGTGCAGTGTGAGCCCCGCCATACGGGAGAGTGTCTTCTTCAGCAACGGTCCTCCTAGAAGTCGTCCGCCCGCAGCGTAACGGCTCCCGGCGACGATGTGGTTCCCCTGTCGGTACAGGTCCAGCATTTCGTCCACCTGAGACAGATCATCGGAAAGGTCAGCCATTGCCACCAGTAGCGGTCCGTTCTGAACCTCCGCAAATCCGGTCCGAAGTGCGCCCACCACACCGGCAGAAACCGTGTTCTTGACCAAACGGAGACGTCGCTCTCCGCACTCGATCATTCGCCTAACCACCGGCACAGTATCGTCTCCGTCGAAATCATAGACGACCAAGGCTTCATAGGGCGACAGGATAGAGGAAGCAATGGCTTCCCAGAGTGATGGGAAGTTTGCCCCTTCATTGTAAACCGGGATAACAATCCGCAGGATTTCGTCTCCAGTCGCGCGGCGCATGCCTTACATACTCCCTGTGAGCGCAGGTTCCTAAATTGAGCCCTGCCAAGCTGAGGCGCTAGATCCGGCAGAGCTGGATTTGCTGGGCGATCCAGGGGATCACCTCGTCCAGGACTTCGCTCAAGCTGGTTTCGGCACGGAATCCGAGGACGCGCTCCGCCTTCGAGACGGATGGCGAGCGCACCTGGACGTCGTACTGATACGGTGGATCATTAACAAATCGAAATGCCTTGGATGTTTTATGAACTTTTTTCCAGATCATCTCTGCGAGTTCTAGCACGGTGGTGGCCACCGGCGTGGAGAGATTGAAATCCTGGTTCAGCGCGGCCGGATGTTCGATGCACATGCGGATTCCGCGCGCGAGGTCGCCGCCGTAAGTATAATGACGGAGCTGCGCGCCCGATCCGAGAATATGAAGCGGGTTCTGCCCTTTCAGGGTTTTCTGCACAAGATCGGGCACCACGTGTGACATTGCAAGTTTCACGTTACCGCTGCTGACTTCCGTGTCGCACAAAGCGCGCCGCTCGCCGATGCCTACGCAGTTAAAAGGCCGTACGATGGTATAGGGAAGCTGGTGCTGCTCCCATGCCGCTAGCGCGAAATACTCCGTAGCCAGCTTCTGGAATCCGTAGCTCGAGCTCGGCGGAGGCGATGTTCGCTGAGCGCCTTCCGGAGTCGGAAACTCAGAAGCCCCCTCAAACACCATGCTGGAGGAGAGGACAGTGATCTTCTGCAGTTTGGCACGCCGATGCGCATCGAGGGCGGCATCGAAGGTCGCCGCAACGATCCTTTCGTTCTCCGCCAGCAAATCGTATGCGAAAGCGTGGAAGTAAGAAATGCCTCCGATCTTCGCCGCTCCAGCCACAACGTGATCGCAGTCGCGCAAAAGTTCCTTCAGCAATCTCGTGTCTTTTGCGTCTCCCTCAACAGTCGTGTACTGCGGATGGGTGTCATAGGATTTTTCCACTGGCCCATATTTGCTATAGTTATCTACACCAACGACGCTATGACCTGCTCGCAGCAGTTCCTCGACCAGGTAACCCCCAATGAAACCGGCAGCCCCGGTTACAAGAATTTTCATCCTCTCGCCTCTATACCTCTCACCGGAGCGGTTGTAGCCTGCTCCAACTTACTGGTAGGTGCACTATTCCAGAAATTCCAGACATCGATAACGTGCTTCTCTTTCGGAAATAGCAGGTCACGGTAGACCGAATGGGGAGCGCCCAGCACGATGACATTGGCAC
>JBAPOM010000224.1:0-9963 GCA_049279635.1 Candidatus Acidiferrales bacterium
TAAAGGAAGGCGGCATTTCTAATCGACATGGTAAGAGGAGGTCTGCAAGCGCAATGTCGACAAACTTCAGCAAAGAGCTGGCAGTGAAACCGGGGACGAAAATGCGGCTTGCGGACTGGGATCCGGAAGACACGCTCGGCTGGGACAAGGGCCACAAGATGAACGCGAGCCTCGACAAAGCCATCGCGAAGCTCGACAAGCTGCAATACCTCCTTTACGCCGAGCACAAGCGCGCGCTGCTGATCGTCCTGCAAGGCCGCGACGCCGCCGGGAAAGACGGCACCATCCGGCACGTGATGTCCGGCGTGAATCCGCAGGGCTGCCACGTGACATCGTTCAAGAAGCCTTCGGCCGAGGAAGCGTCGCACGAATATCTTTGGCGCGTGCACAAGGCCGTCCCGGAATACGGCGACATCGGAATTTTCAACCGCTCGGTTTACGAGGATGTGCTGGTGGTGCGCGTGCACGAACTGGTGCCGAAGGATGTGTGGTCGAAGCGCTACGATCAGATCAACGAGTTCGAGGAAATCCTGCACCAGAATCGCATCAAGATTCTGAAATTTTTCCTGCACATCAGCAAGGACGAGCAGAAAAAACGCTTCCAGCAGCGCATCGACGATCCCGATCGCCGCTGGAAGATTTCGCAGGCCGATTTCGACGAGCGGAAATTCTGGGACGACTACACGCGGGCCTATGAAGACGTGCTGGCAAAGTGCAGCACGCCGCACGCGCCGTGGTTCGTGATTCCGTCGAACAAGAAATGGTTCCGAAATCTCGCGGTTTCGCACATCATCACCGAAACGCTCGAGAGCATGGACATGAAATTCCCGCCGCCGACAATCGACGTCAAGAAATTGAAGTGGAAGTAAAGGAACAGAAGCGACGAAAGAGGTGCGCGAGCCGCGATCGCATCCCGGCCCGCGCAAATCCTAAGCGGAAAGAACGTGCCGCGCGAATGATGCGTTGCGGTGCTTGGCCGTCATCTGAATGGGTGAGCGTTCCACGGCCATTGGTCCGAGAAGACGACGCCCGGAACCTTCCGACGCGGGTTCCGGATTCACGCGGTCCACCGCAGGGCGCAGGAAGCCGGCTGCCCGGCGGGCCAACTCGGCGCGATTTTCGACGCCGAAGCGGCTGAGCAGCGATGAGATGTGGAACTTGACGGTGCGCACGGTGATGTTGAGCTTTGTAGCGATCTCTTTATTGGCCTGATTGCGTATCACGGAGTGGAGGATTTCCTGCTGGCGCGGGCTCAAGCAGGAAGGGCTCGCGACCGCGCGGCCCTCTTCGAGGAGTTCTTTCGCGCGGGACTGCAATCGACTCGCGAAACTTCTTTCCGCCGCGACCAGAATCTCGAAATCGTCCGGGTCGGTGCCGCGGACAAGGCACTGCATGGCCAGCAAGCCGGCCATTCGTTCCACCGTGCAATCGAGATCGGCGGTGGATTCGGCGCGAAATTGGGCTGAACCGCTGGAGCGTTCGCAAAAAACAAAAGAGCTGGGTTCGTTGAGGTCTGATTTCTTGGGTTCAGGAGTGAACTTCGGAAGCGCTTTCTTCAATGTAGGCCTTCCCGTTCTGCCCTGGCGGGCATGTTCTCTGGTTTGACTTCGCTTTGATGCGACACTGCAAACTGAGCTGGTTTGCTTCGCAAACGGGAACTGCTTAAAGACTATTTGGGGAGACCGAAGATTTGGCCCGGCCCCTTCAATTTGTGAACTTTATTGCGAGGCAGCAGCAGCCGAGGGCAGCTGGACTGCCAAACCTGGCCGATTGTGTAAGCGTCTCAAATGGAGACGTTTAGGGCTGAGCCTGGGTACAGCAAAGGCTGTATCCTATGTAGAAAGTTCGTGGCGCAAGAAATTTCTGCCGTTCTGATGGTACTGAGGCTTTTCGCGGGCTTTTCTTCGGTTCTCCCATTGGAGGAGGACCCGCTATAATCGCGCGCGCAGGGGGAACCGTGATCGACCGAATGTTTCAGACTCGGCCAAGCCGTGAAACCAAGAGGCGGCTTTTCCTGCTGGCGTGTGCCGCGATGCTATTGGCAGGGCCGGCCGTGTTTGGCCAGACGGGGACCATCAACCTGCCGCCCGGCTGGAAGGTGCCCCAGGGTGTGGGAGGGTGTTCGGTTGGGAAGCCGTGCGCGGAATTGGCACCGGCGATGATTCAGCGAGCGCTAGGCCCGTCGCCGCTCGAGGAAAATCTCCGCTACCTGACGGACACCATCGGCGGACGGGTGACAGGCTCGCCGGAGGCGGATCGCGCCGTGAGCTGGGCGGTGGAAGCATTTCGCCACGCGGGCGTCGATGAGGTCCACACCGAACAATTCATGATTCCGGTCGGATGGAGCGAAGGGAACACGCACGCGGAGGTGCTTTCGCCCGCGGCGTTTCCGCTGCGATTGGTTTCGACGGGATGGTCGCCGCCAACACCGGACGGCGGAATCACCACAGACGTGATCGATGTGGGCGACGGCGACGACGCGGGATTCAAGAAGGCGGGCGCGGACGCGAATGGCGCCGTCGTGCTGGTGCACACGAAAATCATCGCAACCTGGGACGATCTGCTGAACGAATACCTGACCGATGCGGCGATCATTCAACGCGCCAAGGCCGCGGGAGCCGCGGCGATCTTCTGGATGTCGTCACGCCCCAACCTGCTGCTGTATCGGCACATGTCATCGTCCAACGGGCAGCTGGAGCCGATCGCGCAGGCGATCGTGGCGCGGGAGGATGCGGAGCGGCTGGCGCGATTTCTGGCTTCGGGGCAAAAGGTCCGCGTGCATTTCGAGATGCCGAATCATGTGAGCGGCCCAGTGGAGTCGGAAAACGTGGTGGCGGAAATCCGCGGACGCGAGAAGCCGGACGAGTTCGTTCTGCTGGGGGCGCATCTCGATTCGTGGGATCTGGGAACCGGGGCGCTCGACAACGGATGCAACGTGGCGATGCTGATCGACGCGGCCCGGGTGATTCACTCGTCGGGGTCGGTACCGCGTCGGTCGATCCGCTTTGTGCTGTTTACCGGTGAAGAACAATGGATGCTGGGTTCGCGGGCATATGCGAGCGCGCATGGCACGGAACTCGATAACATAGATGCGACAGTGATATTCGACGCGGGCGATGGACCGATCACCGGATATTCGCTGGGCGGACGAAAAGACATCCTGGCGACGATGAGCGCGGACCTCGATCCGGTCCGTTCGCTCGGCGTGAAGGATTTCACGCTCGACGCGGGCGTCGACACGGACAACTTTGATTTCCTGCTCGAGGGCGTTCCGACGCTGGTGGCGAACCAGGGGCCCGCGAACTACATCCTGAATTATCATGCGGCGTCGGATACGTTCGACAAGGTGAACATCGGGCAATTGAAACACAATGTCGCAATCGCCGCGGTGACGGCCTACGCGCTGGCGGACGCGGAAACGCGGGTTGGGCCGCGGCTCACGCGTCCCGAGATCGAGCAGCTGATGAAGGATACGAACCTCAGCCAGGAGATGAAAACCGAAGGGCTCTGGCCTGCGTGGGAAAATGGCGAGCGCGGGAGACAGCCGTAACCTGCGTCCGTTAGAATAAAAACAGATCGAGATGGCGGCGGCGAATCCAGAAACTGGCGGGAATCGTTCGATGGCGGCGCCGGCGCGCGAAAGGCGGCGGATTTTGGCGCTGGACTACGGCCGAAAGCGGATCGGCTTGGCGGTGTCCGATGAGTTGCGGCTTACGGCGCAGCCGCTGAAGACGCTGGCGCGAAAGAACCGCGCGGAGGACGTCCGGCGCCTGCGCGAGATTTGCCGCGAGCAGGGTGTGGCGCGTATTATCGTCGGCCATCCCGTGCATATGACCGGCGAGGCGGGGCCAATGGCCGAGGAAGCATCGCGGTTTGCGGCGCGGCTCAAGAAGGAGCTGGGCATCGAAGTGGAACTACTGGACGAGCGGCTGACGAGCTGGGAGGCGGAGCAGACGGTGGCCGGAACGAGATCGCCACGAAGGAGAGACCGCGCAGCGCTCGATGACGTAGCTGCCGCGATTCTCCTGCGCGAATACCTCAATCGCCAATCGCCGGCGCGGGGCGCCGTGGCGGATAAGGTATAGCCGACCATGAAGCGGCTTGGCCTCCTGGCACTGTTGTTGATTGCGGCGATAGGCGCTGGCGCCGGATGGCTCGATTCGCAGATCAGCCGGCCGTACCGCGGGCACCGGCCGGAAGAGGTGTTTGTCGATATTCCGCACGGATCGTCACGATGGCAAATCGCCGGGATTCTTCGGGAGGATGACGTCGTCCGGAACCGGCTGGCGTTCACGCTCTTCAGCTACTGGCACTTTCGCAGGCCCATTCAAGCGGGCGAATATTATTTCGATCAGCCCGTAAACACGCGCGAGGTTTTCTGGAAGATGGCGCGCGGGCGTGTCTACGTTCGGACCATTCTTGTGCCGGAGGGATGGACCAGCTTCGAAATCGCGGAGGAGATTCAGGAGCAAGGGATCTGCGACCGCGAGCAGTTTTTGGCTGCCACGCACGAAACGTCGCTGATTTCAGGTATCGCGCCACAAACGCATAGTCTCGAAGGATTCCTCTTTCCGTCGACGTACGAGTTCACGCGGCACAATTCGTGCGAGGAAGTCGCAAAACGGATGGTGGAAAATTTCAAGGCGGTGTGGGACTCGATCAAGCCGGCCGATCTGCAGACACTGCCCGGCGGGCTCACGCCGCTGCAGATCGTGACGCTGGCCTCGCTTGTTGAGCGAGAGACGCCGGATCGGGAGGAGCGGCCGCTGGTGGCAGGCGTGTTCTACAACCGCTTGCGCAAGGGAGTTCCGCTGCAATGCGATCCGACGGTGCAATACGCGCTGGCGCTCGAAGGACAGCTTGTGAAGGACGTGAAGCCGAAGGATTTGAAGGTTGATTCGCCGTACAATACGTATACGCACACGGGCCTGCCGCCGGGTCCGATCGCCAATCCCGGGGAGGCGTCGCTGCGAGCGGCACTGGCGCCGGAGGTGACGGATTATCTGTATTTTGTCGCGAACGACAAAGGCGGCCATTTTTTTGCAAAGACCCTTGCGGAGCACGATCGCAACGTCAAATTGCTGCGGCGCCGGCTGAATGCCGACGCTCAGTCCGCCGAGGGCGCATCCAAGAAGCCGCAGCACTGAGGCAACACGTGAGCGCAGAACATTCCCACGAAGATTTCTCCGAGCGGTCTTCGACGAAGAAGGAACTGATCCTGGAAGCCGCACAGGGGCTGGGAACGCCGCGGTATACTCCCGCGGAAATCGAGCAGATTAGGAGACAGTTGATCGCCCAACTTGGGGAAAAGGGGAAGACCTCGCCGGACTACATCGTGAGCGTTCTCGAAGAGGCAGGGATGCGAGTGGTGTGGTCCACACGCGCGGACACGGAGGGGCGTTACGAGGAAGAGTTTGCGGACCTGCTGCACTTCTCGACGCTCGAAGAAGCCGAAATGTGCCTTGTGAGGCTCGACGAGCTGCTGCGTAAATTCGCGATCGAAGGGGAACAGAGCGCTGCGGAGCGTGTCCGCGAAGTAGCGCGACTGGGCAGACGCCGCGCGGAGATGATCGCGCGGAATCATAAAGTTGATCCGGAGAAGCGCGAGGAGAAGGAAGAGATCGCGCACTGGTTCGCCATCTGGCTCGAGACGCCGGATACCTTCTTCGATTGGCTGGAGGTGCGGAAAGAATCTCCGGGGTTCAAGAAATTCGTCCACGCGGCAGACGACGAAGCGTGAGCTACCTGCTAGAAATCGAAGCGCTCGATCTCGGGCCCGGCATCAAGGCGGTGGGGATCGAGCTGTCGGAGAACGACGAGAATCGCGAGCCGGTCCGCGGGCCGGATGCGGCGCGCATCTGGAGCCGCGTGCTGCCCGCGACGGCGGGGCAGGAACCGTGGGCGCTCGATTTTTTCAGCCATCTCGACCGGGTGCGGGATTTCTGCGATCGCCATGGGATCGCATATCGTGAGGCGAGCGCCCGGTCACTCGTGATTCCGGCGCCAGAGCCCGAGGCGCTCGAGTCGCTGATCGACCGCTTTCAAGCCGAGACCTTCGGGGCACGCGCCGGGGGCCTGGTTACCTCCGAAGATGCTGCCATCGAGGCCGATCTGGCGCGGCGAGGCGTGGACGCGTATGACAAAGCCTTCCAGAATTATTTCTTCTGCGCGGTTTGTGCATTTGAGAACGGATCGCTCGTCGTGTTGAGCGAGAAACTGTGGGCGAGTGAAGTGATCCGGCGCGTCCGGCCGGTGCTCAAGGGACTTCAGGTTGAAATTCTCCTGCCAGCCTAGCGAAAGGCCTCTACAGGCGTAGTTGATACGTTCGCCACCCTAGTATTTCCGTACCATTTCCTCCGCCAATGGTTCTAGTACACTTGCATTGAGACAAAGTAAGATGGCGCCCCTTCCAGGTGAGCTACCAGTGTCGACTGAGACGACAGTTCCGAACGCCCGAGCGTTCGTGCGCAGTTTGAATGTCCTATTTAAGTTCTCCCGGCTCTATGGGTTAGAGCACGCGAGGTCGGCGTCGCAGTTTGACTCCGCGTGGAGCGAACTCAAAGAAGCCGTCGAGACTTCAGGTGATGTTGGACTGCTTTTGGGAGCCTCGGGGTCTCAGCTCCTCTTGGACGGCGTTCCGCTCGAAACGACCCCTGCCGAACGCAGTTTCGCCGACTTGCTGAATGCTGCAGGCGTGGCCAGCATCTTCTTCCAAGCAGGTGTCCAGCGCGATGAATTTGCCAACCTCGTGCGGGTGTTCATGGAAACCGGTCCGCGAGTGGCTCCGTTGAGCGAGCGGCTGGAGCAGCATTTTGGCAAGAACAATTCAGGCGGAATCCGGATCAACGAGATTCGATTTGTCGCCGAGGATGCGGGTTATTCGGAGGCGCGCGTCGCCGCACAGTTAGCGGTGAGGACGCTGGGGGCCGATGCCGACCGCGTTCAAGACTGGTTTCGCAGTCCGGAAAAGATGATCCAGCTGATTGCCGCGGCCGAAGGCGCGCACGGCGGAAGCGGGGCCGGAACGGGCACGGGAACTGGCACAGGCACGGGAACTGGCACAGGCACGGGGTCAGGAAGCGCGTACGACCACGGGACGGGAAGCGGCGGCGCGGGAACGGGCATTGTTGGAAGCGGAACCGACGTGGGAGGACTTAGCTTCGGATTCGGAGCAACGGCAGGCAGTGGGTCAGGCGGACTCGCAGGGACCGACGCTGGCCTGGGCCCTGGCGCGGGGGGAAACCTTGAGCCCCAGCCGCTCGATGAAGGCCAGATGCATAGTTTGCTTCGGTTACTCGCGCAGTTTGGCGAGGCGACGCATGGGAAGACTTCCCAGAAGCCCCTCGATGCGATGATCTGGCAGCAGAGAATCGCGGACCTTCCGCAGAACGCGCAGGTGACCCTGCGGCAGGCGCTTGCAAGTGTCGCCGCGAAGACTCCTTCGGCAAGAGTGGACGAGGCGATGCTGTTACGCCTGGCGGAAGATCTGGCGATCCGCTTCGCGCTCGACCGCTTCCAGCGCGGCGAAGTGCGGGTGAACGCCGTCCGCCAAATGCTGGACAAGATGGGCCACGAGCTTGAGACGTTGCGAAAGCTGCTGAAGGCCCGCGAAGAGAAGATGAATAGCGCGGGAATTTCGATGGAATCGCACGCGGACGTGCTTGACCGGCAGTTCTGGGCGGCGGTGCCGGAATCGGGGAAGCGCGCGGTGCTGACGTCGAGCGAGGCGTGGTGCATTCCACCGCGAAACGTGCAGCAGTACGTGGAAGAGCTGCTCGGGCGCGGCGAATCGGCGATGGCGGGAGACGTCCTGCTGAAGTACGCGTCGTGCGTGCGAAACAAGGACGCGCAGGCGCGGAAAAAAGCGGCGATTGGTTTGGGTCAACTGGCGGAACTTTACAGCAAGGCCGCGAGCCAGAGATTGCAGGATGCGCTTGTGCAAATCGGGCAACAGCTGGTGGCGGAGAAGGATCCGGAGCTCCAGACTCTATTGGGCGCGGCCTTTGTGCGGCTGAGCCAGGAGGCGGCACAGCGGCGTTACTACCGGGCGATGCAGCAGTCGCTCGATTCGCTCGCCGACCTCGAAGAACTGCGGCCAACGTGGGCGCACAGTTTGCGGCCGCGCATCGGCGTCGAGAACCGACTGCCGGAATTCGTCGAAGAGGCGCTGACGGCGGAAGCGATGCCCGAAGGGCTTGTGGCGGTGCTGAGCCGAGTGCCGGAAGGCGCGGGCGAGCACCTGGCGGCGCGGCTGGGGCGCTCGGGACGCCGCACGGAACGCGAAAATATCGTGCAACTGGCGAAGGCTGTGGGCGGCGCGTGCGCCCGGCACTTGAGAGAAATATTCAAGTCCGAGGCGCCGGCGAAGGCCGCGGTGGTGGCCGGGTTGCTGGCCCGCCTCGATCCCGCGTCGATGGAGGAATTGCTGCCGATGCGGCTGCGTCATAGCGGGCGCAGTTTCCACGACGTACTCGTGCGCCAGCTTTCGATCAGCGGAGCGCCGGAGCGCGGGCGCCTGCTGGCGAACTCGCTTGAGCTCTTCGACGTGGCGGCTGTGTCGCTCGCACTGGACGAAATCGGGATGTGCGGCGATCCGGCGACGGCGGCGACGATGCTGCGGCTCGCCGAGGGAGACATTCTGCCGCAAGGCGCGGACTACCTGCGCGTGAAGGCGATCGAAGCGCTCGGGAGGATGCGCGCGCCGGATGCGGTGGGGCCGCTGCGAAAGTTCGTGGAGGACCGCAAGACGTTCGGCTGGACGTATCCTGAAGAAATTCGCACGGCGGCTGCCCAGGCGCTGATGAAAATCGAACCGGACTGGATGCAGAAGTTCCTGCCGGAATCGGGGCTGGATGCAGGCGTGATGGCGCTGGCGCCGCTCGACGCGATCCCCGAACGCGACGTGGTGCGGCATCGCCGCTACCGGAGAATCCGGCTGCCGCGCAGCGTGCCCGCGTTGCTGACTTCGGCGCGAGGCAAGTATCCATCGTCGATCAGCGTGATGAGCCTCGAAGGCGGGCTGCTGACCGGCGACGTTCAGCTCGCAGTGGGAACGGAGGCGACGCTGAAGATTCCCGCGGGGCTGCGGTCGATCAGCATGCAGGCCGTGGTGAGATTCGTGCGGCCGCACCAGGCCGGATTCGAGATGGTCGGGATGGGGCTCGAAGATCGCTCGAAATTGCGGCGGCTGCTGATTTCGCTCGGGGACGTCGACGCCGACCCGAACAAGCCGCTCTAGCTTCCTATAATCTCCCGCAGTTACGTCTTGGGCAGGTCGTCCGCGGAAACCCACCAGCCGTGCACCTGGCTATAGGAACGGAAGGGCAGGTGGACTTTGGCGATCGGGCCATCTTCCATGTGCTGCGTATCGACGATGATCAGATCGGCGCGGCCGCCCTCGAGCAAGCGATTCGCGATGCCGACGAGGTAGCCGTCGCCTTCCGCAGCGTCTTTGCTGCGCGGGACGAAGCAGCATTCCTGCAGGCTCGAATCGTCGCCCACCCAGAATTCGGACGTGGTGCGCGTGGCGTGATCGAAGCGCGTGTAGGAATTGGTGGGACGGAACGCCACGTTGCCGAGTTTCGGATTGAGCGGTTTCGTGGGATCGCTCGTGGGCATGAAGCCGTAGCGATAGGGAATCGTCTGATAGCGATCGTCCTGGCGGGGCAGCGCGCCGGTCTGCGGGTAGAGTTGCTCCATGTTGTAATCGCGCGGAGTCTTGTCCGAGAGATCGACTGACAGACGATGCAGTGTCCCGGCGGCGGCCTTGGGATCGAACGGCTCACCGTGGAGATTCGGGAAGAACGGAAACTGATTCTTCAGCGCCATGTCCATGTCGACGTAGATTTTGTTGCCGTCCGAGAAAGCGCCCATCACGTGCGTGGCGCAGCGCTCGGGCCCTTTGAACCAGCGAAGATCCTTGCCGTCGCCACCGCGTTCCAGCACGCCGAACCACGTGGGGAG
>JBAPOM010000225.1:0-19459 GCA_049279635.1 Candidatus Acidiferrales bacterium
CACAGCGCGCGCGCCGGATGCAGAAAATCGAGATGCGCGCGCGGCGCGGGCGGCTTGATCGTGCGCGTCATCCGGTAACGCGTTTCGAGCAGCGGCCAGTCGAACGACTTGCCGTTGAATGTGACGAGCACGCGCCGCTCGGCCATACGGTCCGCGAGCGCCTCGAGCAGCGAACGCTCTTCGCTGTGCTCGCGCATAAAAAACTGCTCGACTTCGAGCCCACCCGCGTCCCACCACGCGATACCCACGAGAAAGGGATACGTGCCGGTGCCGCCCGCGAGCCCTGTGGTTTCTGTGTCGAGAAAAAGCCACTGCCGCGGATCGGCCACGCAATCCGGCGCTTCGGGCGCAATCAGCCGCAGCGCCGCGAGGTCGAGTTCACTGTCTGGCGCCGCAAACGTCGCGTCGCCATCTACGACTTCGGAGAACCAGCGGCGCAATCCGAGATGCGGCCCGAATCGATTCTCTCGCGCCGTCGCTCCAAGAATCTGCGCGAGCCGCTCAGCGCCGGCGGGAACATCCGGCACATGCCCGCGCAGCGCCTCATCGTTCCGCACGGCGGTGCGCCGCGCCGGCTTCAGCGCTCCAATCCGCGCGTATCGATCTTGTACCGGGGCGCTCATGGGCAGAGACGATTTAAAATCGCTAGCGCGGCTTCCTTCGTTCGTTCGCTTTTTTCGCCGGCCGGTCCGACGCACGATGGGCAGCCGCTTTCGCACGGGCAGCCGGCAATCAATTCGCGGGTCCGGCGGAGGAGCAGGTCGTGAACGAGATAGAGCGGCTCGCTAAAGCCGATCCCGCCGGGATATGCGTCGTACAGGTAAAGATTCGGCTCGAAAAACTCTTTCATCCGGGCGGGGTCATCGCTGGCCGTGGAGTATTCCTGCCAATCTCCCGTTTCGACACCGGGGCTTGCAGGGCGCTCGCCAACGGCCGTTCCCAAATCGCGGCGGTCGCACATCAGCAACAGAGTGGCCATGGATTCGAGCGCGTACAGCAGGCCGAAAATCCCACCCTGGCGTTCGGAAAGCGCGAAGGGCAGCGCTTCGAGCAGCGAACGATCGAGCGTAATCCAGAATGCGGTCGTGTGCATTTCGTTTTCGGGGAGTTCGAGTTTGCCGTCGCCGATGTTTTCGTTGGTGAAGAATTTGATCTTCTTGAAGCCGACCACCTGCGAGCGGACGAGAACGTCACCATGGGCGCGCGCGGCGGGCCCCGCGATGCGTTCCTCTTCCGCGATTTCGAGCACGCGGACCTGCGTGTAGCGGATCGCGTCCGTGTAGTAATCGACGTTCACCGGCTTGACGTAGGCTTTGCGCTCGTCGAAATCGAGGTGGTCGACGTGATACTGCTGGCCCTGGTGGAGGTAAATCGCCTTGGGATGCACGGTCGTGAGCGCGGAGGAAAAATCGACTTCGCCGATCACTTCCGGCTTGCCGTCCTGCTGGCTCGAAGTATCGATGATGATGAAATTGTCGGACGTGACCGAACGAAGGCTGACCGTATCCGCGGGATACGCTTCCTGCACCCAGTGCCAGTTGCCACCGCTGCGATGGAGGTAGCCTGCTTCGGCAAGCCGCTCGCAAAGCTGCTGCACGTCGACGGCGCCGAATTTGTCATCGGGCGCGATCGGGAGCTCAAACGCCGCGCACTTCAGGTGATTCACGAGGATTTCGAGATTGTCCGGCCGCACGTAGGCATGTTCTGGCGAGCGGCCGAAAAAGTAATCCGGATGCTGCACGATGAATTGATCGAGCGGCGCGGACGACGCGACGAGCACGGCGCAGGAAGTTCCATTGCGGCGGCCGGCGCGGCCGGCGCGCTGCCAGGTGGATGCAATCGAGCCGGCGTAACCCGACATCACGCAGGCGTCGAGCGAGCCGATGTCGATTCCCAATTCAAGCGCGTTTGTCGCGACGACTCCGCGGACGCGCCCTTCGCGCAGGCCGCGCTCGATCTCGCGGCGCTCGCCGGGAAGATAGCCGCCGCGGTAGCCGCGAATCGGTTCGGGCTGTCCGGGCTGCGGCTGGTTGGCTTGCTGCAGATACGTGAGCAGGACTTCGGTGTGCAGGCGGCTATTGGCGAAGACGATCGTTTGCAGCTTTCGTGCGAGAAGCTCTTTCGCCACGCGGGTGGTTTCGTTCAGGTAGCTGCGGCGAATGCCGAGATTGCGATTGATGAGCGGCGGATTGTAGAAGACGAAAAGCTTTTCGGCGGCGGGCGCGCCGTTTTCCTCGATCACGCTGGCTTCGCGCTCGATCAATTGCGATGCCAGCTCCCCGGGATTGGCGATCGTCGCCGAGCAGCAGATGAACTGCGGCCGCGAGCCATAGAATTCGGCGATCCGCGCGAGGCGCCGCAGCACATTGGCGAGATGGCTGCCGAAGACGCCGCGATACGTGTGCAGCTCGTCGAGGACGATGTAGCGCAAGTTTTCGAACAGGCGCGTCCACTTCGTGTGGTGCGGGAGGATGCCGGTGTGCAGCATGTCTGGATTCGAGAGGATCACATGGCCGCGCTCGCGGATCGCTTTGCGCGCGTCGCTGGGCGTGTCGCCATCGTAGGTGAAGACGCCGAAAGAATCATCGAGCCGCTGCGCGAGATCGTGGAGTTCGGCGAGCTGGTCCTGCGCGAGCGCCTTGGTGGGGAAAAGGTAGAGCGCGCGCGTATCGGTATTTTCGAGGACGGCATTCAGGATGGGCAAGTTGTAGCAGAGCGTTTTGCCCGAGGCCGTGGGCGTGACGACAACGAAATCTTTTCCCGCGCGGGCGGTTTCGGCGGCGGCGGCCTGATGCGAATAGAGCTGGTCGATTCCCTTGGCGCGATACGCAGCGGCAAGTTCCGGGCGAACCCACGCGGGCATAGGGCGGAATTGCGCTTCGCGGGCGGGGATGTGCTTGATCGCGGTAAGGACCTCGTCGGAACGGTAGCGGGCCGCGAGCGCGTGCAGCACCTCCTCGACGGTGACAAGTGTGGATTGCGGCCGGACAGTCAGGCCTTGCGATGTAGAGGTGGCGGCCATTGCTAACTCCTTTGGTGCGTTAGAGATTCAAATGCGTACGGCGCTTCATTTCGCTTTTTGTTCGCTCAAGGTATCACGGCCTGCTGACGGAAGCAACTGCAAATCGATGGGGAGAAAGTTTGCCCGTGCGAGGCGCCCTGATCGGAGGGTCAGAGGCGGGCGGTCTTTGGATCGTGCATGCGGAAGTGCGCGACGCGGATGCGCTTGAACTTGTCATTCTCAAGGACGTAGATGCACCAGTTGGTGGCGATGTAGATGTCGCCCGCTTTCATGGCGCGGCCGGAGAAATCCGGATAGTCCTTGAAGAAATGAAATTCGCTGTACATTTCAGCGGCGATTCGGTTGCCGTCGAAGAGGAGATCGCCGACCTCGAGGGCCTCGCGGCAGTGCTGGTGGAGAATGACGTACTGCTCGAGGAATCCGGCCCGGCCCTTGCGCGTGACCGGCGGTGCTTGAGGATTTGCGAACATCGTCGGGTATTCGATTGAGACGTCGGGATCGTAGTAGCTCATCACGTCTTCGTAGCGCTTGTTGTTGAAGTGATCGATGTAGCGCAAGAACTTCTGCCTATCCATCACGGACTCCCCTGCGGCTCGGACCGCGATTCTAGCCCGCCGAGACTAACGCCGTGTTCGTAGCAAAGCAAGGTGCCGGGTCGGAAGGGCGGCGACCCGCCCTTAGACTCCGCTCAGGACCCGCCACTACAAAACCTCGCACGTAGCGAACTACGCATAACAGACAGTCCTGACTACACGGAGCGGTGCGGTGCGCTTGACACATTTGGCCGAGGCCGCTATAGAGGATGTATGGCTCAATCCATTCTGATTTTTGATTTCGGCACGAACGAAGAAGCGGCGCAGCAGGCGAGGCACAAAGTGGATGGTTGGAAGCAGGCGTTCCGTCTCGGGGACAAAATGCTGCTAAAGTTCGAGCGCGAAGAGCTGGCGGCAGGTGCCGAGAAGGAGGGCGAACACGCTGCGGCCGAGGAATCGCCGAAAACCGCGGCGAAGGCTTCCGGCAAGGCGAAGGAAAGCAATAAAAAGCGATCCGCGAAGGCCAGCGCGAAAACGGAAGCTGAGAAAGAAGAGAAGACAGAGCCGGCCGGGCGCGTCCGCGTTTTCATGCGGCTCGCATTTTCCGACCACGAGAAGCTTTCCTATCAGCGGTGGCTCGACCGTATCCCAACCGAAGAGCCTTTCAAGTCCGCACCGGGCGAGACGGTGCGCTCGGGGCAATCCGAATTCGAAAAGACGTCGGAGCAGTTTGAGGCTTTGGATTGACAGCTCGTTAGGGGGCGACCCTGGACGCCAATTTGGCATCTTGAATTGAACATCCACGCGCGACGCGGCAGCAATTTGGGGGAATTTGCATTTATAATGGGACGTAACGTATCTTAGCCGGCGAACTTCTCGTCGGAGGCGGCAGACTGAATGCCCTCTCAGGAAAAGGTCAAGAACGGGCGCGTTGACACCTCGAAATACCACGGCCTGGACCGCGATACGCTGGTGCGGATCTACCGCACGATGTTCCTTTCCCGGCGGATTGACGACCGCGAAATCCAGCTCAAACGACAGAACAAGACTTTCTTTCAGATCAGCGGCGCGGGACATGAAGCCGTATTGACGGCAGCGGGCCTGCTCCTGAAGCCGGGCTACGACTGGTTTTTCCCCTACTATCGGGACCGTGCGCTGGCGCTGGCGCTTGGCGTGACACCCCACGAAATGCTGCTGCAGGCGGTGGGAGCGAAGGACGATCCTTCATCCGGCGGGCGGCAGATGCCGTCGCACTGGGGCAATCATCGATTGAACATCGTGCCCAGCGCGTCGGCCACGGGAATGCAGTGGCTGCACGCCGTGGGCGCGATGGAAGCAGGGCTTTACTACGATCATTTTCCGAAGGCGCTCGATCTGGCGCGCAAGGCGCCGCTGGGCGATTCGGTGAGCCATCATCGCGACGAGATTGCATACGTTTCGGGCGGCGATGGATCGACGAGCGAAGGCGAGTTCTACGAGGCGTTGAGCGCGGCGAGCCTGCGACGCGCGCCGGTCCTATTTCTAGTGGAGGACAATGGGTACGCCATCTCGGTGCCGGTCGAGGTGCAGACGCCGGGCGCAAACATTTCGAAGTTGGTCCGGAATTTCCCGCACTTTCATCTTGAAGAGTGCGACGGGACCGATCCGCTCGAGAGCTATGCGGCGCTGGGGGCAGCCGTGGCGCACTGCCGCGCGCGGCGAGGGCCGGCGCTCGTTCACGCGCACGTGATACGGCCGTACTCGCATTCGGTTTCCGACGACGAGAAACTCTACAAGACGGCTGAGGAGCGAGACGCCGAGGCGCAGCGGGATCCCGTGCCGAAGTTCGGGCTGTTTCTCGTGCGCGAGGGAATTCTCGACGAGCACGAGATCGAGGCGCTCGAAAGCGACGTTGAGCGGGAGGTGCTGCAGGCGACCGACCGGGCGCTGGCAGCGGCGCCAGCTCCGCCGGAATCGATTTACGAGTGCGTGTATTCGCCGGACGTCGACCCGACGGGGAAACAGTTCGAAGCCGCGCCGAAGGCGAACGGACAAACGCACGGCGCCATGAAAACGATGGTCGAAATGATTTCGGCGACGCTTGCCGACGAAATGGCGCGCGACGAGCGAATCGTGATCTTCGGCGAAGACGTGGCCGATTGCAGCCGCGAAGAGAATCTCGCGAGCGTGAAAGGGAAGGGCGGCGTTTTCAAGGCGACGAGCGGACTCCAGAGGCGCTACGGGCTGAAGAGGGTTTTCGACGCGCCGATCGCGGAGGCAGCAATTGTCGGGCGAGCGATTGGGATGGCGATTCGAGGGCTGAAGCCCGTGGCCGAGATTCAATTTTTCGATTACGTCTGGCCGGCGATGATGCAACTGCGCGACGAGCTGCCGCTGGTGCGGTGGCGGTCGATGGGGCACTTCAAGTGTCCGGTGGTGGTGCGCGTGCCGATTGGCGGATACCTGACGGGCGGCGCGATCTATCACAGCCAGAGCGGCGAGGTGACGTTCACGCATATTCCGGGATTGCGCGTGGTGATGCCTTCGACGGCGCTCGATGTTTGCGGCTTGCTGCGCACGGCAATTCGCGCGGACGATCCGGTCATGTTCCTCGAACACAAGCATCTCTACCGGCAGCCGTACAACCGCGCGCACTATCCGGGGCCGGATTTCACGGTTCCCTTCGGCAAAGCGCGCGTGGCAAGGGAAGGCACGGATGTGAGCGTGATCACCTACGGCGCGGTGGTGCATCGCACGGAGGTGGCGGCAGCGGAGCTCGCGCGTGAAGGGATATCGGCAGAGATCATCGATCTGCGGAGCCTGAGCCCATACGATTGGGAAGCGATTGCGGCCAGCGTGGCCAAGACCAACCGTGTGATCGTGGCTTACGAGGACTCGCGGTCGTGGGGATACGGCGCGGAAATCGCGGCGCGGATCGCGGACGAGCTTTTCGACGAGCTGGATGCGCCGGTGCGGCGCGTGGCGGCCGCGGATACATTCTGCGCCTACCATCCGAACCTGGAGGACGCGATCCTGCCGCAAACGAAGGATATCGTGCGCGCAGTGCGCGAGCTTGCCGCGTACTGAGATTCGCCTGGAACTTTTCCGCGGGCTGAAACGTAGATATCGGTAGAAATGGCAATCGCGCGGGCTTCGCGCGGGGAGGATCGCATGAATTGCGGACATTGCCAGAGGGATATCGCGGATTATTCCAATTTCTGCTATTTCTGCGGGGCGCGGCAGCGCGTGTCTCCCGAGGGCCTGCCGCGGGCTACGAGACGGCTGATGCGCTCGGCGGTCGATTGCAAGATCGCAGGAGTGTGCGGCGGAATCGCCGAGTACCTCGAAATTGATTCGACGCTGGTGAGACTGATCTGGGTGCTGGCGGTGCTGATGCCGGTGCCCGTGGTGCCGGCGCTTATCGGATACTTCGTGGCGTGGCTGGTGATTCCGCAGGCGCTGCCCGCTTCCTTTGCGACCCCGCCGCCTGCGACAGCGCCGAATTCGACGCAGAGCGCCTAATCGACCAGATAGCGCGCGCCGTCAGTTCTTGGCTTTGGGCTTGCGCGGCGCAGAAGAGCGTCCTTCGCGAAAGAGCGCATGATCGAAGGATATGAGTCCCGCGCCCAGCGAGGCGAGAGCGAACGCCGCCGTGGCGAGGGCCAGCGGAAACTCGTAGTTGTGCACGGCGCGCGGGTCTTCGAGAATCTTGTGGACCTGAACGAGGGCTACGGCCATCTCCCCCGCCATCAGCAGCCCGGCGATTCGCGTGAACAGCCCCACAATCAAGAGACATCCACCGAAAAACTCAATGACGCCCGCGAGGTAGGCGAAGTAGGGCGGGAAGCCCATGTGCGCGAAGGCGTCCATCGTTTGGCGCGTGTGCCCGAATAGCTTCGGGTAACCGTGGTAGATGAAGATGACTCCGAGAGCAACGCGCAAGAGCAACAACGCGAGCGGCCTGAGTTTTTCGAGGATTTGCATGCGAAAGTCTCCCTAATTTCCGAACCGTGAAGGTCGAGGTTCCCGGCAGCAGTGCCAGATTGTAGCAGAACACAACGCAGACCTCTTCCGACACATTCTAATTTTTTTAGAGGAGCAACGCGAAGGCGAGCTCGCGCCTTAGTGTAGAATTCTTGCTTGCCCCGGAGAAGTCCGGTATGAGACCCAGCTCGCGAAAATTTGGTGTGGTCGTCGGGCTCGGAGATCGAGCGTGATCCGAAAGCTTCTGATTGGCTTCGCGCTCGTCCTCGTGATCGGTTTCGCGGTTTACCGGCACTACCATCATGCGAAGGCGCCACTGGAGGCGGCGTATGTCGGCAGCCGCCAGGTGACGCTCTGGAGCACTGTGGCACAGGTGCGCGAGCCCGTTGCGATGATGAATTTTGGCGACCGCGTCGATGTGCTTGGGCGCTTCGAGGATCAGGTGAAGGTGCGGACGACCGCCGGCGTGGTCGGATGGATCGACCAGGATCAACTGCTGACCGCGGATTTCTGGCACCAGGCGCAGGAACTCGAATCCGAAACGGCCAAGATGCCGATCGAAGCTCGGGGCCACACGCGAGTGCTTACCAATCTGCACATCGATCCGGCCCGGGACGCAGCGCGCATTCGCCAGCTCGACAAGAATGTTCCAGTGGATTTGTACGAACGGCGAGCGGTTGACGTACCGTTCGCCAAAGGCGTCGCCGTCGCGGACACAGGCGACGGTTCGCCGCCCGCAGCCAGGAAAGAAGACTGGTGGCTGGTGCGCGCGCACGTTCCAACACCGTCGAACGACGGGCTGACGATTTCGGGATGGCTGCTGGGGCGCTTCGTCGATCTGAACGTGCCCGAGCCGCTGCCGGACTACGCCAGTGCGGCGGGCATGCGGATTGTGTCGTGGTTCGAGTTGAACCGCGTGATCGGAGAATCAGGAGCCGTGAGGCCTCAGTACCTTGTGCTGGCGACGCGCGGCGCCGAAGGCCAGCCGTGCGACTTCACCCTCTTGCGCGTCTTTACGTGGGGCAAGCAAAACCAGAGATACGAGACAGCGTTTGTGGAGAGCAATCTTTGCGGAAAGCTTCCTCTGACGCTGACAGCGGGAAGAGGAGTGGGCGGAGACGCGACTTTTTCGTTTGAAGACTGGAGCAAAGGAAAGGCCGAAGTGCGGACGTATCACATGCACCAGACGATCGTGAGGTTGGAGAGGGCCAGTCATTCGGAGCCGGCGAAGCGAGAGCATGGGCATCGTTAGGACGCAGCGATTGCAGGGCGCGATAAGCGCCACGTTCGCGCGGCGAGGCGCAAAAGGCCGGGCGCGCGGAATTTCGTTTGCGGTGATGACGGCATTCTTCGCGCTTGCTTGGGCAATGGGAGGCTGCGCGCGCTCGGAGACATACGTTGAGGCGAGCCATCCCGCGCCGCCCGCGCTTTCCTACATCGGGCAGTGGGGCACGAAGGGCGACGGCCCCGGGCAACTGGATCAGCCAGCGTGCATCGCGACCGACAGGGTGGGGAGAGCGTATATCGCGGACGCGGGCAGCCACTTCGTCCACAAGTTCGATACGGACGGCACACCGCTGCTTTCGTTTCAGGAAAATGCGCTGAAGGATCCGCAATCGATTACGGTGGATAGCGGCGGCGCCATTTATGTGACGGAATTGAAGAGCAAGAGCGCCTTTGTGTATTTCCCGAACGGCGATCGCTATCGCCAGCTGCGATTGAGAACGCACGCGAATAGTGAAGATATGCTGAGCGTTGGAGTTGACGACGGCGGCCTGATCCAGATTCTCGACGCGGAAGCGAACCGAGTTTTCACGTTCTCGCCGAGAATGCGGCTGATGAAATCGTGGACGCCGGTCGCCAGTGAATTCAATGTCCAAGTGCACCCGCGGGTGGTGGCGACGGTTCCAGATGGGTCCGTGTACCTGCTCGACGCTGACGCCGACCGCATCCTGAAGTTCACGTCGGACGGGCATTTCATGAGCGAAATGAAGGCGGACGGAGGGAGCGGAAGGCTGAGCGATGCTTTCGCGGTGTCGCCGATCGGGATTTTCGCGATGGATGCGGATGGGCGGACGCTGCATGTCTGGTCGCCCGACGGGCAGCCGAAACTCGACATGGACCTCGCGCAGGAGCTTGGCCAGGGGAGCGGAGCTGCGCCAGCGCTGGCCGTCAGCCCGCGCAAAGAACTCCTCGTGCTCGACGCGCCTGAATCGCGAGTCCTGCGCTATCGAATCGAGTTCTGATATTTTCTCGGGGTAAATCTGCAAACGGAAGGGACTCCATGCCACTGCTGCTGACGGAAGCGGATGTGCGGGCGATCCTGACGATGCCGCTGGCGCTCGAGACGGTTGAGACGTCGTTTCGCAGGCTGGGCGATGGGGCGGCCACATCGCATCCGCGGCGAAGGCTGCTCATTCCCGGAAAGACGATTTTGAACTACATGGCGGCAGCGGATTCCGCCGGCGGCTACCTGGGGCTGAAAATCTATTCGATTGCACGCGGCAAGGCGCGGTTCGTGGTCCCGCTGTTTCGCGCGGAAACCGGGGAGATGGCGGCGCTGATCGAGGCGGACTACCTGGGGCAGATGCGCACCGGCGCGGCGAGCGGAGTGGCGGCGAAGGTGATGGCGCGAGCCGACGCGCGAACCGTGGCTATCATCGGAACCGGCCTACAGGCGCGGACGCAGCTCGAAGCCGTGGCGCACGCGCGGAAACTCGAGCGAATTCGCGCGTTCGGCCGGGACGCGCAACGGCGCGAGAAATTCGCGAAAGAGATGGCGGAGCGGCTGGGCGTTTCGGTGATGCCTGCATCGTCGGCCGAGGAAGCGGTTCGGGGAGCGGATATCGTGATCACGTCGACGACATCGAAGACGCCCGTGGTCGAGGGGCGATGGATCGAGCCGGGTATGCACATCAACGCTATCGGCTCGAATTTCGCGGAAAAGCGAGAGATAGACACGGAGGCCGTCCGACGCAGCGACGTGATTGCGGCGGATTCGGTGGAACAGTCGAAGATCGAATCAGGCGATCTGATTCAGGCATTTGCGGGCGATGGATCGCGATGGGCGACGGTTCGCGAGTTTGCCGACGTTGTTGCGGGCAAGGTTCCCGGACGCACGAGCCCGGAACAGGTGACACTATTCAAATCCAATGGCATCGCGATCGAGGATATTGTGACTGCGGGAAGAGTTTATGAACTAGCGCAGCAGCGGGGAATCGGGCGCGACATTCCGATGTGGCAGGGAGAGGTTTAGGCGCGCTGGCCGTCCGGCGATTTTTTGAGGCGCAACCGTCTCAAAAGGGCTTCGTGCAGGCGCTCGCGCGTGTCTTCTGGAAGAGGAGCAGGCTCGGAATTGCAGAAGATCTGAATCGTCTTCTGGCACGTGTCCACGACGACCCGGCAATCCTTGCAATTGCCGAGGTGCTGTTCGATCGATGCGCGAAGCGTGGGATCGAGCGCTTCGTCCAAATAGTCCGCCAGTTCGTTGATGATGTCTTTGCACTTCACGAATTTTCCCCCCGCCGAAAGTATTGGTTCAACTTTTCGCGCAACTTCAGCCGCGCCCGCAGCAGCCGCGATTTCACGGCCGGAACGGAAAGGCCCAGCGCTTCGGCTGTTTCCTCGGTCGATAATTCTTCGATGTCTCGCAACTGGAAAACGACTCGGAAAGGGGGATCGAGCTCTCCGATCACTTTTCCAAGAATGCGGGAAAGTTCCGTCTGGCCGTAGCGCTCTTCGGGCGAAGGCCCCCAGTCTTCGACCTCGCGGGGCATCATGTCTTCGCCCGTGTCGAGCTCCTGATCGAGCGAAACGACGTTGGGACGGCGCCGGCGGAGTTTCATCAGGGCCTGGTTCACAGCGATACGGACGAGCCAGGTGTAAAAGCGCGAATTTCCCTGAAACTCGCCGAGATGCTCGTAGGCTTTCAGGAAGGATTCCTGCATCGCGTCTTCGGCGTCTTCGCGATTCTGGGTGATGTTCTGGGCGAGGCGGAAGATTTTGCGTTCGTAGCGGCCGACGAGTGTTTCAAAGGCGGAAATATCGCCCGATTTGGCTGCTGCAACCAGCGCGGATTCGTCGTCCTTGACGACCGTCGAAGGCAACGGGTGAGGGCGCACGGGATCGAGTTTTGGAGAACTCATCGAGAACCTGTCCATACAAAAGCCTAGCACAGCTTTCGACGTTTCTGCTGCCGGGAATGTATTATCATAGCGGTCGCCCAAAGGCACATGCGGACACTCCCCGATTACCTGCGTAAAGGAATGCGAATGATTCTGGTCGGGTGCAACCCCGGCGACCGATCGGCGCGGGTGGGGCACTACTACGCGGGGCGCAACAATCAATTTTGGCCGATGATGTATGAATCGGGAGTGATACCGGAACCTCTCGGTTACCAGGACGACCGGAGACTGGTGGAATTCGGCATCGGCATGACCGACCTTGTGAAGCGGCCGACGCGCGGAGTGGAGGAAATCGAGCGGGAGGAATTCGCGGAGGGCCGCGTGTTGCTGGCGCAGAAGCTCGAGGAGCTGCGGCCGCGCGTGATCGCCTTCAATGGCAAAATGACGTACGAGAAATTCACCGGGCGTCCCTGCAAGCTCGGGCTGCAAAAGGAGCTGCTGTACGGAGCGCGCGTGTTCGTGCTGCCGTCGACGAGCGCGCAGAACGCCGGGACGAGCGCGGGAGTAAAGAAACGATATTTCAAGAAGCTGGCAGCGCTGCTGCATGGCCTGAAAAATTAGCGGCAATGCAGCGCTTCTTGGACGAGTGACTGAGGCGGGAATCGGGATGGGCGTAACCCAACAAGCTACGCGGCAACTGGTGCTCGAAGAGCGATCGGGCGCGGTGCTCACACTGCGCATGAACCGGCCGGAAAAACTCAACGCGCTGAACCCGGATTTGGCGCGCGCGCTGGTGCAATCTCTGCTGCGAGCGGGCGATGACAAATCGGTACGGGCGGTTGTCCTTACAGGCGCCGGGCGCGGATTCTGCGCGGGGGGCGACATCGACTACATCCGCGACGCCCGCATGAGGCATTCGGTGCACGATTTTCAGACCTTGCTGACGGCCGGCAAGGAAGTCTGCCTGGCCATCGCGTCCATGCCAAAACTGGTGATTGCCGCCGTCAACGGGCCTGCGGCGGGCGGGGGCATGAGCTTGGCGCTGGCGTGCGATCTGCGAATCGCGTCCGACCAGGCGATGTTCAAGCAGGCGTTCGCGCAACTTGGGTTGTATCCGGACCTTGGCGCGACGTTTTTTCTTCCACGATTGGTTGGATTGTCCCGAGCGTCTGAATTTTTCTACACGTCCGAGCGGTTGTCCGCGGCCGAGGCATGCCGGATCGGGATCGTGTGCCGCGTGCATTCGCAGGATACCTTCGGAGAAGAGACTCGAAAACTCGCTGAACAAATGGCCGCCGGGCCGCCGCTCGCGTATCGCGACGTAAAGCGCACGATGATCAGCGAGGCCCGCGCTGAAATCGAAGCAACCATCGACGAAGAAAACCGCCTTCAGATTCACTGCTTTCTATCGGAAGATTGCGCCGAAGGACTCGCGGCGTTTGCGGAAAAGCGCCAGCCGAATTTTCGCGGCCACTGAGGCAGCGGTCAATTTCGCACATCGAACATATGGAGGAGGAACGATGGCCACTACAAAAGCACGGACGGCACGGCGAAGGGCAAAGTCCCGGAAGAAAGTGCTGTTCATGCAGAAGCCGACCTGCACGACGTGCCGCAAGGCGAAAAAATTCATGGAGCGGCGCGGTTTTCAACTGTACTTCCGCGATCTGGCGAAAGAGCGGTTGAGTTCGTCGGAGCTGGAAAAATTGATCGGGAGACACGACTACACTGAATTCCTGAATCCGCGGAACGAAGTCTACCGCAAGGAAAACATGAAGGAAGAGCCGCCTACGCGCAAGCAGGCGATTCGATTGATGGCGAAAGCGCCAAACCTGATTCGCCGGCCCTTGATCGTTGCCGGCGGGCGCGTGGTCGTGGGATTCGATGAAGACGGCATTGCGCGGCTCTGAGCGGGCGGGCGGGAAAGCAGGCGGAGCAAAGGCCTGCGGGCGCGCGAAAAAGGCCGCGGGGACGGCGATCGTGGCGGGCCGAATCGAGATTCAGCAAGGCGACCTCACGGAGATGAATACGGACGCGATCGTCAACGCCGCCAACAACGACCTGCAACTCGGCGGCGGGGTGGCGGGAGCGATTCGCCGCAAGGGTGGCCCAAAGATTCAGGCGGAGTGCAACGAAATCGGCATGATACCGGTCGGCGGCGCGGCCATCACGTCGGGTGGCGATTTGAAGGCGCGGCACGTGATTCACGCGGCGAGCATGGAGCTGGGAGGCCGCACATCGGCGCAGGACTTGCGGAGCTCGACCGCGCACTCCCTGCGTATCGCAGCGCAGAATGGCCTGAAGAGCATCGCGTTTCCAGCGGTTGGCACAGGAATCGCGGAGTTTCCGGTGCGCGAATGCGCGGAAATCATGTTGCACGAAGCGGCGAAACACCTGGAAGGGCCGACGTCGGTGGAGAAAATCTACTTCGTGCTCTTCGATCGAGATGCCTTGAAAACCTTCGAGGAAGTTTTCAGCGAATTGCAGACCAAGGGCTTCGATTCAAACTGATATCGGTTTCCAATCAGTCCGATAGCGATCGTTTCGAAATCAGAGTTAGTTGCTCGGGTCGCGGTGCTTGAGCTCCGGCTCGTCACTGCCCTGCTTCTCGCTCGGTGCAGGCGCCGTGGGAGTTTTCGCGGGATTGCCGCTGGCTGAGGGCGTCGCGGCGGCTGGGGCATTGTCACCCGTGTAGGGCTTTTTCATGTAGTAGTCGGCTTGCGATTGCGCCCCGGCAGTGTCGTCGTTGGTGTGCTGGGCGAGGCTGTATTCGTTGACGGCGCGTTCGCGCTGTCCAAGCAGATCGTAGATCTTGCCGATGTAAATGTGGCTCCAGACCTCCGTCCACTTGGGATCGAGGTCGCCGCCGAGGGCCGCGCGGAAAGCGTTTGCGGCTGCCTGGTAATTTTTCTGGTAGAACATGGCCTCGCCCATCCGGAAATGCGCGAGCGAATTGGTGGGCTGGACGTCGAGAGCGCGCAGGTACTCCTGAATCGCTTCATAATATTTGCCGATCTGGGCCAAAGCTTCTCCGCGCGCGATGGTTGCGCGAACGCGCAGGCGCGGGCTCGACTTGAGCAGGTTGTTGTTGGGATCGATGATGATGCCGTTGGGCTTCGGACGCCCGAACGTGTCAATTTCGAATTCAGTGCTCGTACCGGTTACGAGAATCTTCTTCAACACCGGGTTTCCCTCGGTATCGACTTTCATCTCGACCGGCATGCGAAACGTGTCGAGATCCTGGTGCATCTTGCCGATTACCTGAAAGCCCTTAGGCGTGCGATAGACGATGTAGTCGAGGGTAAATTCCGGAACGCCAGTGGAATCGAGCCACTGTGAGAAGAACGAAAGCAAATTGACCGGCGGGTCGCCCTTCTTGGGTGGAGGAAGCTTGGTGGCAGCCATCTTGCGGAATTCGTCGATCGTCGCTGTCTTTCCGGCGTGCGCTTTATAGAAGTCGTGCAGGAGCGCCGTGAAGGCGTCGTCGCCGAGTTCGGCGCGCAGCATGTGAAAAACCATCGCGCCCTTGTCATAGACGACAGAGTGATACTGGTCGGAATATCGATCGAGGTGGCCGGCCTGCGAGACCGGGCTGACGTCTTCGTACATCAGAGCGCCCACGGCAAAGTCCTCGAGCGCGCGATTCAGCCCAGCCACGCCATCGGATTGCTCGGCATACATGGCCTCGGCGTAGCGCGAGAGGCCGTCCGTGATCCAGACGTCGGAAGACGTTGCGGGGAGCACCTGAACGCCCCACCACTGGCCGGCGGCAAGCTGCGAGAGCATGCGGTCGTTCGAGCGAGTGGTCCACTGGCGCGCGCTGATCAGGAGCAATCCGGGCGCCGAGTATCCCGGAAGCGAGCCGTCAGGCATTTGGGCCACGGTCAGGCTCGGCTGCGTGGCAAAAGCGCCAAACGTATCCGAAAAATAGCTCATGATCTGCGCGAGAGAATTTCCGTATGTCTGTGCCGTGGCCGCTTGAGCCGGAGGCGTGTAGATCGAGAACTGGTAGCCCTGCGTCGAGATCGGGGAAAGCTGCAAGGTCCCGGCAACGAATGAGCCGACCGGCTCTTGCTGATCGCAATGGAAAACGTACTCCGACTGGCCGGGCGCATTGCCGATACCCGGCATGGAGGTGGGCGCATCGGCTTTGCCTGTGCCGACGACCACGAACGTGTCGGGCACGATGATGCGAAATGTTCCCGTGTAGCGATTCGCGGGATAGTTCGTGAGAGGGAACCAGCGCGCGGGAAGCAGGAGGTACGCGGAAGTCTTGTCGACCGAGGCGAAGCGCACGCCTCGCGTGGGGCTATCGTCTTCGCTGGAGATGGGGCCGGCGTAATCGAAAACCAGATCGACTTCCTTGCCCGGAGTCGCGACGCCCGGCAATGCCACGCTCAGCAGCAGAGGCGAGTTATTGTCGCGATCGAAGCTAAGCTCCTTGCCGTCGGCGGTCTTGATGGAGTTGACGCGCAGATCGGGATGGAGTTCAACGAGGAGCGTCCGCGATACTTGCGTCGCTACGAATTTCACCTTCACCAGCGCCGTGATCGTCTGGTCTTCGGGATGGAGCATGACTTCGACATCGTAGTTCGTCGCGCGGAACGGAAAAGCGTGGGGGGCTTGCGCCGGTGCCGCGCTGGCGGCGAGGAGAAAAAGCCCCAGGAGGGCGAACAATCGATCGTTTTTGAACAAGAAGGACCCCTCGCGAAAAAACAGTAATCCTTTACGCCTACCTTAAGATACCAGATAACCCTTTGCAGTTGCCCGGAACGCGGCCTACAACATCCGCGCGAAAACGTCGGCAGCCCGCTCGATGGCGCCGCCCGACCCGAGTTTTGCGCGAACCTCAGCGAGCCCGGCTTTCGTGGCGTCGCGACCGTCGGGCGATTCGAGCAGGTAACGCACCTCGGCAGCGACGGCGGCGGGCGTGAAATCGTCCTGGATCAGCTCGGGCACAACGCGGCGCCCGGCGACCAGATTCGCCATGCTGACGAAGGGCGTCCGAATCATGCGGCGGAGAATCGCCGCGGTGGTGCGAGCGACGCGGTAGACGACGACCATCGGCGTGCCGAGGAGCGCAGTTTCGATGGTGGCGGTACCGCTGGCGACGATGGCGCAATCGGCGGCGGCGAGTGCGTCGTAAGTGGCGCCTTCGACTCGCTGGATCGTGACGCCGGGGCGCGTGCCCTGGAACGTGAAAAGCTCGGCGGGAAGGTTGGGCGCGGCGGCGTGGACGAATTGAAGCCCGCCAGCCGGTTTGATTTCGCGCGCGAGAATTTCGCACGCATCGAGAATGCGCGGAAAATGCTGCGCGATCTCGTTGCGGCGGCTGCCGGGGAGGAGCGCCAGGATCAACTTTTCCGGGTCGAGGCTGTGCCGCTCGGCGAATTCCGTGCGCGTGAACGACGAGTGCACGACGTCGACGAGAGGATGGCCGACGAAGTCGACGGGGACGCCCGCATCGCGATAGATTTTCTCCTCGAAGGGAAAGATCACCACCATGCGGTTCACGAGCCGTTTGACCACTCGGACGCGCCCGGCCCGCCAAGCCCAGACCTGCGGACCGATGAAGTATCCGACCGGAATGCCGCGATTTTTCAGGCGGCGAGCGACGCCGAGATGTGTTCCCGGAGAATCGACGAGAATCGCGAGCGCGGCTTGGCGGCGAACCGCTTCGCGTGCGAGGCGATTTTGCACGCCGATCACGGCGGGAATTTTATGGACCACCTCGGCGATGCCGACAACGGCGACTTCGTGGTAATCGGCGACCAGTTCAACGCCTGCTGCGGCCATGCGAGGGCCGCCCATGCCGAAGAAGTGCGCTCCTGTTCGCTCGCGCAGCGCAGTGGCGAGGCGCGCCGCGTACATATCGCTCGAGGCTTCGCCAGCGGAAATCAGGATTTTGGGAGGCATCATGCGCAGGGCGCCGGATCAGTCATCGGCGGGCAAAGGCTGCGAAAACCCAGGAGCCGCGCCGGGCAAGGGAGCCGCGAGTTCCTGCTCCTTGTACTGAAGCTGGTAGAGGCGGTAGTAGATTCCGCGAAGAGCAAGGAGTTCCTGATGGGAGCCTTGCTCGCGCAGGCGGCCTTTGTGGAAGACGAGAATGCGCTGAGCGTGCTGGATCGTGCTGAGGCGGTGCGCGATGACGATGGCGGTGCGATTTTTCAGCAGCCGGTCGAGCGCCTCGCGGATCATCAGCTCGGTCTTGGTGTCCACGCTCGATGTGGCTTCGTCGAGAATCAGCAGCGCCGGATCGTGCGCGAGAGCCCGCGCGAAACTGACCAACTGCCGCTGGCCGACGGAAAGCGTGGAGCCGCGCTCGGTGACGGGCGTCTCGATGCCGCGAGACTGCGAATCGAGATACGGGCCGAGGCCGACCTCGCGCAGCGAACGCTCGACGCCTGCGCGATCGATCCATTCGGTGCCGAGCTTTACGTTGGATTCGAGCGTGCCGGTGAAAAGGAACGGATCCTGCAGGACGATGCCGAAGAGGCGGCGCAGGTCCTGTAAATTCATTTCGCGGATGTCGACGCCGTCGATCAGGATTTGGCCGCGCTGGATATCGTAGAAGCGCAGCAGCAGCTGGATGATCGTCGTCTTGCCTGCGCCGGTGTGGCCGACGATGGCGAGCGTTTGCCCCGGCTGAGCGTGGAAAGAAACATCGCGCAAGACCCAGTCCTCTTCCTGAGGATTGGCGCCGCCGCGATAGGCGAACCAGACATTGCGGAATTCGACTTCTCCACGCACGTGCGGAAGGGACTGCGTCTCGGGCGCCGAAACGATCGCGACCGGCTCGTCGAGCAACTGGAAGATGCGTTCCGAAGCGGCCATGGCGGCTTGGAGAATGTTGAACTTGTCGCTCAGATCCTGAATCGGCCGGAAGAAGCGTACTGCGTACTGTACGAACGACACGAGCACGCCGATTCCCAGCGTGCCGGCAATCGCGCGGCGACCGCCCACCCAATAGACCAGCGCAATTCCGCCCATGCTGAGGAATTCAACGCCCGGGAAAAAATATGAGAAGGCGTCGATCGCGTCTTTATACGCTTCCATATGGATGCGGTTGAAGGTAGCGAACTGCTCGCGGGATTTGCGTTCGCGGTTGAAGAGCTGTACGACCGACATGCCGCTGATGTGTTCCTGGAGGAAGCCGTTGATGCGCGCGATGGCGGTGCGAATGCGGCGGTTGGCATCGCGCACGTGGTTGCGGAAAAAATAAGTGAGCAACACCATGAACGGCAGCGGCGAAAGCGTGGCCAAGCCGAGGTAGAAGTGCCAGGAGAGCAGGAAGATCGCCAAGCCGAAGAGCAGCACGAAATCGTTGAGCATCGCCACGACGCCTGAGACAAAGAGATCATTCAGCGCGTCCACGTCGGTCGTCGCGCGGGTGACGAGGCGCCCGACCGGCGTGCGATCGAAGAAGCTCATGGGCAGGCGCTGAAGATGCTCGAAAATTTCCTTGCGCAGGTCGTACATCGTTTCCTGACCGACCCACTGCATGATCCGCACCTGGCCGTACTGGACGCCAAAGCTGGCGAATAGCGAGATCGTGTACGCGATCACGGTCCAGAGCAGGCCGCGTATGGCTGCTCTCGCAGTGATCGAGCCACTGAGGCCGGGAGTGATGTACCAGTCGATAGCGACGTGGAAGAGGTAGGGCCCAGCCAACTCCATGGCTGCGTAGGCCAAGCTCATCGACACCGCAGCTGCCACATGCCAGCGGTAGGGCCGCAGATACTTCATGATCCGCCGCGTCAGATGCGTGTCGTAAACCTTGCCGAGCTTTTCTTCTTCGCGGAAGTCGCTCATTCCCGTTC
>JBAPOM010000226.1:0-2668 GCA_049279635.1 Candidatus Acidiferrales bacterium
GGCGGTGAGGGTGGTTCAGGGAGAATAGGCGATGAGATATTTGGGGTTTGTCTTGGGGGCTATCGTTCTTTGCGCGCTGAGCACCGGCGCCCAGGCCAATTCGGGAACTCCGGCAACATCGATGTCAACGACTCAGGATGCTGTTCAGAACAGTGCGGCGCTAGCGCCGGCCGCAACCACTCTGCATGCCGCTGCGTTGATACCGGCAACGCCATCGTCGCCCCTGATTCAGCCTGCGCAGCCCGACCCTGCTCCGGCGTCGCTCGTTCAAGGCGTTTTCCAGACGTATAACCTGCAGGCTTACGTGGGATATACGTTTTTCCGCATGTATCTGGACCCGAAGTTAACGAATAACATGAATGGTCTCAATCTTGGCCTGGATTACTACCCTGGAGGAGGATGGATTGGTGTCGACGGGGAGTTCATCGGCACGTTCGGTTCGACTCCGTCTTGCACCACAAAGTTCGTCATGGCGGCGGGCGGCCCGCGGTTCCGCTGGCTTGGGCCGCGGGGTATCGAGGTTTGGGCCCACGGCCTGATAGGCTACTCAAACTTCCTTCCTCAGACGGCGTTCGGAAACCAGTCTGCATTTGCCGTCGAAGCCGGGGCAGGTGTAGACCTTAACATCCGCCAACAGCGTTGGGCGTTGCGTTTTGCGGGCGACGCGATCGAGTCGCATTATTTCGGCACTTTTCAGCTAAGTCCGAAGTTCTCGACCGGCGTCGTCTTCAAATTCTAGGGATTCGACGAACGATTGCCGCCCGCTACGAAGTCTGGCTTCCGCGAGCGCTGCGACTTCTTTGAGGGCCCCCTCATACACTGCAAGGGATTTCGATCAACTCCTGAAGCGTGACGTTCTTCGCGATCCGCGCTTCGGCCGAAATTCGACGAGCCTGGAGGCGGCGATGAAAGCGCGACGGGGATCGTATTGCAGGTTGGCAGCGAGTTCCGCATCAAGAACAACGGCGACATCATCATCGACAATCCGGAACTCCAACTCGCGGGAGACGACTGGGCGGCGGACGCCGTGCTGATGTACCGCTTCGACGCACAGGCGGGCGTCCACGTGCTACGGCTTGTCGATCCGGTGGCCGAGCACAAGCATCTGGCCAAGCACCGTCGTGACGATTGATTTCGCTTGGCTTCACTGATTTTGCCGAGCCATTCCGCACGGTAACGCGGTGCATACACTTGGTTGCCGAAACACGGAATGCCCCAACTGCGATACAACGCCTTCAGCCGATTCATGACCCGCGTAAGATCCTTGGTGATGGTCAGATAACTGCGCGCCAACTCCTTCAACGTTCGCAAGCCGTGCTCTCCGTGATAGACCGAATTGATCTTGTTCATGACCCGCAAGGCAGGTTGGGCCGACTACCCCAAGTTGTCGCTGGCATAAAGAAATTTCGGGCTGGCAAGCGCAGGGAATTCTGTGCCGTCGTTCACATCCCCGTGTCTAACGATTTTGCGAATGCGGGCGAGCGGAGGGCGCAGCCCCAGAAAGGGCGATTGTCGGTAAATGGGTCGTCTTCATTGCGAACGTACACGGATATCGAGAAGGGAGGAGGGTGTTGGATCTAGATGTCCGGCGCGCTGCGAAGCTCTGGGGTTGGGATGATCCCTGGGCGCAAGTTGGCTGATCGTGCGTAGGCCGAGTTGCGTGATCCGACAGAAGAAGAGACGCGCGGTCGGCTCGAGGCCTTCAAACCATCTGCGCGCTGTAACGTGGTGGACGTGCCTGTCATAAGTGAGGGCTACCCAGACGCAATGGCCGCATTTGTATTTACCGAATAGGGCGCTGAAGAGAGACTCTCGGCGAAATCACTCGCCGCGACCGCTGCCCACAGTGACCTCGGTCATTTTCCTTGCGAGTTCTTCGACGCTCGGATACGAATACGCCTCGACGAGCGTGTTTTCCGGAGGCTGCGAGCCGTCCTTCATCGCGCGTGCCAGCATTTCCACCGCCCGGTCCATCGTCAACGAAGTGACCACCGCAGCGCACAGCGCGCCTTGATCCACCGACGGCCGGCTTCGCTCCGCAACTCCCACGCCCGTTCGCGGCAGCGCCAGCCATTTCATTCGGTCCGGCCCCAACATCGCACCAAACGCTTTGTTCGCTCCGGTGAGGAAATCGGTGTTCTGCGAGACGATCAGTTGCGTGCCTTCCGGCCGCTGCTTGGTTAAGTCCAGCCACGAGGTCACCGCGTTCTGGGCCCCTTCCGCACTCGAAGCCAGCACCTTCAGGCTCCTCACTTCGATATTTTTCGGTTTCGTCCTCTCCATTCCCTCGCTTCTCTTGATGGCCCACCAGCTCATCGCCGGCCCACGCAGGTAAAGGACCGAGCCGCCCTTCGGCAGGATCGCGCCCATCTGCTTCCCTTGAAGCTGGCCGACTTCCAGGTGGTCCTGCGAAACTTGAAATACCGGCACCTTGCCGTTCTTGCGCAGCGCACCGATGTAGTCCACCTGCGCGTTGCTGACCACCCACGCGATTCCCGCGGCTACCGCCGCCTCCGCCACGCGCGGCAATCCGGCAGCGCTCACAGGTTCCATGATGATGGCGTCCGGCCGCGACTCAGCTCGCGCCTGCACCAGGTTCAGCAGCTGCTGCCCTTGGCGGACGGCGTCCATCTGCGCGACCAGCACTTGCAGTTCCGCATCAATACGC
>JBAPOM010000227.1:0-5704 GCA_049279635.1 Candidatus Acidiferrales bacterium
GTGTGCACCAGCGCCAGGCTTTCCACCATGGCGCGCAGGTGCGACATCCCGCGCCCCGGCGCCACGCGCTGCTGCGGCTTGCGGCCATAGGCAAGCAGCGCCACGCGATCGCCCGAATAGAAAGCCACCTGAGCCAGCCCCAGCGCCGCCTCCACCGTGTAGTCGAGCTTCGTCAGGTGATCCACGCGCGCCCGCAGCAGGCGTCCCGCGTCGAGAACGATCCACACGGTCTGGCTGCGTTCGATCTGATGGACTTTCGTGATCAGCTTGCCGCGCCGCGCCGTGGCGCTCCAGCAGATGTCGCGCCATTCGTCTCCCGCGCGGTACTCGCGCAAGCTCTCGAATTCCCTGCCGTAGCCGCGCTGGCGTTTCAACCGCTTTTCGAGTTCGATCTGCCGGCTGCGGATTAGATAGATTCGAAGCTTCTGCGCCTCCTCGATATTCGGATAGACGCGCACGGTCTGCCCCACGCTCGCGCGCGCCCAGCGCTCGGCGAAAAGAAACGGACTCGAATATCGCAGCCAGACGCCGCCGAACGTGGCGTCCCCACGCGAGCGAGGTTCAATCGCGTACGATCCGCTCGCCGTGGCCCCAGCCCGGACGGAAATCTCGAAGCTCGGAAGTCCGTTGCAGAAAGCTTGCGGCGGCTCGTCGGTGACCTTTGCGGAAATCGAAGCGCGAGACGTGTTGATGTTGTGAACTTCAATCGCGACGCGCATCGGCTTCGCGAGCCCTAGCGCCTCGCTCCAAACACGCTGCACTTCGATCTGCTCCGGCTTCGGCAGATGACTCAGGTCCCAAGCCCAGAGCGCCACCGCAATCACATCCCACAAAGCAAGCGCGTAGAGAAAGCGCGGGTCGCGCCAAGCAGGCGCGATCCACATCAGGCCCATGAAAAGAAACAGGAAGAATCGCCGGCCGAAAGCAACCGGCATGCGCCCGGCGCTCCGCGCCCGCGCGGCGACATTCGCCGGGGAGAGTCGTTTTTCCGTCATTTCACTTGGGAACGGCGATCCCGGCAACCACTTCCGCCACCACTTGGTCCGGCGTGACGCCTTCGAGATCGGCTTCCGGCTTGAGGATCATGCGGTGCCGCAGGATCGGCGGCGCGATGCTCTTCACGTCGTCCGGAATCAGGAAATCGCGCCCTTCCATCGCCGCCGCAGCCTTGGCTGCCAGCATCATCGCGATTGCCGCTCTCGGGCTCGCGCCGAGGCTCACGGCTGCCGAATTGCGCGTCGCGCGGACGATGGCAACGATGTACTCGAAAAGCTTCGGCTCCACGCGCACGCGCCCGGCCTCGGCTCGCGCCGCTTGCAGCGTTTCCGTCGGAACAGGTTCGATCCCGGCGCGGTCTAGATTCCTCGCCTCAAACCCGCCCTGATAACGCGACAGAATCTCCGACTCCTGCGAGGCCTCGGGATACCCGATGCGAATCTTCATCAGGAACCGGTCGAGCTGCGCTTCCGGCAGCGGGTACGTGCCCTCGAATTCCACCGGATTCTGCGTCGCGAAAACGGAAAACGATTGCGAAAGCGGGTAGCTCGTACCGTCGATCGTCACCTGCTGTTCTTCCATCGCTTCGAGCAGCGCCGATTGCGTGCGGGGCGGCATGCGGTTGATTTCGTCCACCAGCAGAAGATCGGTGAAGATTGGTCCGCGATGCAGCCGAAAGCTTGCCGACGACGGCTCAAAAATATTGCCGCCCAGAATATCCGCCGGAATCAGGTCGGGCGTGCACTGCACGCGCTGAAATTGCAGCCGGAAGATGTGGGCCAGCGATTTGACGGCGAGCGTCTTGGCTAGCCCCGGCACGCCTTCGACCAGCGCGTGGCCTCCGGTCATCACGACCAGCAACAGCTGATCGACCGCATCCTCCTGCCCCACGATGACTTTCCCGAACTCCTTCCGCACGTGCGAGGCCAGAGCGGCCGCGTTCATTTCCATCAGATCGTCTCCCGTTTTGTGTGCCGCGCGGATTCGATGCGATCCGAGTAGTCGTGCAGCTGCCGGACCAGCTCCAGCGCCTCTTTTTCATCGAGATTGATATTCCGCATCGCGCGCTCCGAGCGGGCGAGTGTATCGAGAAGCGCCGCCTCCGGCCAGCCAAATCGCCCAAACGACGCGTGCGCGAGTTCCGGAATCTTCGCTTTTGTCGGCGCGCCAAGTTTTCGCGAGAGCAACGTGCGGAATCGCTGATACGCCACCCCCACGGCAGCCGGAGAAGCCCCCGCGGATTGATACAGATCGCCCAGCGTTTCCACGAATTCGAGCGGCGAAAGCCGCGATTCCTCAGCCTGCACTCGCACCGGTCCTGCCCTGCGCGAAAATGTGAATACAGCCGCGAGAAACGCGAGTCCGATTTGCAAGCCCGCCCACGGCAGCGGTGTCTCTGCAAAATACGAAGCGAGCGAACCTCGCGCGCCATGAAAATACTCATCCCACAGGACGCGCGACGAGGTAGGTCCCACCGCGTTCAGGAAGAACGCGAGATTGCTCTTCTCGCGAATCAATCCATTCGACAGCGGTGATGACGAGGCCCACCAGATCACTTCGCCGCGCCCGACATGGTATGAAACCACGACGGGTTTCTCCGCGCTGCCGTATAGCCCGAGCTGCGCCGGCTTGTGCGACGTCCATTCATCCGGCGCGATCATCGTGATCTCGGGAGCGTCGTACGTCAGCGGCGAAGGCAGCAGCGACGAATAGGCTTTGGATTGCAAATCCCAGCTCGGCACTTCCTTCGCCGAGGCGTCCGGAGCCAATTTCGCAGCCGCGCCGCCGAGCGCGAGCACGCGTCCGCCGTCCGAAACGAAAGCGCGAATAGCCATTCGTTCTTCACTCGACGCATCTTCGGACGGTTCGGCCAGAATCAGGATGGTATCTCGCGGATCGGCGGGCAGCTCTTCCGGAGGCCGCTCCCAGCGCTCCGCGTGATATCCCAGCTGGTTGAGCAGCAGAAACGCCGCCTTGGCGCCGGCCCACTCCGGCGAATAGCTCGAGGGATAGCCGATGGATTGCTGCGCGGGCGCCGGCGCGAGCACAAAGGTCAGCACGAGCAGCACGACCATCGCAACTCCGGCGCCGATCAGGAGGCGGCGGTCGCCGGCATCGAGGAAGGCAGGCATCCCAGTTTCTCCAATTGCTCGATTGCGTCGCTCCAGTCCGTTTCCGTGGCCGAGCGATAGCCGTACCAGACGAGTTCGAAACGCCGCGTCAACTGCGCGAGCGGCGCGTATTCCGCGCTCTCCCGGCGGATCAGGCGCAGCGCCTCGCGCGGGGTCCTCGCGCGATCCTGCGGCAAACGATGAACTTCTTCGAGCCGCATCACGCCGGCCCAATACGCTCCATGAATCGCGGCGCGGTAATCTCCGCGCTCGGCCGCAGCCCGCGCGTTCCGCAGCCAGTCTCGCCAGCCGCCTTCCGGCCGCGCGGCGCCATCAAGATCCATCTCTGTCTGTTTCCCGCCGCGAAGCGAAGCGCGCACCGCCCAGAGCGCCAGCAAAAGCGCCGCAAGCGCGATCACCGTCCACGCGATCACGTTTCCGATCGTGCGTCCATGGCGAAAATGGCCCAGCAACCACTCGAGCTTCCGCCCGATCCAGTCGTAGATGCGGGCCTTCAGCAGATCGAACCACGAAGGCCCGTGGCCATTCTGAAATTCTTTCGCGCTCAAAATATGGTCCAGTTGGGCGCGCGATTGCTGCAAGCTGGCCGAACGTGATTGCTCTTCAAGATTTCCGGCGGCCGCCCGCAACGCCGCAAGCCGCTGGCGCGCTCCCGTAAGCAGCGCATTGTTTGCCGGCGTGTCGGTCCGCAGCCCAACCAGCGCACCGGTCAGCCAGTCGGTGCTTATCGTGTAGGTTTGCCCGCTATCGGCGACGGTCCATTGCGCCGGCAGCGTCGCGCGAAGGTTGCGAAAAGCCGCAGGATCGCTTTGATGGTTGTTCAGGACAGCCGAGCAGCGATCCAGCTCCGAAATATATTCCTGCAGGGTGAGAGGGCGCGTGGATGCCGCGCCGGATTGAGAGAAAGCCGCCGGCGCCACAAGCGCCAACAGGATCAGTGAGAGAGAAAGCCGGGCCGCGCGTTTCAAAATCGTTCCCAATCGAGAACCTGCCTCACGCCGGAGAAACCGTTCCTGCTGCAGGCGCGGGCCGGTCGAGCGAAGAAATCATGAATTGCAAATCGAACGCTTCCTTGCGAATGCGCGTGTCGTAATACAGGAGAACGGTCACGATCAGCGCAATTGGCCCAGTGATCGCACTACCGATCGCTCCCGCCACTGCCGACGCGGATGCAAGCCAGAAGGGCCACTGCCCTCGCATCACGTCCACCATCACGACGATCGTAAACGGTCCCTGAAAAAGGAAGTTCCCCACGTACGCAATGATCGTGGCCACCAACAGCCCCAGGAAAATGTGCCCCCGGCGTCCGCGCGTCAGAGAAACGCTTCGGCGGATTGTATCCAGCACTCCCAGGTTTTCGATCATCAGCACGGGAATTGAAACCGCGTAACGCAGCGCGAACCAAACGCAAAAAACCAGCGCTGCGACGTAGACGAACAAAAAGAGGAGAAGCATCACGGCCACAACGATAGGATTAGGGCTGCCCCGCATTCCGCTGGCAAACGCGATTGCCACAGCGATACCAACCGCGATCGATAGGATGAGCAAAAGGATGCCGAAAACTCGCAGAAAAATATTGAAGGCGACCCCGATCAGCTTCCAGAATTTCGCTCGAATTCGAGCATAGGCCCCGCGAACCGTCGACGGCCGCCCGAGGTAGGCATCCGCCACCGCGCCGGTCGCGGCCCCAATCGCAATCGAGTAGACGATCAGGAAGACTCCCACAAAAGCGAAATAGCCCAGAAACACACCAGCGATGTATCCCGGCGAGGGAAGTACGGGCGGGCGGCCCGGAGAAATATTCATAAACGAGCCTTGAAAGCTAAGGATCAGAATATTCGCGGGAATCATGAATGCCGAGGGAATCGCCATGATGCCCACGAAAAGCCAGAAGTGCTTCTTGTAAAGGCTGAACGTGCGGTCCAGAAGCTCGCCTAGGCTGAGCGGCCTGAGATCGACAGTCTCCACGGATGCCTCCGGATGACGCCGCAACGCGACGCGTGCCAGCCATATAACCATAGGGTAACGCTCGAAGCAATATGCCGCCGCCCGCGTTTTGATCTATAGTTACACGCTCGGTCGAGTCGTAAACTTGAAAAGCTGGGAGGCGCGCGATGGTCTCTTTGAATCGGTACATGTCGCAGTACGATCACGAGCACACCAACCCGTGGAATAAGCTGCTCCACGGCATTGGAATCCCGGTGATTCTGGCGGGAATCGTTCTGCTGGCGCTGACGCACTGGCGAATCGGCCTTTCCCTTTTCGTCGGCGGCTGGATACTTCTCTTCGCCGGCCATCGAATCGAGGGCAACAAACCCGCGTTTTTCCAGGGCGTGGTCTATTTTCTTGTCGGGCCGATTTGGGTAGCGAAGGAACTCGTGGACTCATGTGCCGCGCCGCTTCGGCTTCTCTTTCGCCGGACACGCGCCCGTTCTGATTCGCGAATGAACTAAGAGAGAGAAGAGCGCCTACCCGCCGAATCCACTTTGCAGGCTATTCCCAGCCGGTCGGCGCCTTATAAGTCCCCGTCACAATCACCGCCGTAATTTCGCGAATCTTCCGATTCTCCACTTTGA